>JAAZNC010000100.1 GCA_012798455.1 Chloroflexota bacterium | reverse complement strand
TTTCGCGAAGATCAGATCTACCGCATTGATCATTATTTAGGAAAAGAAACTGTTCAAAATATCCTCGTTTTCCGCTTTGCCAACGGTATTTTTGAACCACTCTGGAATAATCACTATATTGACCATATTCAGATCACGGTGGCGGAAACGGTAGGTGTTGGTACACGAGCCGGATATTTTGAAGATAGTGGCATCATTCGAGATATGTTTGCCAACCATATGTTGCAACTGCTTTCTTTAACTGCGATGGAGGTGCCCTATGCCTTCAATGCTGGCTCGGTTCGTGATGAAAAATTAAAGGTATTGAAGGCATTGCGCCATTTTGACCAGAGCCAGGTCATGCAAAATACTTTTCGCGCACAATATAGCGCTGGCGAAATGCAGGGTGTACAGGTGAAAGGTTACCTGAGTGAGGATAAGGTCAGACAGGGGTCAACCACTGAAACCTATCTGGCTGCCAAACTTTTCATTGATAATTGGCGTTGGTCGGGTGTGCCATTCTATTTGCGCTGTGGAAAGCGGCTGGAAAAAAGGACAACTGAGATCGCCATCCAGTTCAAACAAGTGCCATTGCCCCTTTTTGATTGGAGGAATATGGCAGGTACCGCCCCCAATGTGCTGACCTTACGGTTGCAACCGGATGAGGGCATCAACTTGTCTTTTGGCGCCAAGGTTCCGGGACCGGTAAACGAAATCGCTCCTGTCAATATGGAATTTTGCTACGATGATGCTTTCGGCAGTGAACCGCCAGAAGCGTATGAACGATTGCTGCTGGATTGTATGGTTGGGGATGCTACGTTGTTCACTCGCTCAGATGAAGCGCTCGCGCAATGGGCATTCACTTCCGATATCCTGTCTGCCTGGGAGCAAAATCCATTGCGCTCACTGCCGACTTATTTACCGGGTTCCTGGGGCCCACAGGGAGCCGATGTTTTTATGCAACAGGATGGCAGACACTGGCTGAATCCTGTTTGAGATCACAATCTTTTTTTACAGTTAGGGCAGGTTACTTGTTGGCTGGTCACAATGAAACCGCAATGGCTGCATGAGATTGGTTGTGTATTGCCAAGGGGAGCACCGCAGGCGATACAAGTTGGCGTACCTACCCGATTGGCTGCTTCGCAGTAAGGGCATTTGATTCGTCGCAGTCGCTCGGAAAGTTCATAACCGCTCCCTAGGGATCTGGCGTTTGCTTCAAGAACTTTCCATACCTCATCACTGAGCTGAAGATATTCCACATCTTGAGCTATATCATCCAGCCGATTTAAAATGTTGGCAGGGTTGAGGAATGTTGCCAGGGCTGAATAACCAAGGCTGGCGGCGATACCCAACCAGGTTTGTTGTCCAACCTGAACAGACACACCATCCTCAACTTGCTTAAGATAGATACCTAATGCGGTATCTCCCCCTGATGTGGGATGATCGCGCGTTTTGATTTGGATACCGACTCCATCATCGTAGTCTACTTTTTGAACCAGCAGATTACCGCGATTAAAATGGATCTGTAGGCATTCCACAAGTTCAGTTGAAGAAAATTGACCGTGAAAAATTCTGTGTTCCATTAGATTGCATTATAATCAAAAATACCAAGATTCGAGATTCATATGATTAAAAAACTAACGTTGTTCATTTCCATAGTTTTGGTTTCTCTTCTGCTTATTTTCGTTAATAGTACGGTAAACGCAGATTATAGTTTCCAACAACCCACCATTGCTCTTCCCACCGTTACAGGCACACCCAAAGGAGTTACAGCCTATGTACGCCTGGACCAGGAAGAGACGATTAATATACGTTCGGGTCCCGGTTATTTTTATGATAAGGTAGGTGTCTTGTTGGCGGGACAGGAAGTTCCAGTATTGGGGAAATCAGCTGGTGGCGATTGGGTTTTGATTGAATACCCAGGTATTCCGGAGGGTTCCGGTTGGGTGTATTCGGCGCTGGTTACCCTGTCAGCTGGAACGATTCCGATCGTCGAACCCCCCTCAACCCCCACTCCTGAAATAACAGAAACTATTGATCCCACTCTGGCGGCTCAATTTTTGACCACACCTGTCTCAACGCGGCTGCCCACCTATACTCCCGCTATACCTCAAAGTATCCCAACCTACATGGATGAAGTATCATCAGGTATTTCACAACGCATTCCGGTTGGCTTGGTCATTCTGATCATCGGTGGATTAGGAGTGTTGATAACACTGATATCCTACTTTACTGATCGCTGATCGTTATCAGACAACCATTCGGACAATAAAAGCCCTGTCTTCTTGGCAGGTTTTGGATGGAAATTCTCAACTGCGTCCATGATAGTTTTCTGCGCTGATTCAACAGATCTGCGCCCGTTCTCAATCAATTCATCTGGATTGACATCATCAATGTAATAATATTTACTGGTATCAGGGAATAGAGAAACATCCGGTTGGGTTAATTGTATTTGCATATCGGTCATGATCATTTGCATTACATCAAGTGAAATAAGGAAAGTATCCAGTGCTTTCCCAAGCCGCATATTTGCAAAATATTGCACAATAGACGATGGAATGGGGGAGATGGTGGGAATTTGAAGGTTGGATAGCACCTGTGCCTTATCTTTTTCTGGCGCAAGGCTCACAGCAATGATCGGGTAATTATTGACAAGCCAGCGCGCAAGATTGACTGGCACCGGATCATATACTCCACCGTCCACCAAAGTCAGATTATGTTTTTGGACATAAGGGAAAACACCCGGCATAGCAGAGGTAGCTTTGACTGCATCGCTTAATTTGCCACAATCGATAAAAATCTCACGGTTGGTGTTAATATCCACAGCAGTGGTGGCGAAAGGAATTTTTAGCTGATCCAGTTCTTTATCACCAAATTTGTCATCCAGTATTTGATAAAGTCCTTTCAAACCGATCAAAGATGGTCCATCGGATGGCAACCGTTGAAAAAGTTTCGTTTTGTCGATGTCATGGATGAAAGACAAGATCTCTACAATACTGTAACCATAAGCATAGAACGAACCAAAAACTCCACCTGCTGAAGTACCGGCTATCCCAGTGATTTCATATCCCAGATCTTCAAGCGCCGCGATAACCCCAATATGGGCATAACCTTTTAATCCTCCTCCCCCCAATGCTAGTACGACCTTTTTCTTTTTCATGGAATTTCCACCTGTTATTTAAAGAATAAACAATATTAATACGGAAACAAGTATAAAAAGTAGCGGGTAAATCATGGAGAATGTGTTATAAAGTGAAAACTAAATTAAAATCAATCCTATGAATACCAAGACTATTGCTACCAACCGCAAAGCAAAATTTGAATATTCTCTGCTGGAACATTATGAGGCAGGGTTGGTTTTACTTGGCACTGAGATCAAATCTATCCGTGCCCGACAGGTTAGTATTGCTGAAGCATATGTGCAGACCGATGGCAAGGAAGTATGGTTGATCAATTCTCATATCTCCCCGTATGATCCCGCCAGTCGGATGAATCATGATCCGAAGAGGAAGAGAAAACTATTGCTAAATAAACGCGAGATTCGTCAGCTTTGGAATAGTGTCAGGCAGAAGGGACTTACCATTGTGCCAATTGAAATCTATTTGAAAGACGGAAAAGCTAAGGTAGATATCGCTGTTGCACGTGGAAAGAAACTATACGATAAACGCCATGATATTGCAGAGCGGGATTTAAAAAGGGATATTGCTCGGATTAGTAAAAATTGATCCATAAGGATAACTTTATGATTGAATTAACCGGGAACGATCTTTCAATTGAACAGATCATGCAGGTAGCTTATCAAGACGAAAAAGTATGCCTTTCAAAAAAAGCAGTTGATGCGGTTGAACGATCGCATGCGTTGTTGCTTGATTGTCTTGAGAAGGACATGCCATTCTATGGCATAAATACCGGATACGGCATTTTTCACACGAAAAAGATCTCGAAAGACCAACTGCTAGATTTAAATCGTAATCTTATCTTGAGCCATGCCGTGGCAACCGGCGATGAATTGGATGTTCAGGTCGTAAGGGCTGCTATGCTCATCAGAGCGAACACGCTTGCCAAAGGTTTTTCTGGAATTCGCCTTTCTGCAGTTCAGTGCCTTTTGGATATGTTAAATAAAGAGGTCACTCCCCTGGTTCGTGCTCAAGGTTCAATGGGTTCATCAGGTGACCTGTGTCAGCTGGCACAAATGGCGCTAGTTTTTACCACTGACAAACGTGACCTCGATACGGAATCTGGATATGCGTACTTCGCTGGAAAATTATTGAGTGGGAAAGATGCCATGAAAGCTGCACACCTGGAAAGAATGATACTGAAACCCAAAGAAGGGTTAGCATTGATCAATGGGGCTACGTTTTCTGCAGCGATCGGTGCCATTTCATGCTGGTATGGTAAGCAATTATGTAATCTGGCTGATGTAGGATTGGCACAATCCATGGAAGCGCTCTTGGGTAGAAAAGATGCCTTTGACAGCAGATTACATGCAGCGCGTGGATTACAGGGTCAGATCGAAAGTGCCCGAAATGTGTGGAACGCTCTTACGAACAGCGAATTCATCGATAGTTCTGTTCAGGTACAAGATGGTTATGCTCTACGCTGTGCTCCTCAAGTACACGGAGCAGTGCGAGATTCCCTTTTGCATGTCGAATGTACACTGACTAGTGAGGTCAATGCTGCTACGGATAATCCTCTGATCTTTGAAAATGGAACTGTGATTTCAGGTGGAAATTTCCATGGTGAACCAATTGCCCTGGTAATGGATTTACTGGGTATCGCACTGGCTGAATTGGGTGCTATTTCTGAAAGGAGAATATTCAGATTATTGGATGATCATCTAAACAATGGCTTACCTTTGATGCTCATTGCCGATGGAAGGAAAAGTGGTACAGAATCGGGCTTGATGATCCCGCAGTATTCAGCGGCATCACTGGTGATGGAGAATAGACACTTAGCAAATTCCGATGCAGTTCATTCTTTACCAACCTCTGCCAATCAGGAAGACCATAATGCTAATTCCCTAACAGCTGCCAGGCATGCATTGATGATCGCCAGAAACACATTGCGTGTTCTTGCTATTGAGTTATATACATCTGCTCATGCCATGGATATTCGAAAAAAACAATACCCTGATAAAAAGATGGGGAGAGGTACTGCTGCATTTTATGAAAAGATGAGAACTGTTGTTGCCTTTCAAGAGCATGATACGTTATGGGGTGAAGAGATCAATAAATTGCTGCAATATCTGGAGATAAAAATAACGGCTTGTGAGGTTGTTTGACTTTTTAGGTGTAGATTGGTAAGCTTTACAACATGAATACGCAAGATATATCTCGAAGAGATTTTTTAATGAAATCACTCAGTGGGTTAGGAGGGATTGTCATACTGGCAAATAGTAAGAAGACCAGTCTGTATGAGAAATTTTTCTATTTAGACGACTTTGCAGATGCGGAATATCTTGCCCGCAATACAGTGACATTGCCTAACACATTGCCCATCCGTTCCAAACCATCCACGGATGCCAGTATAGTGCGCACCATGGAGCAGGATGAATGCCTACCCTGGAATCGTGTGGTGATTGGCTCGGCTCCATTGGGTAGAACAAACAATGATCGCTGGGTAGAAACCCTCGACGGATATATCTACCTGCCCAGTGTGCAGAAGGTGCGTAACATCCCCAATACACCTGTTACAGGGATTCCGGTTGTGGAAAATTCACAGGGTATGTGGGCAGAAGTGACTGTTCCATTCGTTCAATTGGAGATCGAAAATCCTCCTGCACGAGCACCCTGGTTGAATGAGGTGACTTCCGATCGCTGGCGTATGTATTACAGCCAGGTAGTATGGATCGACCAGATGAAAGTGGATGAGAATGGGGTAGTCTATTACCGTGTAAACGAAGATTATGGACATGGCTATGGTTATGGTGACATCTTCTGGGCAGAAGCCACTGCTTTTCGCCCCATCACTGAAGAAGAGATTGCCCCCATTCACCCGGATGCACAAGATAAAAGCATTATTATTAATGTCAATCAACAAACGCTCTCGTGTTATGAGGGATCCACTGAGGTATATTTTTGTCAGGTTTCGACCGGTCGAAAACTAGATGATTATGGTATGCCAGCAGATGAATGGGCTACACCAGTAGGGGATCATTGGATCTGGCGCAAAACCATTTCTATCCATATGGCAGGTGGGGGTACCGGTGCTGGATGGGATACTATGGCGATCCCCTGGACATCACTTTTCGTCGGTACTGGTGTTGCCATCCACTCCACATTTTGGCATAACGATTTTGGATCTGCCCGCTCGCATGGATGTGTGAACGCCAGCCCGGAAGATTCTAAGTGGATATTCCGTTGGACTACTCCCTATGTAAGCCTTTATCCCGGCGATGTCACCGCACAGGATTACAGCGGCACGATGGTGCATGTGATCGAACCGCTCTATTGATTTCTATCATGGATCACTTTACCTGCTGGATTGGGAAGAATTATATGGGGTTAGCCTGTATATTGCTCCTGTTCTATCTGGTGGGAGCAGTTCTGGCGCCTGTGTTTCAAGAAGCAGGATTGACCTTTCATGCAAAATTGCTTTACGGTTTATATAGCACTACCTGTCATCAATTCGCATATCGCTCTTGGTTCGTATATGGACCGCAAGTAATCTACCCGCTTGAGCGCGCAGGCATACCAAATACGCTTACCTATGAAAAGATTTCAGGGAATGATCCCGCGGATCTGGATGCTGCCAGAGCATTCATTGGGAATACGGATGTGGGCTTTAAACTTGCGCTCTGTCAGCGTGATGTGGCAGTTTTCTTAGGACTGTTATTTACCGCATTTCTTTTTCAGATTACCGGGCGTCGGTGGGTTCCTATAAACCTACTGTTCTGGTTTGTATTGGGAATTATTCCTATTGCATTGGATGGTTTTTCTCAATATCTTGGCTTGATCGTTCTGTTCCCCCTGCGTGAGAGCACTCCTTTATTGAGAACTTTTACCGGTTTCTTATTTGGTGCCACGACTGCGTGCTATCTCTTCCCATTGTTGGAAAAAGTTTTGAAGATGATTCGGCATAATTATGGATGTGAGGAACGCTGATGCCTTTCATTGAAAAAAATGGCTTGAAATTTCTTACGCTCCCCTCCTTTGAATCAGAAGGGATTACTCACGGTTTTTTCACTCGCCAGGGTGGCGTAAGCCCACAACCCTGGCAGACGCTGAATGTTGCTACTTCGGTAGGGGATTCTCGCGAAAATGTCATCGAGAATCGAAATCGCATCTTGAGCACTTTTGGGATGAGGTATGACTCGGTTTTTGATACCTGGCAGGTACATAGTGATATTGTGCATCACTCAGAAAATCCACGCCCAGTCGATCAACCACATAAAAAAGGGGATGCAATCATCACATCCAATCCGAAAGTAGCCTTGATGATGGTCTTTGCAGATTGTGTACCGATACTTTTTTACGACACTGAGAAAAAGATCATCGCCATTGCCCATGCTGGATGGCAGGGTACGGTAAAACATATTGCCAGTCGTACTGTTGAAAAGATGCAAGAGGTTTATGGTTCTCGACCAAGACAGATCATCGCGGGGATAGGTCCTTCTATTGGTATTGATCATTACGAGATCGGTGAATCTACCGCGCAATCTGTCAGGATTAGTTTCAGGGAAAAACAGGAAGCAGTACTACAGGAGAGAGAAAGAGGGCACTTTCACTTTGATATGTGGAAAGCCAATAGTATCCTGCTGGAACAGATGGGATTAAAGAACATAGAAGTTGCCGGAATCTGTACAGCATGTGATATGCAGCATTGGTATTCTCACCGTGGAGAACAAGGGAACACCGGTCGTTTTGCAGCCGTGATAACATTACCTGTATGAATGAACTGCATCTGCAAGTAAAAGTAATACCAAATGCTCCCAGAACCGAATTGGTGGGGACTCTTGAGAATGGTGTCCTGAAGATCAAGTTAAAAGCCCCTCCGGAAAAAGGGAGAGCGAATAAGGAATTGATAAAATATCTTCATTCTATCTTTAACATTGATCGAGATCAGGTCGAGATTATTACTGGGCAAACCACCCGATTAAAATATGTGCGATTGCTGGGTGTGGGAGAAGAAGATTTGAAGATGGTTCTTAATAGATTGGTAGATCTTACTTAGCATACAAAATACGCCCGCAGGTCGGGCAGTAGAATAGTTTCGTTGAAGAGCGTACATCTTGTCTTTCACTAGGCGTTAGTTGTGTACCACAAGCAGCACAGGCATCATTCTCAAGGCTGACTATCGCCAATCCGTTTTTCCTTTTACGAAGTTGCTCGTAAAGGTTGATGTCTTTGCTCTCAATTGATTTTAATACGACCTCTCGTTTTCTGAGAAGGAGAGCATTTTCGTTTTCCAATTTTTGTGTTCGTGCGGATGCTTGCGATTTTTGTGTTTCGAAAGTAGATGCTGCTTTTTGAAAATCAAGTTTGGCGATTGCCACTTTAGATTGCAGATCTTCCAGTTTGATCATTTGATCTAGTTGTTTATCTTCTAGGGTGGCGATGATTCCTTTAAGTGAACTTATTTCAAGCTGTAGGTCTTGTAACTCTTTGGGGTTTTGCACTTTCCCGCTATAAAGCACGGCATCACTCTGCGCAAGTTTGATCTTTTTCTTTGCAATGTCCTCCAGAATTAGATTAAGTGTTTTTTGAGCTTCCTTTTCGATTAATTGTTGTTCTCTCAAATTTTGCTCGGTGGTTGCTACCAGGCCATCTCTTTGCATTGCGGCATATAATGACACTAATTCTAATTGGATGGCATCCAAATGAGTGTCGATATTCTGCAGTTCAGAAAGATTTGTTAGATTCATCGGTTAGTATCTGTAAATTTTATAAACTTTTTATATATGGAACATACGATAATACAATATCATAACACGCATATCCTAAATTGATTGAAAAAACGGAATGTCGACCTTATAATCAAGTCAAGCATATTTCAGGAGGATTGGATTATGAGTTCAGCGGTTTCAACAAATACAAAGATCCTGGTGATTGAAGATGAAGAGAGGATGGCGCGTTTTGTGCGTCTAAATCTTGAGCAGGATGGCTTTCAAGTAAACGAAGCGCTGACTGGACGGGAAGGATTGGACAAATTGCGTACTTTCATGCCCGATCTGGTTTTATTGGATGTTATGCTTCCTGATCTTGATGGTTTCGAATTATTAAAGATGATCCGTGAGATTGATAATGTGCCGGTTATCATGTTAACAGCCAAGGGCGAGGAAGAGGATAAGGTACGTGGTTTGGAGTTGGGTGCGGATGATTATGTGACCAAACCTTTCAGTCCGCGAGAGCTCGTCAGTCGTGTCAAAGCTGTTTTGCGAAGGCTGGAATCTTCTAGTGTGAGCTCAGATGATGTTATTCAGGTTGACGATCGACTGAAGATTGATTTCAATCGAAGAGAAATTTGGGTGGAGGGAAAACTGGTAAAACTACGTCCAACCGAATATCGTTTGCTATATCATCTTGTACAAAATGCCGGTTGGGTACTCACCTACGATCAGATCCTCTCCAGGGTATGGGGCTACGAATATCGCGATGAGCCCCACTATGTACGCTTATATATCAACTATCTTCGCCAGAAATTGGAGAAGGACCCATCCAATCCAAAGTATATTTTAACGGAACGTGGAGTGGGGTATCGCTTTTACGATTACCGACGGAAGAAATAGAAAATTAATATTTTTCCTACGAAGCGCTTGTGAAATATTAATACAAGCGCTTTATATTTTAAACTGATAAAGGAGGTCGAGATGACAAAGATAACAAGAAGTGATCCTTTTTATGACATTGTGAGTGCCAGAGATACAATGGATAGAATGTTGGATAATTATTTTGGTCGTTCCGCCTTGTCTTTCGAAGGATATGGAGTGATTGATCTCGATATGTACCAGACGGACGATGAAATTGTTGTTGAGGCTTCTATCCCCGGTATCAAACCAGAAGATATAAATATCTCTGTCGCTGGCGAAGTGTTGACCATCAAAGGCGAGATACAACAAGACAGAGAAACCAAAGATGCAGATTATCACATCAAAGAACGTCGTTTTGGTAATTTCTCTCGCTCGATAACCCTGCCGACATTAGTCATGGCTGATAAAGCTGTGGCTGATTTCAAAAATGGTATTCTTAAGCTGACACTTCCGAAAGCTGAAGAAGTGAAACCGAAGACCATCACGGTCAAAGCAAAATAGAAAGATTAGAAAAATATTAGCAATCAACGAAAACCTTTCTGTTTACCAAAAATCCAGTAAAATGGCAGAGAGGTTTTCGCAATTAAACGATAAGATTGGAGAAGATTTGATGAACGAACCCATACATGTTACGGATGCAGCCTTCCAAAAATCAGTACTGGAATCGAGCATCCCGGTGATTGTGGATTTTTGGGCACCCTGGTGCGGACCATGTAAGATGGTTGCTCCGGCACTTGAAAAGATAGCCAAAGATTATGATGGCAAAGTGGTCATTGCTAAAGTGAACACGGATGAGAATCAGGAATGGGCAACCCGCTATGGTGTGCAGGGTATTCCTACTATGCTGTTCATTGCAGATGGTAAGGTAATTCACCGCCAAGTGGGTGCTGTCCCTGAAGGAATGCTGAGGGATACTGTTGACCAATTTCTTGATGTGGTCAAGGAAAACCAAACAGTAAGATAAAAGATAACAGAAGGGCTGATTTATGATAAGGTCAGCCTTTTTTTATTAAGCTATTCTTTCGATTGAAGCACCTAATTTTGCTAATTTCTTATCGATATTTTCATATCCTCGATCAATTTGTCTTATGTTGCGTATAGTCGACATACCCTTGGCTGATAAAGCTGCCAGTAATAAAGCCATCCCGGCTCGTATGTCCGGACCAGTAATATCATCTGCTAATAATTGGGTTGGTCCTTGTACGATACAACGATGGGGATCACACAAAACAATCTGTGCTCCCATGCTAACTAATTTATCCGTGAAGAACATACGGCTTGGATACATCCAATCATGGAACAAGGTAGTTCCTTTGGCTTGTGTGGCTACTACGATAGCAATGCTCATCAGATCAGTCGGAAAAGCCGGCCAGGGCATAACGCTGATCTCAGGGATAGCATTATCTAAATCGGGCTCCACACACAGGCATTGATCGGGAGGAACGATGATATCATTTCCTTTGTTATCCCAATCTACCCCCAGACGGTTGAAGACCAGTTTGACCATATCTAGATATTGTGGCGCAGCGTTGTGAATGACAATATCACCATGGGTAATAGCGGCCGCACCGATAAAACTGACCACTTCCAGATAATCAGGACCAATGGTGAATTCTCCACCAGATAAACTGTTAACCCCTTCAATCTCGAGAGTATTAGAACTGATATTCTTGATCTTTGCTCCTAGACTATTGAGAAAATGACATAGTTCCTGCACATGGGGCTCAGAGGCTGCATTTCGTAAAATCGTGGTCCCTTTTGCGAGCACGCTTGCCATGATGGTATTTTCTGTGGCAGTCACGCTGGCTTCGTCCAGCAAGATATCAGCACCGGTCAATCCAATGCAATGAAATGAGAAGGTACGGTTATATTCGACTTCCGCGCCCAATTTTTGTAATGCCAGGATATGTGTATCGACTCTCCTGCGACCGATCACATCTCCACCAGGAGGCGGCAGGATAATGTAACCAGCACGAGCCAGCATTGGTCCTGCTAAAAGGATAGAAGCTCGAATATTGCGGCATAACTCAGGATCGAGTTCTCCGGGGCAGACTTCTTTGGCTTCTACTTTCCAGGTATGGGTATCCAGAGTTTCGAATTGAACACCTAAACTTTCCAGTAGTGCTCGCATTGTTCTCACATCCAGAATATCTGGTACGTTATGCAATATGATAGGGTGTTCCGTCAAAAGACAGGCTGATAGAATGGGTAGAGCAGCATTTTTATTCCCCGATGGTACAACTTCTCCCTTTAATGGAATTCCACCTTCTATGATGAATTTATCCATTCAGAACCTCCAAGGTTGAAATGTTTTATCCATTGATTACTAGAAAGTTTCGGTTACTTTATGTAATCCTTCGGGTTTATCTGGATTGAGACCTTTTTCAATGGCCAACTGGCGTCCAAAAAATTGTCCGGGGATAGCGCTGACAATAGGTGATAGTATTTCTGGAATTTCTGCTGGAATGCGGAACCCCAGATTGCTATTCGCGAGAATTTTATCATCATTGGAGATACTGATTGTTTCCGCTTGAAGAGTTCTAAGATCGTTAAACATTTGTTGCATATCACTAAGAACCTTACCCTTCGGTGCGATTACAAAAACTGGAAAGCCGCGATGAACGGTCGCGATCGGTCCGTGCCTGAAATCAGCTGAGGAATATGGAATAGCATTGATACCCGTCAGTTCTTTTACTTTTAGAGCGACTTCAAAAGCGGTGGCATAGTTTAGCCCTCTGCCCAATACTGCACAATTCTCAATATAACGATAGCGTTGTACCTGATCCACTTTTTCCAGTGCAGATTGAATGGTGATCTTGAGATAAGTAGGGATGTGTTGAATTTGCACTTGGAAGTTTTTATCCTTTGCTAGTATTGCAGACAACATTGCTAATGCTACCAGTGAAGCACTGTATGATTTGGTGGCAGCGATCGCTTGCTCTTTTCCGGCATAGATCGGGATGGTGAAATCAGACACGTTGGCTAACGGAGAATCTGCATTGTTGGTGATACAAATGGTTTTACATTTTTGTTGATTGGCATTTTTTACGATCTGGATGATATCGGGTGACATTCCCGATTGTGATATGGAAATAACTAGCGCCTTATGCAACTTAGGAGAAGATGAATACAATGTGAATAGGGAGGGGGTGGCAAGGGCAACTTGTAGTTGATTGTTCAATCCAAATAGATATTGTGCATAACGAGCAGCATTATCCGAACTGCCTCTGGCGGCGATTAATACATAATCAAAATCGCCATCGATCTTATCTACAATGGATTCGATCTTTCTGAATTCTTTGTTGATCAATTCTTCGGCAACCATTGGTTGTTGATTGATTTCTTTAAAAAGTTGATCTCTTTGATTAATTTCCATTTGATTCCATCACTTTTTTGTATTATTTGGGTTATCTACAATGTACTAGTATAACCATAAACCAAAACTAGAGTATACTTTTTTTATCCTATTCTGGAGTGAAATTATGATCACTATTCATAAAATTGATACCAGTTCCAAGAAAGACGTAAATGATTTTGTAATGTTTCCTTTCCAATTATATAAAGATATTCCCCAATGGGTTCCTCCTATCAAAGCCGGTATCCGAGATGTATTAAACCGTAATAAATTTCCTTATTATGAACATTCAGATGCAGATTTCTTCTTTGCCAAAGATGGCAAAGAAATTGTAGGACGTATTGCCGTACTGGAAAACAAAGTCTATAACAAATACCATGATAAAAAACAGGCGTCCTTTTATTTCTACGAAAGTGTGGATGATCAAACAGTAGCAGATAAGATCTTCGAAGCTGCTCTTGAATGGTCTCACAAACGCGGATTAAATTACTTCTTGGGACCCAAGGGGTTTTCTCCATTTGATGGCTATGGTTTTGTTGTAGAAGGTTTCGAACATCGCCAGATGATGACCATGATGAATTACAACAAGCCGAATTACCCTGCATTTATGGAGCATCTTGGTTTTGCCAAAGTGGTCGATTGGGTATCTAGTTATGTGAAGATTGCAGATTTCAATATGCCCGAAAAGATCAAACTTGTTGCAGATAAGGTAAGAAAACAGGGTAAATTCAAGGTGCATCAATTTACTTCAAAGGCTGAACTAAAAAAATATGTCCCACTCATCGGAGAGGCATACAACAAGACTTTTATCAATAACTGGGAATATTATCCTTTGACACAAAAAGAAGTTGACTGGGCGTTTAGTGACCTGATCATGGTAGCGCTACCGGATCTGATCAAGATCATTACTTATAAAGATGAAATTGTTGGATTCCTGCTGGCATTCCCGGATATTTCCGCTGCTATCCAACGCTATAACGGATCATTGAATCCTTTATCAATCGTCGGGATCATGAACGAATTGAATAGATCTACCTGGATTGATTTCAATGGGGTCGGTATTTTGCCCGAATATCAGGGGTTTGGCGGAAATGCTTTATTGTTCGATGAAATAGAGAAATCTGCTAAGAGCCGCAATTTCGTTCATGGTGAGTTGACCAATATTGCCGAAACTGCTGTCCAAATGCGAAAGGATCTCGGCAATTTGGGTGTAAAACCTTATAAAAACCACCGTATCTTTGGAAAGAATATTTAGAATTTTTTATCTCAGGGAGATATAATACCATCTCCCTGATTTTTTAATTATTAATGACCTATCATGCATTACAATAACAACAGGAGACAACTATGTATAAAACGATCCTGACTACTTCAATGCTTTTGGGAATTTCAATTTTACTTGCTGCATGTGCACCCAAGTCAGATCCTGCTCAATCAGTGATAGATTATTTAACTGCTCTCACAGCCCAGAATGCAGACAGCGCTGTTTCGCTTTCATGCGCCGATTGGGAAGAACAGGCCCATCTTGAGGCGGATTCATTTCTCTCGGTGGATGCCGTCTTGAATAATGTTCAATGTAAAACAGGAATAATAAATGATGATCAAGCCGATGTGACCTGCAGTGGCTCCATTGACATGACCTATAATGAGGAAGTACGCTCTATTGATTTGAGTTTACGCACCTATTCATTGAAATATCAGGCAGGCGAATGGCGTGTTTGTGGATATAAATAAAGATCACCTCTCTTTGTATGCAGAGCAATAAACATTCCGAGAATCTGTTAGTCCTTATTTTGATAGTGATCGTCATTGCGCTGCTGCTTTTCAGCGTTGATACTGCGCCGCTTTGGATCTATCAGGGTTTCTAAATGACCATTGCACAAATTGCAATTACTAGTATTGGAGTTATACTCTATCGATTATGTGCCAAAGACTGGCAAAAAGAAAAAGTCCTTTTTATAACGAATGTCTTTTTCTTGTTCCTTCTGCAACCCGCGACATCCATTCGTTATCTTGATTTCATCCTCCCCTTTTTAACCCTGTTGTTAATCATGGGGGTAGGTATTGGATTGAACATACAATCCATCAAAAAAGATCTGCTAAAAGTAGTCTCATTGATTGCACTCGGATTACTACCTTTTTTACTAGCAGAATACCTATCATTTTTACAGAATAGTTCATTGGATAAGCACATCAATCCAATTACGTTGGGTTGGCTCATTTTAGGCAGTGTGGTAGCCATACTCTTTTTGTTTTTAGCTCGGAAACAGAAGAAATATCTTGCATTTTTCATATTTCTGATCTTATTAATCTTCGTATTTCTCAAGCAGCCCCAACTATCCACCTGGCTTAGCAGGAATATGCGTTTCTTATTCCAACAAAATACAAATACTGCTTCCAGCTTGGATATCCGCTGGTTTGGTTATTCCTATATTGCTTTCCGCATTATTCATGTCATTCGAGAATACCAAAAGGGCAGATTCTCTCAAGTTTCCATATTTCGTTTTTTCAACTTTTGTTTATTCTTCCCGACATTATCTGCTGGACCGATCGCGAAATACGATGATTTTTCAGCCCAATGGGAAGCTGTCGAAACCCGTGATGTGGCGGATGACCTTTTTCAAGGTACTGTACGACTATTCGTCGGATTGTTCAAGAAATTTGTGGTGGCAGATGCGCTTGCTATGATGGCTTTGAATACAACCAATCTCAACCAGATCACATCCGCAGGGTGGATAGGATTGGCATTGATTGCGTTTTCGCTACAGATATATTTTGATTTCAGCGGTTATACCGATATTGCTATCGGATTAGGTTTATTCATGGGAATCAAATTGCCGGAAAACTTTAATAAACCCTATTTGAAAAGCAATCTGACCAAATTTTGGGATAGCTGGCATATCACCCTCGCGCAATGGATTCGTGCTTATTATTTCAATCCGGTCAACCGTGCTTTACGTAAATCCAAACTGGCTGGATCTCAGACTTTGATATTGTTCTTTACCCAGGTAACCACCATGATGCTGATCGGTTTATGGCATGGTATCACGTGGACTTTCTTGGTATGGGGACTATGGCATGGATTGGGATTGTTCATACACAATCGTTGGAACGCCGTCACTAAATCTATGCAAACCAGGGTTCAGCAAAAACCTTGGTTGAATTCATTCATGCATGGTTTCTCGACATTATTGACTTTTATTTATGTGACTCTGGGTTGGGTATGGTTTTTCAGTCCTTCTATGCAAACAGCTCTTTCAATCTTTCAGAAATTGATTGGGAAGGGATTTTAAGTGGTGCGTACCGAATTTAGCCGTTTATTCCGGATCGTTCAGAAAACTCTTCTGGTTTTACTGGTTTTTAATTTCGCTTTTCCACTGCTGGAAGCTGTTCCGTTGCAGAGATTATCAGTCTACAATTCGATCTTTCCCGGTAGACTTCGGCTACCTTTTGGAGAAGTTCCCGAAATTGCTTACAATTTGACATTAAATGATTTGGACGCCATGTCTGCATCCCATGTTGTCAGCCACGGTAAATCTGGTCAAAGTAGATCGGTTTTTTTGCTAGGAGATTCATCTATCTGGGGAACATTGTTGACCAATGAAGAAACTCTCTCATCTAAATTACAACAAATGATCCGTGCAGATGACTCTCTTACGAGTGATGATATTCATGTATACAATCTTGGTTATCCAACCACTTCTGCATTGAAAGACCTGGTCATCCTGGATCAAGCGATGCGTTTTCAACCGGATATGGTGATCTGGTTTGTAACACTCAATTCATTGATTAGAGATGCTCATCTTGATGCTCCCATTCTGACCAATAACCCTGAAAAGACGAATGCTGTTATTGCCACATATCAATTGGGTATTAGGCCATTAAAAACAATCACTTATTGGGAAAAGATTTTTCTTAATCAACGTCGTAATATCTATGATCGTATCCATCTGCAACTGCTTGCTTTCATGTGGGCCTCAACAGGCATTGACCAGTATATCCCTGAAGAATATACTCTGGCAGCACGCGATCTGGAAGCTGACACGTCCTATGTCGATATTACAGACCAACGATTGAACCCAACTGATCTTGAACTGGATATTATTGCAAATTTCCAGCACATTTATCCGGATGTCAGTTTGATCATTGTAAATGAGCCCATCCTGATCAGCTCTGGTCTCAATAGTGATATCCGCTATAACTATTACTACCCGCGCTGGGCTTATGATCAATATCGTCAAATGCTCAGCACCAAAATGCAGCAAATGGGGATAAAATATATCGATTTTTGGGATGCTGTTCCCGAGCCACTGTTTACTAACAGTGCGATTCATTATAATGTGCAGGGTGTGAACATCCTTGTTGAAAAACTTTATTTACAAATACAAAAGGATATTTCAAAATTAGAATGAAACAAAAAGTGTTTTTTATCATCGTGTTAAACAGTGTAATCCTTGCTAGTTGTGGAAAGACAACCGCTCCTGTAGGGCAGATTACTGCGCCAGCTGTAGAAATAACCACTTCTACCATTGAATTGCCCACCGAGATACCAGCCACAGCCACTCCTGAACCTACCAATACCCCATTTTTCACTGCCACACCGGATCTGCGTATGGCACCCGAAGATTGGAAAAAATGGCCGGTAGTCCCGACTTACGTCTCAGGAACGGTCATTGATATTTTCAAACATGGACAACAATTGGGTCGTAATCCTAATGCTTTTTCAAAAATTGGAGATTGTCAGAATGTGAGACAGGCATTTATGGGTTTCTTTGACAGGCAAAATGTGTTCTTGAGCGAGTCCCAGCAAAGTTTGCAAGAAACTCTTGATAATTTTCATGGTTATTTCGACCGTGATGGGTATGCCGTGGAAGGTGGATTGAATGCTCCTTCCAGTTTAAATCCCTTGATGGCAGATCCTGCTGCTTGTCAACCGGATGAAAACCCACTGATGTGTGAGGTTCGTAATAATAATCCTGCTTACGCTTTCGTTAGCTTTGAATTATGGTATAAAGGGCGTTCAGCAGAGAATTATGAAACCTATCTGCGCCAGGTGCTTGATTATCTCATTTCCCAAGGCATTGTACCGATCTTGATCACCAAAGCCGATAATACTGAAGGTGATTACTCTATCAATTACACCATTGCTAAATTGGCTTACGAATATGATCTGCCTATGGTGAACTGGTGGTATACCGCTCAAACTTTGCCTAATAATGGCATGGATCCTGAACGCAATGATGGTTTTCATATTTCATCCACATCTTGGACGGAACGCAGCTATGATGCCTTAGAAACTTTGGACCTCATCTGGAAGGCGGTGAGAGTTTTACCACAATAAGAAAGGTTGAAATGGACAAGAACACTATCTTTACCCAGGTAGGACAAAAAATTGCAGCTCAAATTTTGGATGATCCACACAGAACCATCGCAGCAGACGAACCTTTGATCAGCAGTGGCTTGATTGATTCTTTTTCTTTGGTAGATCTGGCTCTCATCGTCGAAGATCTTTACAATGTGCATATCGATGATGCGGAACTGACCGCCGATACTTTTGATTCCTTGTCTCAATTGGCAGACCTTATCTTGGAACGACAGTAATTCGAATGCGAAATTTCACCTCGGCATTGCTTTCCCATTATCGTAACGATGGGAATAAAAATATTCTGTTCTTTCAAAGCGCAGGGAAGGAAGATATTCCTATCAGTTATAAGGAGTTACTGGAAAGATCATACGCATATACCCGAACGTATTTGAATAATGGTATCCAGCCCGGAGATGTCATCATCATGGTTCTCCAACATAGCCTGGACCTCATCTATGCTTATTATGGTGCGATTCTGGCTGGGGCGGTGCCTTCCATGATGCCTTTCCTCACAGAGAAATTGCTGCCCGATAAATATCAGCAAGATTTTCAATCACTGATCAAGATCATTAATCCACGCGCTATTGTAACTTATCGTGAATTTAAGAATGAAGTATTTGATCAATTCGATTCATATCTTTTAGTAGATCGTATTTTCCTCAATGAAGATATCAAGCTCGATTCGCTGGAAATTCCGAGAAAATTGCCTGGAATGGACCGCCAACCCTCTGATGTGGTATTGTTGCAGCATTCTTCCGGCACAACCGGTTTGCAAAAAGGAGTGGCTCTATCCCATGAAGCAGTTTTCAACCAGTTGGATCACTATGCGGATGCCCTGCATCTGAATCCCCAAAAAGATATCATTGTAAGTTGGTTGCCACTTTACCATGATATGGGTTTGATTGCTTGTTATCTTATGCCTATTCTATACGGTGTCCCCTTGGTGATGATGTCCCCGTTTGATTGGGTCAGAGCACCTTATCGCCTGTTTATTGCAATTGACAAGTACAAAGGCACATTATGTTGGTTGCCCAATTTCGCCTATAATTTTTGTGCTAAAAAAGTTCGTGATTCACAGCTCGAAAACCTTGACCTGTCATCCTTGCGAGCCGTGACCAATTGTTCAGAGCCCATGCGCTATGAAAGCCAGCAAGCTTTCTACGAGCGTTACAAGACATATGGTTTCAAAAAAACTGCCCTGGCAGCCAGTTATGCCATGGCAGAAAACGTATTCGCAGTCACTCAAGCTGGTATTGATGAACCAATGACAGTTGATATTATTGATCGAGATGTCTTTCAAATTGAGAAGAAAGCCATCCCTCCTGCTGAAGGGAAAGCTACCATTACCATGCTTTCTACCGGAAAGCCTATTGTAAATGTAGCAATTGCTATCTCAGATGAACAAGGTACATTTTTACCTGATCGAAATATCGGGGAAGTGCTTGTAAAAAGTGATTGTCTTTTCAATGGCTATTATAATCGGCGGGATCTCACCGAAAAGTCTTTCATGGATGGATGGTTCAAAACCGGTGACTACGGTTATATTGCTGATGGAGAATTGTATATCACGGGCAGAAAAAAAGATCTGATCATTGTAGGCGGGAAGAATGTGTATCCACAGGACCTCGAATCCATCGCTATGGAAGTGGAAGGAGTTCACCCTGGGCGAACGGTGGCATTTGGTGTCTTCAATGAAATTACAGGAACCGAAGATGTGGTGATCGTGGCGGAAGTGGATGAACAGAATGAAGAAGAGAAGGAATACATCAGCCGTGAGATCAAAGATCGCGTAACGAAAAATTCTGCCATTGCACTACGTCATGTCCTCCTGGTTGATGAGAAATGGTTGGTCAAAACCAGCAGTGGGAAGATTGCCAGAGCTGCCAACAAAGAAAAATATTTAAAATTGACCGAGAATTGAATTTAGGATTATTGATTATCTTTCAATATCGTATGTAAAATAAAATCAATAGGTACGCATACAATTATTTCAAAGAATGAGTTATGAATAATTTGCCGGATAGTATCAAAGTTTGGATTGCTGGAACAAAAGCACATCACAGAATTTTATTCAATATTGGAATACTTGCGCTTGGCATTGTATTAATTTTTGGAATGAATTTACTGATTGCCAGAAATTTTATCGGTGGTACCGATTTTTACATAAATTGGAGCAGTGCACAACAATTACATACTGAAGAACAGAATCCTTATGAAAATAAAACAGTCAGTAGTATTGCTGAAAATGCCCCTGAAACTATATTTTTCGCATTGCCGGAAAACACATCTTTCTCCGCACCAATTTTCAGCCTGTTCCCATACTACCCTTTGTCTTTTCTAAAAGATTTTCAACTCGCACGTGCTATCTGGATGACAATTCTGTTAGTTGGTTTACTTTCATCTGTCTTATCATTGGATAACATTTCAAGTATTGCCAATTGGCGTTACAGATCCATTTTGTATGTTTTTATAATAGGAAATGTCTTTACAATAATTCCGCTTCTTGCTGGGGAATTATTCTTGATTTCAATGATATTTTTGTTATTAACTTATAAACACATTTTGAAGGGTAATTTTGAGCTGGCGGGGATTCTTTGCGGATTGTCTATGATATCTCCCGCATTGGGATTCATTGGCATGCTTATTTTTGCGATTTATAGTGTCGGGCAACAACATTGGGAGTTTCTGATATGGTTTTTGATAACTACCGCCCTTTTGATCTTCTCCGGATATCTGCTTCTGGATGATTGGATTCCATATTACTTGCTGGTTTCTTCAAACTGGCTCAAGCAAGCTCTGGCAACCCTTCAATTAGCGTTTAACCATGGAACCCAGATTGTTTTTGTCGCTATTCCCGTATTGGCATTGATATTTGAATGGTTCAGATCTCTAAATGCCCCACAGGATTTGCCAAAAGAAAAGTGGTTATTCAACTTTTCACTGGCGGTTATTGCTATTGCAGGTAGTTTCTTGAAACCAATGCTGTTCGTTCTCACCTTACCGGCATGGATGCAAATATCGGAACAATGGTATGCCAGAAATAATTTACAAGCCACGATAATTTCGATTTTAAATTTGACAGTTTATCCGGTTATATCCGTTGTTTTGATTGTTATCAAAGCAGGTGTTTTGGTGGGGCAGGTAAGTATTCCACAGATCATTATCATATTGTCAACTATTCATCTTCTGGTGAATATGTATTGGATTCGTGCCTGGATTGAACAGGATCCTATGAAAAAGATCATTGAACATATGTGACATTTTGCAAATTATGCTATACTTTGTCCGGTTAATCTCAAAATGGATTTATGGAGGACCGTATGGCAAAAACAGTTGGGATTCTCACCGGAGGAGGAGATGTACCAGGATTAAATCCCGCAATGAAAATGGTAGTACTGAACGCCTTAGAAGATGGCTATCGCGTTTTGGGGATCCGCCGGGGTTGGATGGGGCTTCTGCATTATGATCTTGACGAACCCTCTACTCATGAATATTATGTCAACGAATTGGATTGCATCGATGTGCGCAAAATTGACCGCAATGGTGGCACTTTCCTGCATACTTCGCGTACTAATCCTCAAAAAGTAAAGGAAAAGGATATTCCCGACTTCCTGGTCAATTCCGATCTTGGAAAGAATTTGGAAAATGGCACTTTTGATTATACTGACCATGTATTAAAAGTCCTGGATCATCTTAACATTGATATTCTGGTCACCATTGGTGGTGATGACACGCTCAGTTATTCTTCCAGATTGACAAAAGAAGGTTTTCCAACAGTTGGAATCCCCAAAACGATGGATAATGATGTTTTTGGAACCGATTATTGCATAGGTTTTTCCACTGCCGTAACGCGCAGTGTTGAATTGATCACCAATATGCGTACCTCGCTTGGTTCACACGAACGGATTGGAGTGATCGAATTATTTGGACGCAATTCAGGTGAGACCAGTCTTGTCAGTGCCTATTTATCCCATGTTGACCGGGCGATCATTTCGGAAATTCCTTTTGATATAGAAAAACTAGCAAATCTGTTGTTAGAAGATAAACGCTATAATCCATCAAATTACTCCATAATGACCGTATCAGAAGGTGCTACTTTTCTGGGTGGTGAGATCGTTGAACATGGTGAGACCGATGCGTATGGTCATAGGAAGCTTGGTGGTATTGGCGAAATCATTTCTGAGGAGATCAAGCGTATTACCGGGCAGAATACCATGTATCAAAAACTTGGTTACCTGATGCGCTCCGGTCCGCCCGATTCTCTGGATAGAATGGTTGCCATGAGTTTCGGTACATTGGCTTACCAATTGGTAAAAAATAATGATATCGGTAAGATGACAGCGTTAAAAGATGGAAAATACACCACATTCCCACTCGACCAAGTTACATCTGGAAAAAAGGTCGTGGATGTGGATATGTTCTATGATGTGGAACATTATCGCCCGCGTGTCAAGAACGTGCTTGGACTACCAATGTTCTTGAAGTAGAGCTGTTATATCAAGGGTGGATGAAATTCCCACCCTTTTGGTTTATGAACTATGAACGATCAAATCATGGATAGACCAAATACTTATACCGTCATTCCTAGGGTGGTTGCTTTCATTGAAAAAGGGAATGAAATATTGATGATTGAGCGTTTGAAAAAGAACGCTTTCGCATATCAAAAGTTGAACGGTATTGGTGGACATATTGAAAAGGGGGAGGATCCTTTATCTGCCATTCGCAGAGAAGTGTTCGAAGAATGTGGTTTGCAAATACAGGATTTTGATCTATGTGCTATTATTTTCATGGATGTGGAAACCGAAAAAGGAGTATGCGTTTTCGTCTATTCAGCACAATTCCAGGGAGGTCAAATCACGCCTTCTGATGAAGGGCATATCCTGTGGGTGGAACGCTCCAATTTGTCAAATTACAACATCATCAAAGATGTGCCACTTCTATTGGAAGTGATCGCAGAGTCAAAGAAAGATAAACGGGTGAAATATCTTCAATACATCTATGTAGAAGAAGAATTAACCATTCGCCAGATTCCTTGATTTACGTTGATAGAATAGCAACAATGTACTTCCATAAGAACGCCTATCAAACATTTCTAGAGTGTGTAGTTCTAACAGTTTTTCCTCAACAGGGTGAATCTGTACGATGACCCATCCATCATCAGCTAACAATGCTATATTTTCATCAACTAGTTTCATTGCTTTTTCCCACCAACCCTTATACTGAGGGGGAGCAATGAAAATATACTCAAAACGCATGGATACTTTATTCTGCAAATATGAAAACGCATCCCCGAAAATAACTTTTCCATTCGGGTTCAGTTTGCAAAAGGAGAGATTATCCTGTAATATCTGGCAAGCCTGCCTGTTCTTTTCAATAAAAACTGTTTTTGCGGCTCCACGGCTAATTGCTTCGATCCCAACACTGCCGGTTCCTCCAAACAGATCTAGAAAATTCGAGCCAACCACATCTACTCCAAGGATATTGAAAAGTGCTTCTTTTACGCGGTCAGTGATGGGTCGTGTGGAATCTCCGGGTACTGACTTTAGTCGTAGCCCCTTGGCCGTACCTGAAATGATCCTGGGAGATGACATAAAACTTATTCTCGCCTATTTGATATCTTTATATGTCCAAAAACGATTTGCAAAATAGTTCCAGAATAATACCACTACAATGGCAATTGCCAATGCAACGTTATGCCCGATTGTCTGTGCTGAAAGATAAAAATCGGGAGGGATCGACTTTTGCAGGGAGAGGATAAGAGGGTTTTCAAGTGCGGCGAATAATGGTGTGCGAATAATGAGTCCTATCACACTAATGATACCGAATTTGATCAATTGTGGCAAAAAAGGAATATCTTTTGATTCGGGATACGTCCATAGACGGTTCCAGACAAAATTATTAACTACTGCCACAGAAAAAGAACAAACGCTAGCGATCACGGGTTCAATGTGGAAAATACTGATACATAAGTTGAAAATCGAGAAATCTACTACCGTACCACTCACGCCGACCAGTGCAAATTTGATGAAACGCCCATGAGGGGTAACTTTCAATGTTCCTCCTGCATCTTTTCTTGAAAATATGGGATGGTTCTTTTTAGTCCTTCGATCAGATCAACAGACGGCGACCAATCTAGATACTCCTTGGCCCGGCTAATATCGGGTTGTCGCCGATCAGGATCTTTTCCAGCTACCTTATTTCTCAAAAAAACCACCCCGGCAGGATTATCAAACAAGTCATTGATTTTGAGCGCTAGTTCTTGAATGGTGATTTCTTGTGGATTACCAATGTTGACCGGTTCATGCACCTCAGAGTAGAGTAATTTCAATATACCAGCGATCAGATCATCTATATAACAAAAACTGCGCGTTTGTTCACCATCTCCATAAACGGTCAGTGGCTCTTTACGCAAGGCTTGCTGCAAGAAGTTGGGTACCGCTCTTCCGTCATCCAGGCGCATGCGCGGACCATAAGTATTGAAAATACGTACAATGCCGGTATTGATATTATGGTAACGATGGTATGCCATGGTAAGTGCTTCGGCAAAACGTTTTGCTTCATCGTACACCGATCGCAAACCATTCGGGTCGACATTTCCCCAATATGTCTCTTTTTGTGGGTGTTCTTCTGGATCGCCATAGATCTCACTGGTGGATGCCAGAATATAGCGAGCATTATTGGCACGTGCCACACCCAATGTATTGTGTGTACCCAGAGCGCCGGCTTTCATGGTCTGGATGGGAAGGTTGGGAAATCCATAGGGAGATTCCGGGTTGGGGCTGGCAGGAGAGGCAAAATGAAGCACTGCATCCACTTTATCTGGAACAAAAATAAAATTAGCCACGTCATGCAAAATGAAGGTAAATTTCGGATTACCACTGAGATGCGACAGGTTATCCGGGCTGCCGGTGATGAAATTATCCACCCCAATCACATCATGACCTTCTTTGATAAGCAAATCACAAAGATGGGAACCTATAAAACCCGCAGCGCCAGTGATTAATATTTTCATATAGACCAAAGTTTATTATATTTTTTGTATTTGATAGATAGACTACATTCTTTTTGAAAACAATCTCAGTTATAATGGCTTGCACAGTAAAACAAGTTATTATAGCATGGGAAGAGATGATATGGATGATACAAGAACCAGTCTAAAGAAGAAGATCGAAGCTGTACTTTTTGTATCCTCTGGATCCGTACCCATGGATGAACTGGCTAATTTTGCCAATATTCCTGTCTCCGAATTATCATCACTGATTACCGACATGAACACAGAATATAACCAAAACCATGGATTGCGTATCATCGAACATAAAAAACGCGTTCAACTAACCACTTCTCCGGATATGGCTATGCCATTGGAAGAATTTCTTGGCATAGAGATTACCACCACGCTCAGCCGGGCAGCACTCGAAGCCCTTGCCATCATTGCCTACAAGCAACCCATCACTCGTCCTCAAATTGAAGAGGTTAGGGGAGTGAACAGTGATGGAGTTGTGCGCAATTTGTTGAGCAAAGGTCTTATCCAAGAGATGGGTAGAGCAGAGACATTGGGGAAACCAGTTCTATATGGCACTACGGAAGATTTCTTGCATTACTTTGGCTTACAATCGTTGAGAGAATTACCGGATGTCGAAACGGAGATTCTTCATGGTGGAAAACCCAATCAAAATATTCTAAAGCAATAGGATGGATATGGAAGAACGATTACAAAAGATTCTCTCACGTCATGGATATGGTTCAAGAAGAGAAGCAGAAAAATACATCATTGACGGTAAGGTTACGGTGAATGGGAAACTTGCCATCCTCGGTCAAAAAGCTGATGAATCTCGTGATTCCATAAAAATCGGCAGGAAGATCCTAAGAAAAAAAGAACTAGAAAATGTCTATATTGCCTTTAATAAACCGCGTGGAGTAATTTCTGATGTTGTTAAAGTACGTAATGAAAAGATCGTGCGTGATTTTATCGATATCCCTGATCATATCTTCATTGTAGGTAGACTTGATAAAGACAGTGAAGGGTTGATGTTACTCACCAATGATGGTGATCTGACAAATCAACTGACTCATCCGCGTTATGAGCATGAAAAAGAATATGATGTTCTCCTAAATCGTACGCCTGATACAAAACAATTGAAAGCTTGGTGTAACGGGGTGGTACTGGAGGATGGGATCCGCACGGGGAAAGCCAGGGTTGATATCGTCTATCAAGATTCAAAGGGTTGCTGGGTAAGGGTGGTCATGCAAGAAGGGAAAAAACGTCAGATTCGGGAGACAGCAGCCCGTATTGGATTATTCGTTAAACGTATTATCCGCAAACGGATTGGTACGTTGGAATTGGGGGACCTTCCAAAAGGTCGCTGGCGATATCTTTCACAAAAAGAGATCAATGCATTAAAAAAAGGGCTTGTCTGAAATGTAGTGCACCCCAATTATTGGACAAAAGTTAAGTAGAGCTGAAGGACTGAGTACGGAATTGAACAGGACTCAGTCCTTTTAGTTTAACCTTGATTCTGCGATTATTGTAGTAATCGATGTATGTAGTGCCCTTTTTTTGAATTGAAGAATCATTCAATTTCTTTTGGTAGTTTTTCTGTGATCTTCTCAATGGTTTTTGTATCGGCATTTACTTGCTTTGCCATTTTTCGTATGAAATCCTTCAATTTATCTGCGGTGAGCAGTACTTCGGGATATTCCTTGTTATCAACATCGATCGCCACATCGTCACTGATGAATACATTTGCAATGTTAATCTCCGGATGCTCACTGATAGATTGTTTAACGAAATATTTTTCCAATCTATCACTTGTAACTGTAGATTCCTTGGCAACGTTTCCGATGCTTTCATTAGCAAATATCTTTGTGAAAAAGTTACCACCACCTTTTTGTTTCAATATCTTCTTCTTTTCGTGTAGGTATATCTTCCCTGATTGATGATAGGCTTTGATCGCCCATATTCCAGCCGGTCCTATTAACAGATGCGGAATGGCAGTCGAATAAATATACAGGGAATACTGGTTATCTAGTCCTTTTAAGGAATTTGTCACAATCTCATCCGGACGAGGAGAACGGCTCCATATATTGCCCATGGTTATGGAGATCTGCACCAGAATATAAGATGGGATAAGAAATAGATACGCCCATCCTATTTCATTAGGGTCCGATTTCGTAAGCGTGAAATAGATACCCAACACCAGTGTAGCCAGAGCAGCATATAAAACATATTGACTGATCTTAGCATTTCTTTTTATCAATTTATCATTCCGTATAA
The DNA here is from genome assembly GCA_012798455.1 of Chloroflexota bacterium. Lineage (GTDB taxonomy): Bacteria > Chloroflexota > Anaerolineae > Anaerolineales > Anaerolineaceae > UBA4781. The sequence goes on along the minus strand of JAAZNC010000100.1, from coordinate 1,195 downwards.
TCTTCATCTATATCCCATTTCTATTATTTGTTTAATTCACGCTGTAGGACTGCTTTCATTTCAGCCAGTAAATTGGCTTCAATGCTGTGTCTGGCTTGCAGTAAAGCGCTTTCAATTGCTCGAGTGTTGGATCTTCCATGACCGATAAGCACCAAACCATCCACACCCAATAGTGGTAGCGCCCCGATTTCGTCAGGATCCATGAGTTTTTTCAAATTGATAAAAGCAGGTTTTGCCAATGCCGCACCGATTTTATTACGGGTGGAAGAATAGAGTTCACCTTTCAAGACATCGAACATAAATTTGGCAACTGCTTCGCTGGCTTTTAGAAAAACATTTCCCACAAATCCATCCATTACTACCACATCTACTTTACCGCCAAACACTTCTTTTCCTTCTACATTACCTACAAAATTTAAATTGCTTTGTTTTAATAAAGGATGGGTTTCTTTCACCAGTATGTTACCTTTGCCCTCTTCTTCACCGTTCGAAAGCAAGCCAACGCGCGGGTTCTTGATCCCAAGCATGATCTTGGCATAGATACTGCCATATAGGGCGAATTGCAATAGAAACTCTGGTTTGCAATCGACATTTACTCCAACATCCACTGCTACCGCTTTTCCACTTTTAGTGGGGATGACTGCCGGAAGGGCAGGACGTTCTACTCCCTTAATTCTCCCCAGAGTACGAATAGCGTTGAACATCGCTCCACCGGTGTTCCCGGCTGTTACAAATGCATTTAGACCTTGATTTTGCAGTTGTTTGATACCGATCGCCATGGAGTTGTTAGGTTTGGCTCGTGCTGATTCCACCGGTTTGTCCCACATTTCCACGATTTCTGGAGCATGCAGGATCACTAATAATTCTTGCGGATAGGTGTATTTTTCAAGCTCCTTATAAATGATTTCTTCGTTGCCGACCAGAATTAACTTTTCTTTATAATGTATGACATAATTTACTGCAGCTTCAACTTCGGGGTGGGGGTAATTATCACTCCCCATTGCATCCAAAATGATCGTCATATTTTTCTCCTGATTTCGTTTCACCTTGACAGGTGCTTATACCCGATTATAATAGCAATCGCTAATGCGCTGGTGCTGGAATTGGCAGACAGGCATGGTTGAGGGCCATGTGCCGCAAGGCGTGGGGGTTCAACTCCCCCCCAGCGCATTCTCTTATTTAACCCCTTCAATAT
>JAAZNC010000002.1 GCA_012798455.1 Chloroflexota bacterium | reverse complement strand
TTTGATGGCGAAAGGTTATGCTTTTCGATCGCGCTCTGATACAGAAGTATTGCTAAATCTGTTCATAGAAGAAGACAAGAATTGCCTGAAAAAGTTAAACGGCATGTTTGCTTTTGCAATTTGGGATACCCAGGAACGAAAGATACTTCTGGCGCGCGACCGACTAGGTATTAAACCCCTCTATTGGTACCGTGATGGAAAAACTTTCCTGTTCGCATCAGAGATCAAAGCGCTTTTTCAATCTCCGGATGTAAAAGCTGAACTGGATCAGGAAGGACTGCAGGATTATCTTACTTTCCAATTTTGTCTGGGAGGAAAAACTCTTTTCAAAAATATTTATGAAGTTGCACCCGGTTCTTGGTTGGAAGTGGATCAACAGGGCGAGATCGAATCTGGCAGATATTGGAGTGTCAATTATCAGATCGATCTGGATCATTCAGAATCTTATTTTGTACAAGAATTGAAAGGACTCTTACAAGATTCCATTGATTTACAATTGCGTTCTGATGTACCTGTCGGAGCTCATCTAAGCGGTGGTATGGATTCTTCCATCATCACCTCGCTGGCAGCCAGCAACCTAGAAAATCCCCTCCACACTTTCAATGGTGGTTTCAAAGAAGCCAAGGGAAAATTTGATGAGAGCAATTATGCGCGTATTGTGGCGAAATATAATCATACTATTCATCATGAGATTTTTCCTACCGCGCAGGAATTTGTGGATGTGTTGCCTTCATTGATCTATCACATGGATGAACCGGCTGCTGGACCGGGCATTTTCCCGCAGTGGATGGTAGCCAGATTGGCGAAAGAAAATGTCAAAGTTGTGCTGGGAGGGCAGGGCGGCGATGAACTGTTTGCCGGCTATGCCCGCTACCTGATCGCTTACCTTGAGGAGTGTATTCGCGGTGGCATCGAAGGCACCCAGGAAGATCCGCAATACATCGTCAATTTCCAGACCATCTTGCCCAACCTCCCCCAATTGCAGGGCTACCAGCCCCTCATGCGCCACTTCTGGCAGGATGGTTTGTTCGGCAGCATGGCGGAGCGTTACTTCCGCCTGATCGATCGTGGAGCTGCCATCCGCTCTTTCTTACAGGATGATTTTCTCGCTTCGAGTGCCTACAGTACCTTTGATGCCTATATGGCGGTTTTTTCAACCAATGAGCCTGCTTCTTATATCAACCGCATGACGCGTTTTGATATGCTGACTTTACTGCCAGCGCTGCTGCATGTGGAAGACCGCACCAGCATGATGGTCTCGCTTGAATCGCGTGTGCCGTTGCTGGATCACCGCATTGTGGAGCTTTCAGCCAGCATGCCGCCCAGCTATAAATTTGCCGGCGGGCAGACCAAGCATATCCTGCGCCAAGCCGGGCGGGGCTTGGTGCCGTCCGAGATCCTCGATCGTCGTGACAAGATGGGGTTTCCCGTGCCGCTGGATGTGTGGTCGCATGCCGAACCGCTGCATTCCTTCCTGCGCGATACCTTGCTCAGCCCGCGTGCCCTGCAGCGCGGATGGTTCCAGCGCCGGCAGGTCGTGCACGCACTGCAGAGTGAGCAGCCATTCGGGCGCACCATTTGGGGTCTGCTGTGTCTGGAATTGTGGGCGGAAACTTTTTTGGATTAGATCTCCAGTTGTTCTAAAACATCCTTGAGGGTGTTGGCGGATTTCACCAACTCTGCCTCCTCTTTTTCATTGAGCGGTAGTTCAAAAATGCTTTCCACCCCGTTCTCTCCGATGCTGGCGGGCAGGCTGAGATAGACATCTTCAATGCCGTAATAGCCCGGCACCAGGTTCGAGACCGACAGCACCGAATGCTGGTTACGTAAAATGCTCTCCACAATGCGCACCAATCCGGCTGCCACTGCGTAGAAGGTGGCTCCCTTGCGCGAGATGATCTCGTAGGCGGCATTGCACACCTGGTTGCCGATCTTTTCACGCTGGTCAGGGGGCAGCTGGCAGCCGATCGCCCGGCAATAAACTTCCAGCGGCATGCCGGCAATGTTTGCCAGTGACCATACCGCCACTTCCGAATCACCGTGCTCACCGATGATAAAAGCATGCACGTTGCGCGCGTCCAGGTTGAAATGCTGGCTGAGCAGCCAGCGGAAGCGCGAGGTGTCCAAGATGGTGCCTGATCCGATCACCTGTGCAGCTGGCAACCCCGCTACCTTGTGAGTCACATAACTGAGAATGTCCACCGGGTTGGTCGCCACCAGCAGAATAGCGCGCTGATTGTATTTCACTATCTGCGGCACGATCTGTTTGAAGATGGCGGTGTTGCGTTTGAAAAGATCCAGGCGCGTTTCACCGGGTCGCTGGGCGGTGCCGGCGGTGATCACCACCACTTCCGCACCGGCACAGTCGCTGTAATCTCCCTGATAGATGTGCACCGGGTTGGTGAGCGGGACGGCGTGGTTGAGATCCATCACCTCCCCATCGGTGCGTTCTTTATCCACATCGATCAATACGATCTCCCCCACCAATCCGGCTAAAAGCAGGCTATAAGCAAAGGTAGTGCCTACTTTGCCGCTGCCGACTATGACGATTTTGTGAGACCGTTGATCATGCATTCTTTCAACTTTCATCCACCCCTACTTTTTGAAGATTGGAAAATATCCGGTCGCTTCCCAGTGCCATATCGAAATCTTGCTGCTGTAGCCCGTGCAGCGAATGCGTCCACCAATAAATGGTCACCCTTCCCCAGGTCGATTGAAGAATGGGGTCGTGACCTTCTTTATCCGCGAATTTCTTCATCCGGCTGGTGAATTCAAGCACCTGTGAAAAATCTTTGAAAGTGTATTCGCGCATGAGTTTATTCATACTGTCTTGGTGAACAATTTTCCATTCGGGAATGTCCTTCAATTTTTCTTCCATTTCTGCTCTGCTCAAAAATTCATTCTCGCCTTGCTTGTTTTCTTGTTTTTCTGTTTCTTGTTTCATGCGCGACTCCTTGTCGGTTGCAGTGTTTGCTGCCTGTATACATGGTACTGCATTAAATGAAAATATATTATTAGGATTGTATAAGCATTCAAACCGGTGTGAAGATCATTACCCCTGTACAATCATTCCCCCCAAAACGCTTGACGCGAATTTCAATTTTGTATACAATCAAGCCATACCCTATTCTGGTGTCCTCTCCCCGGATGGAAGGACACAATGGCGAAACCGGTGCTCTAGGCGTAGAAAGTCCGGTGCTGTCCCGCAACTGTAAGGTTACCAAACCAAGCCAGGTCGACCGCCAGGATGGAAACAACTTACACACTCTCGTGGATAGGAGGTGAGCGGTGCCCATCATTTACCAAATATGATCTGTCAATAGCGGCAGATTTTTCTATTTAAATTATACGGAGAACAATCATGAAAAGAAAGTTTTATGTTTTTCTGCCCTTAGTAATCACTGGTTTGGTGCTGGTCAGTTGTAGCGCTGCCCCTTCTGAAGTAGTTGTGGCAGAACAAACCGCAGAAATAAGCCTGGTAGATGGGCTAGGACGTACGGTTACATTGAGCAATCCGGCAACCAGCGTTGTTTCATTATCTCCCTCTAATACCGAGTTGCTGTACGCAGTAGGTGCAGGGAACACAATGGTGGGAAGAGATTCATTTTCCGACTATCCGGAGGAGGTAATTGATCTACCGGATATCGGAGGTGGTTATTCCGAATATAACCTTGAAATGTTGATCGAATTGGACCCCGATCTGGTGTTGGCAGCTGAGATAAACACAGCCGAATTAGTGCAATCCATTGAGGACCTTGGTATTACGGTTTTCTATATCAGCAATCCGGTCGTATTGGATGATCTGTATGCCACCATCGAGCAAGTCGGGGTTTTGACAGGGAAGGAAGAAACTGCCCAACTGTTGATCGAGCAATCCAAACAACGAGTGGAGACGGTAGTTGATGCCATTTCCCAAGTTGAGAACACACCGGTGGTGTTTTATGAACTGGATGCAACGGATCCCACCAAACCCTATACACCCGGTCCTGATACTTTCTACAGTACTTTGATCAGCATGGCAGGCGGAAAAAATCTGGGTGATGCTTTATCCGCATCTTGGGCGCAGATCAGCCTGGAAGAATTGGTCCTTCAGGATCCTGATCTGATCTTGCTGGGAGATGCCATGTGGGGTATCACCGCTGAAAGTGTGGGAGAGCGTGAAGGATGGAGTACGTTAACAGCAGTACAGCAAGGCAATGTCTTGCCATTCGATGACAATTTGCTGGCGCGTCCCGGTCCACGATTGATCGATGGTTTGGAAGCGCTGGCACAGGTAATTCATCCGGAGGTTTTTAAATAATAATGAAAAAAAACTCCCAAACCAAACTAGCATTTGCCCTTGGGGTGGGAGTGGTTTTAATCGCACTCCTGAGCATTGTGTTAGGGAGTGTCAATATTCCATTGCAAGACTTCTTCACGGTTTTAGAAGAGAGGGTGACAAGCGGGTTCACCCTCTCTCAACCGCAAGAGAGATTTTCAAATATTATCTTTCAATTACGCATACCGCGCACCCTGCTGGTGATGTTGGTGGGTGCAGCGCTGGCAACCAGCGGCGGCGCATACCAGGGTTTATTTCAGAACCCCTTAGCCGATCCCTATTTGATCGGAGTTGCTTCTGGAGCCGGGTTGGGTTCGATCATCGCCATGACGATCCGATGGCCTCAAGATTCGTTGGGGTATTTTGCCATCCCGATCAGTGCGTTTGCGGGGGCAATTATTGCGGTTGTGCTGGTATATTCACTGGCAAAAGTAGGGAAGACGATCCACAACACCACATTGATATTGGCTGGGGTAGCCGTCAGTTCTTTTTCGAACGCGGTAACCTCATTTCTCCTCATCAACGCTGGCGGCGAGCTACGGCGCGCCATCGTCTGGATGATGGGAGGAAGTACATTGATTGGTTGGAAGCCAGTGCTGGCATCTACCCCTTATATTTTGCTTGGCATTCTCTTGCTGTGCAGTACCGGTTATCAGTTGAATGTTCTGCAATTTGGAGATGAAGAAGCCCAGCAAATGGGCGTGCCGGTAAAGAGAGTACGTATCTTCATCATTCTGGCGGCTACCTTGACCACTGCAGCCGCAGTGGCATTTGCAGGCACCATTGCTTTTGTTGGACTGGTGGTACCGCACATTTTGCGGCGTTTCGTTGGCAACGATTATCGAAAAATCTTGCCGCTCTCGGCGTTGGGAGGTGCTATCTTTCTGGTTGTTTCAGATATCATTGCACGGATGTTGCTTGCCCCGCAAGAAATTCCGGTGGGTGTCATCACCATTCTATTCGGAGCGCCATTTTTCCTTTTCATATTACGGCGGACCAAGAGAAAGATGTGGTAGATCCATGTTATCGGTAGAACACGTGTCATTGAGCTTAAATGGAGTGAACATTCTTGAAGATGTATCCTTTACCTTGCACAAAGGCAAGATCCTCGGTTTGATCGGTCCTAATGGAGCAGGGAAGACATCGCTGATCCGCGCCATCAATGGAGCGGTGAACATTGACCACGGAAAAATATTCTTCAAAAAGCAAAACATCAGCAGTCTGTCAGTGCAAGAGCGCGCCAGGTTGATCGCAACGGTTCCTCAAAATCGCAGTGTGCCAGCCGGATTTGAGGTTCGTCAAATCGTATCGATGGGCAGAACACCCTATCTCAATTGGTTCGGGAAAACGGTCCCCCAGGATGAAAAGATCATCAAAAATGCCATGCAGCGAACCAATGTGCTGAAACTGGCAGATAAACTGGCGGAAGAACTTTCAGGAGGCGAACAGCAACGTGTCATCCTGGCACGGGCGTTTGCACAAAATGCTTCATTACTGCTACTCGATGAACCCACCACTCATCTGGACATCCATTATCAAATGGAATTCCTGGATCTGCTGCTTGAGCATGTCAAAGAAGAAAAAACATCGGTGATCATCGCTCTGCATGACCTAAACCAGGCGCTTCGTTTTTGTGATGAGATCCTATTGCTTTCGCAAGGCAGGATATTCGCCGGTGGGAAACCCAAAAAAGTATTGACGGAAGAGAAATTATCAGAGGTCTACCAGTATCCCATTCGCATCAGGCAAAGTGAGGATGAAAGTCCCGCATTTATATACCCTAAGTATTAACCAAGTAAATTCAATAGGTTTGGCGGAGAATCAAGAATATGGTCGGCTGCAGCACGCCGTAGTTCTTGGAGTGTTCCAAAACCGCATAGCACACCGATCGTGGTCATCCCGGCTGCTTTACCAGCCAGAATGTCAACGATGGTATCTCCAACCATCAGACAATGTTGAGGACTGATTCTTATTTTTTGTGCCGCATACAGTAATGGATGGGGGAAAGGTTTGGTGTAATAGCAAGTATTCGCTGATACGATCACATCAAAAAATTCTTCCAAAGAAAAGAGTTCTAGAAAGTATTGCACTCCTTCCTGACTGCGTGCGCTGACGATGCCCAATTTATAGCGCTGATGTAAAATTTGCAGTGTTTCTCTTACCCCATCAATTAGTGCGCGGTCCTTTTCAAAATTGGGATGTTCTTTTCTTTTGTTTTGTGGAAACAGCTTCACAAAAAAATCATCCAGCCCAAAACGATCTATAAAGTGATAAAAGTTGTTGAAAACACTCATTGCCAGGCTTACAGAATAGCGGGCAATTTTTCGTAAGGATGGGTCATTAAATACAAGTCGCAAGAAGCGCAGATGCCGCATAACCTCTTCGATGACCTGATCATCAGAATCGCTTAAAGTGCCGTCAATATCAAAAAAGATCGCCTCAATTTGAGAGAAGCCAGCTTCCATAAGCTTTCCCTAGTTCGCCGTGACATAATCGATCGCCCACAATGCATCCTCATAGTTATCACGGATCTTCAAAGCATCACGAAAATAATTCAAAGCGGTATTCTTATCTCCCATCTGGTAGAATGCCCAACCGCGCCACAACATAGATTCTTCAGAAGTACGAGAAATATCCAGGGAATACTTGGTTAACGTAAGCAGATCATCTGTTCTGCCAACCTGAAAATATGCAATAAAAGGTCCGAACTGGTAGCGCAGCATGCGTTGCGGAAGCCCGATGCTGCGAGCTGTATCATATGCCTGGGTTGCCTCCGAATAACGCTGGAAATAGGTCAGGTTTGTACCCAGATTGAACCAAGCAAAAGCATTCTGTGGATCAGCCTGGGTTTCCTGCTGTGATGCCGCCAGAGCATGCTCACGATTTTTATCCGTATTCCAATTGTCCCCGAGGATGTTTTTCAACAGGTCTTCCTGTTCGGCGCGATAAACGATGATGTACACCCGGTTGAAACCCTGCCAGCGATCATTCAAAATATCGTAGTTGATCGATTGGTTGGGCCCGATTTCAGAATCCTGTGCGATGAAAGTACGGGTTATATCATCATAACCGGTGATCAAGAGATAATGTCCCGACCAAAGGTCATCTTCTGGCCAATACTGGCGGTCGGTGGTAAATGATTCCTCTATCATCACCGGAAAACCGGCTGCCAACATTTTTTTCAGCAGATCAATGTCTCCACCCACTCTGAACTCCGCTTTTAACCAACCAGAATAATTACGGACGTAATATACCAGCTCTTCCACGTTGACATTACGGTCATCGCGGGTTGGCTTTACGATCTTAGAAATATCATATTGATCACCCTCCCACCCGTAATACCGCAAGGTGAGCGCCAGGGTTGCCGGTCCGCAGTTGTTCCAATCTTGTTTATCTCTCGCTTCATCATAAGCGGGGGGTGTCAATAGGGTTTTCTCTGCGATGGGAGTCGGTACCAGTGTGGGAGTGGGAGATACCAATGGGGTGGGAGTGCTGGTCGGCGGTAATGGCGTAGCGGAAGGTGCTGCCGCAACCGGAGCAGTGGAGCGACTCACCATAGGAGCCGGAAGACTCTCAACCGGATTGAAAAGGCGGTGAATGTAAGTTTGTGCCAAATCGATACGCCAGCTCAATAAGCGGTTCACTCTGGGGATCTGGTAAAGACCGAACCCCAGTAAAATGACCAAACTGATCAGAATAAGGATATTCAATCCCTTGCTGCTCTTCTTTTTATACGGAATGTATTCAGGATATTGCATGCCGCTATTTTACCTTATCCACAGAGGTTCTAATAGGATTGAAATAGTCTGATTTATTGATATAATCGCCGCATGCATTACCATGTTTGGACAGAAGGCTGTCAAATGAATGTTGCCGATTCCATCCGGCTTTCTTCCGTTTTGGAACAGATCGGATATTTGCCTATCGGTCAACCCGAGCAAGCCGATGTGATCGTTCTAAACACTTGTGTGGTACGGCAAAGCGCAGAGGATAAAGCAATCGGCAGGTTATCCTCACTGAAGAAAATGAAGGAACAGCATCCCGAAAAGACCATCTGCCTGATGGGCTGCATGGTCGGAGTGGGCGACACTACAGCGTTAAAAAAGCGTTTCCCTTATGTAGATATATTTTCCGCCCCTTCTGATATCAGCACTTTGCTCGGTTATTTGCTGGAAACGAGCAAAGTGCCAACCGAAGATCTACGCTCCATCGCACAATCCATCCTGGAAAAAGATGAGGGTTTCACCCTGCCCCTCGAAATGCGCGGGAATGCCGTATCTGCTTTTGTGCCGATCGTGCTGGGATGTTCGCATGCTTGCAGCTATTGTGTGATCCCGTTGCGGAGAGGAAAAGAGATCAGCCGCCCGCCGCAAGAGATCATACGCGAAATTCAAAGTCTGGCTGGTCAGGGTATCAAAGAAGTGACTTTGCTGGGGCAGATCGTGGACCGTTACGGGTATGATGACCCAACTTATCCAACTCTTGCAGAATTGCTGCACCAGATTCATCAGGTGGAAGGTATTGAACGCATTCGCTTTCTTACTTCGCACCCCAATTGGATGTCAGACGATCTGTTGGATAGTATGCAGGCACTACCAAAAGTCATGCCCCATTTTGAACTCCCTATTCAAGCCGGTGATGATGAAGTGCTGCGCAGGATGCATCGCGGGTACACCAGTGAAAAATACCTGGCGATCGTGGAAAAGATCCGTGCCCGTTTTCCAGTTTCTTCCATTGCCACCGACCTGATCGTTGGTTTTCCGGGAGAAACAGCCACACAATTCCAACATTCTTTAGACCTATTAGAGTTGGCTAAACCAGATATGACCCATGTAGCCAGATATTCCCCGCGCCCGGGTACTTACTCCACCCTACACATGCAAGATGATGTTAGTGATGCTGAAAAATGGGAACGTTTTAGAGCCGTAGAGCACTTACAAGAGCAGATCACCACCAACATCAATACGCAGTACTTAAACAATGAAGTCAGCATTCTTTTTGAAGGACGCAAAAAAGAACGCTGGTATGGCAGAACCCCTACCAATAAACTGGTTTTCGTGGAATCACCCACCCCCCTGATTGGCAAGATCAAAAATGTGAATATCACATGGACAGGACCCTGGTCGATGATCGGAGAAATAGCGCAGTAGAATAACTATATGAAAACATTCCTAAAAATAATCCTGATTGGGTCAGGCATCTTGGTGGTGGTTATCACCATCATTTTTTTTGAAATCCTTCTGCACCCGCAGCGTTCTGCCAAGGTGGTAGCATGGCTGCGAAATCCAGAAGAGCATGCCGATTGGGCAATCAAGGCTAATACACAGTGCGCCTCAGCCCCTTTTCAATTGCCAACCAACGGTTTGGTTGGCTATCTATGGGGAGATTCCTTCCGGCTTGGGCACAGCCATCAAGGGATCGATATCTTTGGGGGCAGTGAACCCGGTGTCACCCCGGTTTATGCGGCATACGACGGATATCTGACACGACTTTCTGACTGGAAATCATCGGTCATCATCCGTATCCCCAGCGACCCCCTGCAATCAGGGCGACAAATTTGGACTTACTATACACATATGGCAGATAAGAATGGTAGTTCTTATATCATTGCTGATTTTCCTCCGGGCACCAGTGAAGTTTATGTAAAAGCCGGCACCCTGCTGGGATATCAGGGAAATTATTCGGGAACGCCTAATAATCCAACCGGCGTTCACCTTCACTTTTCCATTGTGCTAAGCGACAGCGATGGCAACTTTAAAAATGAATTAGAGATCAAAAATACCCTGGATCCCTCACCTTATTTTGGCTTGCCTTTGAACGGGAAAGAAAATAAAGATACCATCCCAGTATGCATATCTTTTCAATAATTCCACCACTTATCCTATAATTCAAAGAGCATATGCTACAGTATCGCGATATTCGAAAAGCCCTGGATAACCTGCACATACAGAGGGGGGACCCTGCTGTTGTGCATATTTCTGCGTCTCTTGTCCCACAAGTACGGGGAGGGGCACAAACCATTTTAGGCGCGTTATTGGCGGGAATCGATAATTTACTGATGCCCAGTTTCACCTATAAAACCATGATCATTCCTGAAGTAGGTCCGGCAGATAATCTTATCGATTATGGCAGCGGCAGGATCGAGAATTTAAATGCCGCCATTTTTACCAGTGATTTACCCGCTGATTTTGAAGATCGTGAGATCAGTGAAGTTTTCCGGCACTACCCGGATGTAACACGCTCCAACCATCCCATTCTTTCTTTTCTGGGTTTGGGACTAGATGCAGCTCTTTCTATGCAATCCGTTACAGATCCTTATGGACATATTGCCTATTTACGGGGAAAGGGAGCAAAGATCCTGTTGATGGCAAAAGATGCGCCCAGCATCTTCAGCCTGCATCTTGCGATCAAACAAAGCGGACGCAAGCAATTCACGCGTTGGGCACTTACTTCAGAGGGCATACAGGAATGCCAAGCATATCCGGGTTGTGCCAATGGGTTTCATAAGCTTTTTTTCTATATAGGCGATCAACTTAAGCAAATTCAAGTCCAGGAAGAGGCATGGTATGCTCTTCCACTCGACATAACGCTTGAGGCTGCCGAACGTTTAATTAAAAAAGACCCTTATGCATTGTTGTGTAATGATCTACAGTGCGAAAAATGCAATCTGATCAGGAAGGAGATCCGCCAATCAGGAGCAGAAGGATGATTTAGCCAACCTTCATAAGGATGACATATAATAAACTCAAATCTTAAACGGTCGTTACGGGTTACTGGAGAATGTGTATGAAAGAAATCAGTGAAAATGTGATAATTGATGACTCATTAAGTGGTGTGACGGTTGGAGTGATAAAAACGCCCAAAGGAGTTATCTTTATCGATTCTCCATTGACACCGAAAGATGTGCAATCCTGGCGCACCACGGCCATGAAAACCGACAGCGGTTCATCTCGCGTGCAGGTATTGTTGGATGAACATTTTGATCGCACTGCCACTGCTGTTCCGATCAAAAGTCCGGTGATCTCACATGAAAAGACCAGCAAAGCCATCCAGGCACGACCTTCCACTTTTCGCTTCCCCACTTCCGATACCGGCAGTGAGTGGGAACTCTACCCCGATATCGGTCCCATGCAATGGATAAGCCCGGAGATCACTTTTACCAACAACCTACTGCTGGAATGGGATGAGGACGTAGCCATTCTTGAATATCACCCCGGTCCATCCAAAGGCTGCAGTTGGGTGAAAATCCCCGGGACAAAGATCCTTTTTATTGGGGACACAGTAGTAGCTGGTGAACCACCCTTCCTCGAAAATGCCGACCTGGAACAATGGTTGGAGGAATTAGAATCCTTAAAATCTGAACAGTTCAAAGATTTCATCATCATCAGTGGCAGATCGGGGATCATTGAAAAAGCAGATATCCAGGCACAAACCAAGTTTCTCCATTTGCTCAATAAAAAGCTCGAAAAATTCTCAGCCAAGAATATAGAATCAGGACAATTAGACAAATTCATCACCGGTTTAATGGACAATTTTCCGACAAAGACGAAAAAACTACAAGAACATTACCATGCGCGCTTGAAATGGGGCATCAGCCAGTATTACACTAAGAACATACGATAAGCTCCCAGACAAGCGAGGCGAATCTATGAGAGATATATTTGAATCGTTGGTGGAAGTTACACGCGGTCATATTATCGAAGCCACCCATTTCGGATCAGTGGTTGTCTGCAACAATCACGGAGAGATCCTCTTCAACCTCGGTGATCCTGAACTGATCACTTATATGCGTTCTACCGCCAAACCATTGCAAGTGCTGGCATTGATAGAAGACCCGGCTTCACAGGCATTCCAATTCAGTGATGAAGAGATCGCTATCATGTGTGCTTCCCATTCGGGCGCCGACCGGCATGTGGCAGTGCTGGAAGTATTGCAGAAGAAACTAGGTATTTCTCAGAATGACCTGCAATGCGGGATGCATCTACCATTCGACCGTATCACCAGCAACCAAATCATTCGCGGAGAAGCACAGAATTCCAGTTTACGCCACAACTGCTCGGGCAAGCACAGCGGTATGCTGGCGCTGGCAGGTATTTTAGAGGCTTCAAAAGAAAATTACCTTGACCCCAAGTCTCCCACTCAACAATTGATCTTGCAAACCTGCGGGGAAATGTTCGATTATCCCGCAACACAATTTGAGATGGGTGTGGATGGATGTTCCGCACCGGTTTTTGCCGTGCCCATGCGTAATGCAGCCCGCGCATATGCATTGCTGTGCCAACCTGATCCTTTATACGAGCAACGTGCCAGCGCCTGCCAACGTATCACGCATGCCATGATGATCCATCCGTTTCTGGTTGCCGGAGCAGAGCGTTTCGATACCGCTTTGATGGAAGCACTGCCCGGTAAAGTGATCGCCAAAACCGGGGCGGAAGGTTACTTTGGAGTAGGTGTCATGCCCAATGCAATTTACCCTCACAGCCCTGCCATGGGGATCATGGTCAAGATCAGTGATGGTGACCCGAAAGATCGTGCCAGATCGATCGTACTGGTGAACCTGTTACGCCATCTGGGATTGATCACTCAGGAGAACAATACTCTTCTGACTGATTACGACAACCGCAGTATCACAAATTGGCGCAATATCGCGGTGGGAGAGATCCGACCATCCGCACAACTCAGACAGGCACTGAATTCATGGAAGATCGGAGAAAGCACGTGAGCAATATCCAAGAGCGGCGGCACAGCGACCGGAAGAATGCCCAATGGATGTATAGCCGTCTTCTGGAGAGATTCGGACAACCTACCTGGCGTACTCCCCTACCAGCCATCGACGAACTGATCTCCACTATCCTTTCACAAAACACCAATGATCGCAACCGTGATGTGGCTTTTGAGCGCTTGCGCAAGCGCTTTCCCACCTGGGATGTAGTTTGCGATGCAGATGTCGCCGATATTATTGATGCCATTCGTCCGGCAGGGTTGGGAAATCAAAAGGGGAAACGTATTCAAGCCGTACTGTGTCAGATCCGTCAGGAACATCCCGATCTAAATCTGGATTTTCTAAAGAAATGGGATCGCGAAAGGGTCAGGGAATATTTATTGCAGTTCAAGGGTGTGGGATTCAAAACCGCCGCCATCGTGATGCAGTTTTCGCTGGGTATGCCTGCTTTTCCGGTGGATACCCATATCTACCGGGTAAGCGGGCGCTTCGGAATTCGCCCTTCGCAGATGACAGTGGATGAATGCCACCACTACATGGAAAAACTGTTTTTGCCGGAACAGTATGAAGCCGGTCATCTCAACATCATCCGCCTTGGCAGAGAGGTCTGCCAGGCACGCAAACCGCAATGCACGGTCTGTCCCCTTAGCCTGCGCTGTGCTTATTTCGCAGAACACCCTCTCGACCTAGCTTAATTCACCCTGCATCTTTCCCTAACTTTTTAAACATATTTTTCCCAACTTCCCATAATGATGGTATATTCTTTCTTAATAAAACCCCTTATTAGTAAACACCAAACAACTTAATAGGAGAAAATTGAAATGAAAGTCACATTATTGCTTGAAAACACCAGTCTATTTGCAAAATATCTGAATGCCGAACATGGTTTTTCGGCATGGATCGAGGATGAGGACATCAAGGTTCTGTATGACTTTGGGTTCTCTGATAAATTCATCAAGAATGCAGAAGAACTGGGAATCGATCTGCGCACAGCAGACTATGTGGTACTTTCGCATGGGCACCGTGACCACAGTGGTGGTTTGAAATATCTGCTCAAATACTATCGCGAAACGGCAATGGCACGCAAGCCCATCATGCTGATGACCATGGAAGACATCTTCTATCGAAAATACAATTTCACCAAGAACCATTTTTCCGGATTTGATGTCAGCAGAGAAGTGCTGGACCAGTATTTCGATGTACGGCTCACTCCCGAGCCGGTATGGTTAACCAAGAACCTGTGCTACATGGGCGTCACAGAAATGAGCAACGACTTTGAGCATAAGGTCCCACAGGTACCCATGAAATTCAAGGACGGAAAATGGGTGGATGATGTGGTTGATGAAGATACTCAGTTTGCCTATCGCCATAAAAACGGCAAAGAGACCAGTGTCATTGCCGCTTGCGCCCATTACGGAATCTGCAACATCATGGAATATGCCAAGAAATTGACTGGCGCTCCCCAGATCAACACCTACCTGGGCGGTTCTCACCTGCGCATTGATGAAGTGCCGCAATCCCAGTTGGATAAGACGGTTGAGTACGTCAAGGAACAGCACATCAAGAACTTTTACATCTGCCACGATACTGACTTGCACTGTAAACTGGCGTTATGGAATGCCACCCCCAGTAAAGAAGCGGGAACCGGATTGGTTATTGAGCTAGATTGATTTTTTCCAGAGAAATTGAAAATAAAAAGGTCTGTTTATTTATCAGCAGGCCTTTTTATTTTTATTTGGGAGCATGCACCCGCACTGCCCAAAATCCGGAGCCTGGTTGATCACCATATACCAGTCTATTGTAAATTTCAGAATCAACCGTCTCCCAGTAAGGGGTATAGAAAGGGACAATTTCGATCCAGGTTTGTCCGGGTTTGAGCGGGAAGGGATTCCCTTCCGCATCGACAAAGCGGATCGGGCGAAGTTTGCCGGTGGTCTTTTCATATTCCTCGCTGGCAGTGGTCCAATAAATGTCATATTTCTGTCCATCCCTGAACAGCAATGCCTGCCCGCGTTTGATATACAGCAGTGAGATATCGATCACGGTGGCACTTTTTACGTCATGGTCGGCGAAAAGAATGATAACGTTGGAAGTCTGGAGCGGTTCTCCGGTCAGACGATCGGTTGCCTGAATGAAATTGGTCGCGTCGGCATTATCCTGCCAGCGCTGAAATGTACCGCCGGACTCAGCATAGCGCCAGAAGATCTGATTAAGATAAGAGTAAAAGAGCCACACAGAGTGCGCGGGCTTGCCGCCTTCGGGCACCCGTGTATCAAAATACATCCCTCTCAAGGTGGCTTCTCCAACTTCTTTCTGACCTGATTGCGCCAGCGCTTCAAGCTGGGTCACCTCCATCATGGCGCTATTGGGATCAGAGAGGTCGGAGCCGAAAATATTGCTGTAATCGCTGAGCTGATCAGCAACCACCTGTGAGGCAGATGCCATCACCAAATAGCCGCTGAACAACTGGCGAACATACTCATAGGGAAGACGACCGGAACGGATAGGACCAACCGAAGCCTCGGGGATAGTGGTTTGGGTATCATCTAATGGATAAGGTTCGGCAAGCTGTTGCGGAAAATCACCATAAAAGATACCTAATAAACGGGTCATGCCATCCCCGATCCACATCTCAAAAATAATGGGGCAGTAAGACAACCCAGCTTGCGGGCGGGCGGTGGGTGGAAAGTTGCTGATGGACACCAGTAGGGGTGGATACTTGAGATTCTCCGGATTGGAGACCGGCAACCCATTCAAAGGATTGACATCCTGTGGGTAGTTGTGCGGACCCAGCGATTGAAGAGATTGAAGAGTGGGAAGCTCAATTGGAATGAGGGAGGCAGCGGGTTGCGGGGGAAGGGTAGTGGTTTTCACCGGCATTACCTCAGGCGGAGTGACAGTAGCAGAGTCAGGTTGCCCAGCAGGGAAAGTGCAACTTACCAGACCCAGCAGGCTGATCAGAAAGACATCCAAACACTTGTTCTTCATCATAACCTCTTTCTATTTTAGCGCGGGTCTTTGCCACTTGACAAATCTTGACAATACTTGACAATGGCACAAAACATGGTTACACTATGGTATAGTGGTAAGACCAATATACCACATAAATCATCAAATAATGGAGAAAAGAATGAAAACAAGAACAATTTTTGCCATCATTATGGCAGCAGTTCTGCTGGTTTCCTGTAATGTTGCACCAAAGGTTAGTGCAAAGCAAAGTTCGGACATGCAAACCACCGCATTAAAACCAGAACCCACCGAATCCGTTCTATCGGATGATCTTATCCTGCGTGATGAATTCGAGGATGACATCAATAAAAATTGGGGCGTGAAGGTCATTTCTGGACTGGAAGATCAGCTAATCTGGTCGCAAACCAACGGGAAATTCCGTTTGGAGATCCAGCCACCCAATGACACAAACTTTGCATTCTTCCGCAAGGATACCTCTTACAATGACGTGATCGTGCAAGCCGAGGTGGAAAACTACGGTCAACTGGATAACGCTTTCTCCCTGATGTGCCGGGCAAGCGATGCAGGCTGGTATGAACTGCGCATCAGCAGCCAGGGTTACTATGAACTGCTGCGCTACGACCAATATCTGGCAGCGGAAGGTAAGAATGCCTATACCAATTTTGTAGAGAGCCGTATCGGCAGCACCCTGATCAATAGTGGATTGGACAAGAACGTCTTCGCGCTTTCCTGCCAGGGCACCCAGTTGAAAGTGTTCATCAACGGCGAACAGGTCTATTACGACAAACGTCCCCTCACTATTGAAGACAATACTTACAGCGGTGGTACCATCGGGTTTGGCGCGTTGAGCTATGGCAAAGAAGTGGATATCACCTTCAATTATATCGAGACCCTGAAACCCTAGCCCTCCGGGTTTCCCGATTACCCCTTGAAGAAGGAGGCTCAAAAAAGCCTCCTTCTGTCTTTAATCTAGCCAGCCATTTTATCCTTCGTTATAATCAACTATATGTCCAAAACCATGAGAAACCCATGCCTTTAGATTTCTCCAGCCTACAAAGCCAGGTTGATACCTTCGCGGAAAACGAGAAGGCTTTTCACCATCTACTTAAGGAACAATTAGCACAAGCTTTGGGGGCATTAAAAAGATTCTCTGCAGCCACTAAAGCAATACGAACGGAAGGGGAAAAGGAACCCAAACGGATTGCCCTACCCTTCCAGGAAAATCTCGATCAAGCTTTTTCTCCCCTCATCACACAACCAAGATATAACCTGGTATGTGCGGATGGCTCACAGATCATCCCCGATCCGCACGACGTGCCAGTGTTTGCACTGGTGAACGTAGGCCTCGTAGAGATGTCAAGCAGCGCAGCAGCCGTATCGTCCAATACTATCAGCAAGCTGTACAAGCACAACGAACTTTATATCGACAATGAATTAATAGGTGAAGACATCCTCAATCTGGAACGGGACGTGCTTGAAATGCGTTATCTAAGCGAGCGTAGTTGTCTTCTGAAAGGAACAACCATCGCGTTACGAGACGGACTGCTGGAACTATATCATGAACCGCGTAGTGAAAAGGCGTATCGCGAGCGGTTTTTACGCTATCATACATATCTCAATGCTATGCAAAAAGACGGTACCATCACTGCCGGTTATGTAGATAAACCGCGTTCGCAAATGTTGACAGACCTGCTACGGGTTTGCTGCGCACGAGAATCCAAAGACCAACCATGCAGCAGCTTTTTCCCGGATGTCGTCGACCGACTATTATTTGAGCAGATACTCAAAGCCGGTAAACGATCGGCGATATTTGAAAACCATGCAGCTGCCAACGGCATACGGCTTGATCTTGAAAAGCTGCCTGTTTACTTCTTCTATCTGAATGTCAGCCAGAATGAAAAAGCCTGGATCGTGCGGGTGGAGATACCGCAGTGGGTAGCTACAGATGAGAGGAAAGTTGATGTACTGCAGCAAGTTCTATTGGAACAGTGTGCTATCATGGGCAGCAAACCGTACCCCTATTATCTGCACCGCGCGCACGAAACCGCTCTGGTACGCCAATCAGAAAAAGAAGAATTGAAGAAGCAAATCGAAAGAGTATTGATCCAAAAAGGCGTCTCGCTGGAAGAAAAATCTTACAAGCAAAGTGCCAAAGATCAACCAACCCATAAAATAGTGGAGCGATGACGATGAACGGAAACAAGATCGGTTACGTGTTGAACGCAGATGCATTGGGGTGCACGGCAGGCTGCCGGATGAACCAGACCTCCAATCCAGGCTTCGGGGAAATGGTGAAGATAGCTGCTCAAAGCGGACAAACCATTTTCGGGATCATCGCCAATGTACACATTATGGATGATGGATTGGTAAGACAATTAGCGACCACCAGCGATATCAATGATCAAGTGATTCACGATAACCGCGACAATCGCATTATTCCGCTGGAATTCAGTGTCATCTTCCTGGGATTTAGCCACCAGCAACGCACCAGCCATTTGCTGCCGCCCAACCCACCCCTCTCGCTGGAATCGGTCTACCCATGCACCAACGAAGAAATCATCGCATTCACCACAGCCGGGAACGGCGGTTACCTGCGTTACATGGTCGGGAAAAAAGAAGTTATCAATTTCGATTTGGTGGCAGCCCATTTTCGCAACATGTGCAATTTGTTAACGGATGATATGCGGGGAGCATGGATCGAGAAAACCACCCGCCATCTGGTGCACCTCTACCGCAATGATTACAACACGTTGAGCGAGCTGCTGCATACCCTGACCGATACGGCGGTATTCACGGCATGATACAGGACAAAAACATGGAAAACAAAATCAATTCCAATTCACCAAAAGCCGGCAGAGTGATCGGCACCGTGATCGGCGGCAGCCTTTCTGAAAGCCTGAGCGCACGTCTGCAAGTCTCACCGCAGGAAATCCAGGAAGGCAGTTTCGTGACGATCAAGAGTGGTGACTGGCAATTTTACGGGCTGATCACCGATCTGCGGTTGGGTGCCACCGACCCGCGCTTCTCTGATGAACAGATCGATGCGTACTATCCCGCAGCGATCGCCCGCGCCCTGCGTGAAGAAGTGCTGTATTCCAATGCCGTGATCCTGCCGGTGCTGATGCTGGAAAACGGTCCGGAAATGAATGCCGATAACGCCCAGCAAGTGATGGGCTGGCAGCAACAAAAGGAGGAGAACGGTGAAATGATGACCCGTCCCATCCAGATCAAGACCATCCCGGCACACCAATCGGCAGTGCGACTGGCAAACGCGGTGGACATTGCCACCGTTTTCGGCGATCCAAGTGAGGAAGACAATTTCGTGATCGGCTACACACGCGAACAGAACTTTCCGGTGTGCATCGATCTGGCACATTTCATCCAGCGTTCGGCAGGCGTGTTCGGTGCCACCGGCACCGGCAAAAGTTTTCTCACGCGTATTCTGCTGGCGGGATTGATCCAGCAAGCCAAAGCCTGTCTGCTGGTCTTCGATATGCATGATGAATACGGTTTCGATGACACAGCTTCCGACAGCGATGAAAAAGTGACCGGGCTGCACACGCATTTTGGACCGAAAGTGCAGGTAGTGGGATTGGGCGGTGGGAAGAACATCCGTGGCAACAGCCCGGATTTTCACGTAGAGATTGCGGAAAGCGATATCGAAGCCAGTGACATCGAGATGCTCTCTGTTGAACTTAACCTGAAGGAAACCACCGCCACCACCCTGGCAGCATTATCAGCCAGTTTTGGTAAAAGATGGTTTTCGGAATTCAAAGACATGAAAGCCGGCAGCACCATTGAAGATGAAAATGGGAAAAAGGTTCCCGCGCCGGACAGTGTGGCTTGGTGGGCGAACCAAAATGGTGTAAATGTGATGGCAGCCGAAAGCTTGCACAGCAAGCTGGGCAGATTGTTCCACGCCGGGTATATCACCGCCAAGCCTGCCGGTAATGGATTGCAAAGTGTGGTAGACCTGTTGAAGAATGGCAAGCATGTCGTTCTCTCCTTCAGCGGTTATGACAATGATTTGGATTATCTGTTCATTTCAAACCTGATTACACGCAAGATCCGCGAAGAATGGGAACAGCTCACCAACGCTTATCGCAATGGCAGGAGCGATGCCAGTGAACCATGCCAACTGGTGATCGTGGTGGAGGAAGCGCACAAATTGCTCAACCGCGAAATGGCATCGCAAACGACTTTCAGCACCATTGCACGCGAAATGCGCAAATATTACGTGACCCTGCTGATCGTCGATCAACGCCCCTCGCAGATCTATGATGAGGTGCTCTCGCAGCTCGGCACGCGCATCTGTGGTTATCTGACGGACGACGAAGATATCAGGGCGGTGCTCTCAGGGGCAGCCGGCAAAGATGCCCTGCGCAGCATGCTGGCACACCTGCAGCCCAAAGAAGAGGTGCTCATCGCAGGCTGGGGAGTACCCATGCCGATCCCGGTGCGCTCACGACGATTGGACGCCGGATTCTGGGAAGAGTTAAAAAAAGGCAGGGCAAGCACCCTGCACAGTGGTGACATGGAAACGCAAAAGAAAATGCTGGGTTTCTAAAGACCGTAATAGATCACCCACATGATGAGTGCGTTAAAAATGCCGAGCACCACACCCCCGATCGCTTCAAAGGGAGTGTGCCCCAGAACTTCCTGCAATTTCTGGTATGAAAAGCTGCTACTTTTGAATATTTCCTCCACGATCTTATTGATCCATTCAGCATGAAAGCCAGCCTGGCGACGAATGCTGATCGCATCGTAAATCACAATGGTAGCCAGGGTCATGGCAAGGGCAAAAAGAGATGACCCGAACCCTTCCTGCAAGCCGATCCCCAGAGCAGCAGCAGTGGAAATGGCAGAGTGCGAACTGGGCATGCCGCCAGGGCTGATCAAGATCGACCAATCCCACTCCTTATTGAAAAAATAATTGATCGGCAATTTCAAAAGTTGTGCTACAAGCCAGGCAGTGGCTGCACTCATCAGAACATAATTCGACAACAACTGTTGGAAAATATTCATGGCTGATCTTCCTGGTCAGAACTCTTCTCTTCCAACTGTCCTATTTCACGCACACGCAGTTCAGCCTGGTCGAGCAACTGCTGGCAATGTGCCAACAGATCTTTTCCCTGTTCAAAACGCGCCAGCATCTCATCCAGTTCCAATACACCGCTTTCCAGATGGTTGATCACCTGTTCTAACTGCTGCAACGCTTCTTCATATTTCAATTTTGAGATATCGATTTTTGTGTTCATGTTATTTTCCTGCTCCATTTTCGATAGCAGTAATGCGCGCTTGCAGTGATCCGTCTTTCAAGCGCACGTGCACCATCTCATTTTCGCCGGTTTTGGTGACACTGTCAATCAATTTGCCCTGACCATCGTATAGCAGGGCATAACCCCGCCGTAGCACACCCTGCGGATCAAGTGCCAGAAGGCGGGCTCCTTTTTCTCCAAAATGCGCTTTGAACTCAGCCAGCCTGGAATAAAGGGTATATTGAAGGCGGCGCCCCACTTCATCAAGCTGCAACATATTTTGTTGCAGGAGACGTTCAGGAGAATTTTGCAGCAGGCGGTAATACAGCTCTTTCATTTCAGCGGTTTTCATCTGCACCAGCTGGCTACCAAGCGATACCAGCAACGATTTTCTATCTTGCAGATCGAGCTTGAGATCCTGAATATCGGGAACCGCCAATACCACTGCCCCGGTGGGTGTGGGGGCACGCAGGTCTGCCGCGAAATCGACCAGCGTGAAGTCGGTCTCGTGACCAACGCCGCTGATAATGGGAATGGGGGATGCCGCAACCGCGCGCACCACTCTCTCATCATTGAAAGACCACAGGTCTTCCAATGAGCCGCCCCCCCGTGCCAGGATAATAACATCCGGTCTAGTAGAAGCGTTGTACAGCAAGTGCAGTGCCTGCACAATATTGTGCGGTGCGCCTTCGCCTTGCACCAAGGTCGCTGAAAGAAATACCTGCGCCAGCGGGTAGCGGCTGCGCAGGGTGTTGAGAATATCCTGCAAGGCTGCCCCACTGGAAGAAGTGACCACACCAATCACAGTAGGAAAAGCAGGCACGTTTTTCTTGAGTTCTTCGGCGAACAATCCTTCGGCTTCCAATTTATTTTTTAATTCCAAGAATTCCTGAAAGAGCCTGCCCTCACCCTGCTGACGCATGGAATCAACATAGAACTGGTACTGCCCTCCTTTTTCAAACACACCGAATTTTCCGTGCACATCCACCGCCATGCCATCCTGCGGTCGAAAGTGAAGGGATTGTGCCATCCATTTCCAGATAACACAGCGCAGGGAGGCCGCTTCATCTTTAAGCGTGAAATAAATATGCCCAGAAGCCGGAGACGAAAGGTTGGATATCTCACCCTGCACCCAGATATCCTGAAGGTCTTCATTCTCTTCGATAAGCACGCGAATATAGCCGGTAACTTCACTAACGGAAAATATCTGGCGAGAAAAAAGAGATCCTGTAAGCATGCAAATACCAGTATAATCTCTTTTTCGTCGAAACTGCGCGTATAATAAGGACTTGAAGATGAAGAAGGAATCGCAATCCCAGATGGGGCACGTATGGGCTCCATGGCGCATGAAATATATTCAAGAAACCTCCGAAACAGGATGTTTTTTCTGCAAAGGCATCCGCGAGGAGGATGGCGATAATAATCTGATCGTAAAACGCGGCAAGTTCGCTTTCGTGATGCTCAATCGTTACCCATATACCAGCGGGCATTTAATGGTAGTACCCTACGCGCATGAAGCTTCCATGGAAGCTTTGCCAATCGAAACAAAAACCGAAATGATGGTTCTGGTAACCCAGGCGATCAAGGTGCTCACCAAGGAATATGGCGCAGAGGGCTTCAACATAGGCGCCAATCTGGGAGCCATTGCGGGAGCCGGAGTGGCAGATCACCTGCATTTTCATGTGGTGCCACGCTGGAATGGGGACACCAATTTCATGACCTCCGTTGGAAATGCGCGCGTTCTACCCGAAACACTCAATGATACGTTTCATCGTATCAAGGATAACTGGATCATAGAAGCGGATTGACCTTCTGATGAGCGCGATCACTATCCGAAACATTTCTCCCAAAGATAAAACCTGGATCAAAACCCTGATGTTGGAAAGCTGGGGAAGTGAAAAAGTGGTAGTGTGCGGGCGTTCTTTTGAACCTGCCAGCCTGACTGGCATGATCGCAGAGCTGGATCGGGAACGCTGCGGGTTGGCAACCTATATCATCAGCGATATCACGTGTGAGGTCATCACGTTGAACAGTCTGCAAAGTGGATTGGGTGTGGGCAGTACATTGTTGGATGCGGTAGCGCAAAATGCCAAAGAGCAAGGCTGCAAACTCATCACGCTCTTCACCACCAACGACAACCTCAATGCTTTACGCTTTTATCAAAAATACGGATTTCACCTGGCACAACTCATCCCCAACGGGATCGAAACCGATCGCAAGATCAAGCCCGAAATTCCCCTGCAGGGGGAAAACGGCATCCCAATCAGGGATTATCTTGAATTGAGAATGGACCTGGACGTATGAAGCTACGACTCAAGCTGGCTGCCTTGGCTGCCCGTATTCTACCCCCGCGCTGGAAGACTGCTTTATATCGTTCCCGCAAGCTGTCTGGACTCATCCGCAACAATCTGAACAGTGCTGCCCCGCAGGGGATGAGCACCATTTCGATCGCCGGAGGAATGAACAAAGATCTGCAATTGAAACTGGATATGCAAACAGAAAAAGATTACTGGCTGGGAACCTATGAGGTTGACCTGCAGGATGCTATCAAAAAGTATTGTGAGCGCGGAATGGTGGTTTATGACGTGGGAGCCAACATTGGCTACATCAGCCTGATGTTTGCCAAACAAAGTGGAGAAACCGGACGGGTATTTGCCTTCGAACCGCTGCCCGCCAACTGTGCACGCTTACAGGAAAACATCGAACTGAATGATCTGACCGGTCGCATTCACCTGACCCAAGCCGCTGTAGTAGATAAACCTGGCAAGATATCTTTCATGGTACATCAATCCGGTGCAATGGGAAAAGCACAGGGTTCACTGGGGAGAGATGAACACTATATGCGTGCGATCGAGGTAAAAGCCATCACACTGGATGATTTCATTTTTCAGCAGGGACATGTTTGCCCCGACCTGGTCAAAATGGATATCGAAGGTGGAGAGGTACTGGCGATCAAGGGTATGCAACGGACACTGCGGGAGTGCAATCCCATCATGCTGGTGGAGATCCACAGCCACAGCGCCCTGGAGTGCCTGTGGGAGGCTTTTCAGAAGGCAGACTACCACTTATATAAAATGGAAAAAGCCTATCCTCTCATCCAAGACCTGATGCAACTAGGTGAAAAAACGTACGCCGTGGCAATTCCTAACAAAAAAG
>JAAZNC010000099.1 GCA_012798455.1 Chloroflexota bacterium | reverse complement strand
GCATCTTTTTCACCATAAATAGACTCTAAGTAATTCTTTAATCTTTTTTCTTCATCCATATGATTTGTACATCTAATTTGCGCTTTCTGTTGAACACAGAATTCCAATAATTTTATCAAGTTTCGGTTTCATTGCCACAAATGAATAATAATGTTTTCCCAGATCAAAATTACGATCAGCCATTTCCATCGCCTTTTCATGATTATTTAACATCGTTACCACCCGTTCGGTAACAGTGTCAGTAACTTGCCCATCCATCTCAACCAGGTCAAAACCTAAGGGTCTTATATCTTTAACATAGACGGGATAACGATTGATTACAGTCACCTTGTGAAAATAGATCGCTTCGAGTAAAGCATTTCCAAACCCTTCGATGAAACTTGGATACGTAACCAGATCAGCAGCTTGATAGGCATCCCACAAACAAAAATGATTTTCATTTCCTGAAAAGAAATCATGCGCCTGGATCAATGGCACACCCAGTGCCGCTGCCTTCTCCACCAATAATGCGAGATAAGCATCTCCCTCATCTCCGGATGGATGGCTGAGAACCAATTTTGCTTTTCTACCTGACAATTTTTCCACGACCGGTGGTTTTCGCAATTCCGCCACCAGCTCGATGGCAAACTCAATGCCTTTGCGCGGGATGATGCGAGTGGGTTGCAATACCATGATTTCTTGTGGCGAGATATGCAATGCTTCCCTCACCTTTGTCACAGTTTGTGCATCCACAGAGATATCCTTCTCGAAATCGAAAATATTCGGAATGATCTCCGCTTTCAACCCGATTCTTTCCAACAAACTTTTTTGCGCCAGCGAATTGATCACCACATGCTCGATACGGTTATCATGTGGTGGAAAACACTCTTTTAATATTTCGGGGATGCAATTGTTCAAGAAACGCTCCCGCTCCCAATAGAAATCGTGGTGGTGAGCAACGGTCCCAATCCCTTCCATCTTTATCAAGCGTGTCAGTGCAATGCCCAACGGAACATTCATGGGAATGGTCAAGATATTTTCTGCAATGATCACATTGATCCCATTTGCATGTATGAATTCTGCCAAAGCTTTGTAAAGCAATTCTGTATAGGTCTCAATTTCTTTGAGAAGATCATCACCGGGCTCTCGCTGCCCGAACACTTTATCATGGATAAGTGCAATAGCAGGATGCTTAAAATGCATTTCGGGGATCAATATCTTATTGGAAAGTTCTTCCAATTCTCCCGCACAATAAAAAATGGTGTGTCCGAGTTCGGAAAGGATGGATGCCCATTTATGAATTTCAAGAGTCACTCCATCCAATCCATTGATTCGGGTGGATAAAAAGGCGATACGCATGGGGAAGTTACCCTTTTACACCACCTGCCACGATACCCCGCTCGATATATTTCTGTAATGCCAGGTAGAGAATCAGAACCGGAATAGTCATGATGGTAGACGCCGCCATGACGACATTCAGCCGTGGGCTGGGGTCATTAAATATAGTATTGATGCTAATGGGGATAGTGAATTGCGTTCTGCTATTCAAGAAGATAAACGCATACAAAAATTCATTCCATGCGATCATAAAGGAATAGATAAAAACGGAAACAATTGCCGGGATCGAAAGCGGTAAGGTAATCCTGCGCAAGACATCCACATGCGTGCAACCATCGATCAACCCCGCCTGCTCTATTTCAGTTGGGATGGTCTTGAAGTAATTGGTGAGCATATATAAGGCTACCGGCAATGTTTGTGCCAGGTAGGTCACGATCAGAACCGGCAAATTATCCTGCACCTCAAAGCCCAATAGACCACCCAAATGCGAAAGCATAGCAAAGAGCGGAATAATCAGTAATACACCAGGGAAAAGATAGATCAAAAGAATGCTGTTTAGAAATAAATTCTTTCCTTTGAATTGCAGGCGGGTGATCGCATAAGCACCCAGGGTTGAAAGGATTACCGTGATCAAAGCGGTAGGGATGGAAACCTTGAGACTGTTCAAAATGCTATGCCCAAAGTCGCGATAATATACATTTTCCGGATCGAACAATTCGTCATAACCTTCCATTCGCAACTGCTCCGGTATATATACCGGTTCTCGACCACCAATCTCCGCGAAGGATTTAAATGAGGAGGAGATCATCCAATAAAATGGAAATAAAACACTGACCAGAAAGAAGATCATCGCCGACGCAAAGACAAAACGACGCCAGTTGATCCAATCTGCCAGATGATCGATAAAATTCTTCTTTTTTAATCTCATTGCTTTTTTCTTTTTATAATTCATCATCATTAATCTTCACTCTTAGAGGCAATCTTTGAATAAAGGATCATAAATATGACGACGATGACGAACAGGATCATAGCTGTAGCTGCTCCTTTCCCGAAATTAAACGTCTTAAAACTGAATTCATAGGTCAAGATCGGCAATACCTTTGTACCATAGCCACCTCCGGTTAGCAGGAAAACGTCATCGAATTTATTGAATGTCCAAATAAGACGCAGCAGAAAAGATGACCCAAGTACATATTTCAGCTCAGGGAGGGTAATGTAGATGAATTTCTGCCAGTGATTCGCACCATCCACCTCGGCGGCTTCGTATAACATATCATCAATAGCCTGCAAGCGTGCCAAGATCATCAACATGGCAAACGGAAAATAACGCCATGATTCGAAAATGATGACCAAGAATAAGGCTAAGCCACGGGTTGAAAGATAAGCTCGGGGGGCATCAATCAGGTTCAAACGCATCAACACATCGTTGATAACACCGGATTGTCTGGGATCCAGGATCCAACGCCACACAAAAGCCACGCTCACCACCGGCGCCACATAAGGGAACAGGAATATGGAACGCGCTATTCCCCTCCCCTTGAACGGGCGGTTTAATAATAATGCTGCAATAAGTCCAAAAAAGACAGTCAAGATCGTAGAGAAAAGTGAATAAATGATGCTGGTAACAATGGCCCCTGCATTCTTCCAATCTTGAAACTTAAAAGCGAAATCATTGATCACATTTTTGAAATTTTCAAAACCGACGAACGGGGCATGATAAACATCGTTCAGGTTTTTCAATCCGACATCATGAAAAGAAATCCAAATGCTGTAAACAGCCGGGAAAACGACCAACCCAAAGACAATCAATGCAGTGGGAAAAATGAAGCGATATGCCAGACGAGATTCTTTCTTTTTTAACGAGGAGACTTTCATGGCATTTTTGAGCTTCAAATGCTTGATGTTCATATAGAGTCCTTCAGGTTAAGATTGCAGGTATACGGAAATCGTATACCTGCAATTCTTTATTATTAATTTACTATTGGGCTCGCTCCGAGACCAACGCTTCGACCTGTTCCTGCAACCAGGCTGCTGCAGTTTCGGGAGTCATGATGCCTTCCAGGGCAATGTTGCTGATCGCTTGTGGGATCAAAAGACGTCCCTCGATATCACCGATGACAGCTTGCTCCAGAGCATCATAATCGGGACGGAACAACCAGCGACCCATGGTATCGTAACCATTGGCAATTTGATCCAATGTATCACTTGAGTAATTGGCAAAATAGGGACTCAGATCTTTCCACCCATCCACTGCGCTTTTGAGGACAGGCACTTTACCAAAGGGAGCCAAGGCAAGCACATCCTGATAACCTTCAGTCAGGAAATATTTGATTACATCCTGAGCTTCAGGATCAGCACCCTGCATGATAGCCAAGGTTACCAACTGCCCATAGGAAGCCGAACCACCATTGCCAACCATTTGAGGGGCAAAGCCGGTTTTCAACGGCAGATCTTCCACTGCGATTTGCACGTTGCCACCGCTTTCCATGCCTGAACCATCCACCAGGTCATCCATGATATAGGTGCTGTAGAACATCATACCTGATTGATCCAATTCATAGGATTCACGTGCACCACGCCAGTATTGCGGTCCGGGCATTGCACAGCGCTGTAGATCCGTATAAAAGCGCAGAGCTTCGATCATTTCAGGAGTATTAAAGGTTACATTACCTTCTTCATCAAAAGGCCAGGCATTATTGGACATGGCAACCTGTTCGAAGACCTGGTGTCCGTAATTCTGTCCGGGGTCAGTGCCAAGGGTCAAAGCATACAGCAGGTTTCCGGTACCGGCAAGGGCATCACAAGCCGCATCAATCGCATCCCAGGTGACCGGTGCTTCCAATCCCAATTCGTCAAAGATATCGGTGCGATACCAAAGTGCTTGTACCCAACCATCAAAAGGAATGGCAGCATATTTTCCGGTAGCAGGATCGGTCACCATCTGCAGAGGTGATTCACGAAAGTCCTCCACCCCGATGCTATTGATCACGGCTTCGGCTGCATCCTCATCCAGAATTCCATCGGCTGCAAAAGCTGCCACGCGTTCCACCCCCATCCGAACGATATCCGGAAGACGTTCGGCTGCCATCGCAGTTGCCATTCTTTGAGAAATCCCGGCTTCTTCAATTGCCACAATGCGTACATCCACATTGGGATGTGCTGCCATGTAATCTGCAGCAAGTGTTTCATATACATCCAAACGGGCAGGCTCATTATCTGTTGTCCAAAACTCTACGATCACTTTCTCGGCGGGCGCTGCCTGTTCTTGCTCGGCAGGTGCACTCTCTTCCGTAGTGGGCTCCTCAGCAGCAGTTTTGGAACAACTCGCCAACACTAACGTAGCGAGAATCAAAATTGAAATAACTAATCGAAAACGTTTCATCTTTTTCCTCCAATTTATTTCTTACAGCCGAAATCAAAAGTATCCAAATGCACCTCCTTTTTTGATTCAATCTATTATTTAATCGGAGCTCCCGTAGATAGTCGTTCAATTAGAGAGGGTTCCAACAAGATCTGTTTGTTCTCAAGAGGAATATGTTTCACCATCTGGATCAACATTTCACTTACCATGCCGCCAATCTGGAAGATGGGCTGGCTGACAGTT
>JAAZNC010000098.1 GCA_012798455.1 Chloroflexota bacterium | reverse complement strand
TATCTGCGCTCCTCCTTCTGAATTGGGGAATTAAACAATTCGCCTATAACGAGGCTGGCAGCACCACGTGCCCAGACATCGTCACCCCATGTATTAATACGGATCTCCGTATCAGAATAAAGTTCCGGTACAGCATTTTCTTCTATGGCTTTCCGCATGGCAGAAAAGAAAGGTTCACCCATGCGAACTCCCTCCCCACTCACGATGATCAATTTGGGATCAAACAAATTAACCAGATTGGCAACTTCTCTTCCCAACAGGCTACCAGCCGAGTTAAATACTTTCAGAGCAGCTTCGTTTCCATTTACTGCAAACTGAATAAGTTCATCCATATCTTTCAAACCAGGATGCACTTCCATTCTGGCACGCTCTAAAAGCGCCTGGTCACCCAGATAACTTTCCAGACAGCCATGCTTTCCACAATTGCAGAGCGGTCCTTGCGGGTCGATGACCAGGTGCCCAAATTCCCCGGCACCACCGCCTTTACCACGATAGATCTGCCCATTGATCACGATTCCCATACCAATACCCCGCCCGATCGTGATCACCACATAATTATCATCATGCACTCCATTATCGAGCCATTTCTCTCCCAATGTTAAGGTATTGACATCATTATCGAGGAAAACAGGTACCTTTAAACGGGTAGATAAACGATCAGCTAATGGAATATTTTTCCATCCAAAGAATGGGCTTTTTCTCAATACACCATTCACTGAATCAATGACACCCGCTAATCCGACGCCTACCCCAAACAAACGTTGTTTGGGAATTTTGTTATTACTGATCAATTTCTTTACCAACTGCACAATTTCGTCAATGACTGAATCCACTGCATTACTTGGCATTTTAATAGTAACTTTTTCAATCACTGTGGCATTGAGGTCGGTGAGTGCTGCCACAGCATACAATTCCATCAACTTTATTCCAATGACAAATCCACCCTGTGGATTCAATGCCAGCAAGATGGGGGGGCGTCCTCCGCTGGAATCACCAGTAGCTTTTTCAAAAATCAGATCCTCTGCGATCAATAATCCGGTAATGGATGTGACCGAGGCCGGACTCAATCCAGTCAAATGTGCAATATCAGCCCTGGAGATAGGTTCATGGTTTTTTATAATATTCAAAATCAGGGAGCGATTCATCCCTCGCATAAGATCGCGGTTTGCACGTTTGACTGAATTCATGATAAAATTGAATAGTTAGTTTATTTAGTGAATTAAGTAATATTATATATTCAAATATAAAAAAGTCAAGCACTCATATATTGATTTCCGGATATCAACATGAACAAGCACTTTGGCGCTCAAGTTTACAATCAGGCAATCGCAGATTCTCACTCCATTTTCACCTTCCCTAACGTTCGCTTTACCATCCTGACAGAAGGAATGCTGCGTATTGAATATCACCCAGATGGAAAATTCGATAATCGCCCCAGCCAGGTATTCTGGTATCGCTATCAACCCGTTCCGTTGATGCAGGTAAAAAATGGCTCCGATCATCTCTCTTTGGATACCGCATGTCTACATCTTGAATATCACTATTCACCGAAGGGTTTAGATAGAGAAAACTTACAAATTCTGATCAAGGGGAATAATGTTGATTACCATTATGGCGATCCAAACTATGGGTTACTCCCGGGAACTATCCGTACTTTGGATGAAACAAGTGGACCCATCCGTTTACAACACGGGATCCTTTCACGGTGCGGTTGGACACTGTTGGATGACAGTAACAGTCTTGTTTTTAACAGCAACGGATGGATCGCACCCCGGAACATGGGAAATGCCTACCGCGATAGTTATTTCTTAGCTTATGGTACCAATTATAAACATGCGTTAAGCAATTATCTTCGGATCGCAGGCAATGTGCCTATGATCCCACGTTATATGCTGGGCAATTGGTGGTCCCGTTTTTGGAAATACTCTCAAAAAGACCTTCGGGCTCTCGTCGATAAATTTCGTGCCTTACAAATACCTCTATCGGTACTCGTGTTAGATATGGACTGGCACATCACCAAAACCGGTAATGATTGCAGCGGATGGACGGGCTTTAGCTGGAACCACGAGCTTTTTCCCGACCCGCCATCTATGCTGCGCTGGCTACATGAACAGGAATTGGCAATTACCCTAAATCTTCATCCGGCATCAGGAATTTATCCGCATGAAGAACGGTATCACGCCATGGTTGAAAGGTTAGGAGTCGATCGTCTACAAGACGCAGCTATTCCATTTGATGCAGTTGATCCCGATTTCATGTCAGCCTACTTCGATCTTTTACTCCATCCACTGGAAGATCAAGGCGTTGATTTTTGGTGGCTAGATTGGCAGCAAGGGGAAACCAGCCGCATTCCCCATCTGGATCCATTATGGTGGCTGAATCATCTTCATTTTTTTGATCTGGGAAGTAGAAATAAAAAACGCCCCATCATTTTTTCGCGCTGGGGCGGTTATGGAAATCACCGTTATCCGATCGGTTTTTCCGGTGATACCATCATCAGTTGGGAATCCCTGGCATTTCAACCTTATTTCACAGCCACTTCCGCTAACTCAGCTTATGGATGGTGGAGCCACGATATCGGCGGGCATATGCGTGGTATAGAGGATCCCGAACTATACATGCGCTGGCTGCAATTTGGGCTGTTGAGTCCCATTTTACGCATCCACAGTGGCAAAGATATTTTCACCGATCACCAACCCTGGGCTTTCGATGCGGAGACCCTGCGTTTAGCAACCGAAGTGCTGCAATTGCGGCACGCTTTCATCCCTTATCTTTACAGCATGGCTAGACGCAACAACAAACAAGCACTGCCCATTTGCACACCACTGTATTACGACCATCCACAACAAGAAGCAGCATACATAACAGGGAACCAATACATGTTCGGCAGTGAACTGATGGCAGCTCCCATCACTGCTCCCACTGATACGCAGGTCGGTATGAGCAGGAGCACGGTGTGGTTCCCTCCTGGTGAATGGTTCAATTTCTGGGATGGAACACGAATCTGCGGTCCACAATGGCAGATCCATTACACTGCGCTGGAGGATATTCCCTTGTATGCTAAAGCAGGTGCCATCATTCCTCTCCAAACACGATGCGGCTGGGGAGGGATAGCGAATCCGCATGAAATAGAACTCATGGTTTTTCCAGGGACAGACAGTTCTTTTGAATTATTTGAGGATGATGGAGTATCCACTGATTATCAAAATGGAAAATACGCCCTCACCAGGATGCACTCGCACTACACCAATCACCATCTAGCCATAATCATCGACCCAGTTTCGGGAGATAGCAGCTTTATTCCTGAAAAGAGATCTTACCGTATCCTGGTGCGCGGAATAGCCGCCCCCACCGATCATAAAACACTTATTGATCAGAAAGACATCGTGGTAAAGGGAACATATAATACAGAAAATTTCACCTTTTCACTCGATGTCATTCCTTTATCCAGCAGTCAGCAGCTTAAAGTTTCGATTTTTCACTCAGAATCCCTGATCCCGAAAGAATCATCAGCCGAACAGCGTTTATTTAAGCTTCTCAAAGCCTCACGAATGGAAACGATGACAAAGTCAAAAATCTATACGGCTTTTCCTGAATTGTCACAAGATATCAAGAATCTGGAAAAGATGAAGCCATCTATTTCCGAAGACCAGTTCATTGCTCTTATAGAAACAATCAGCGGTGCGGGATATTCTTGCCTTATTGATCCACAGAAACAATGCTACCTAATTTTAGCAAATCCAAAAGATCATTCTGGTTTTCGATACCAGCTTTCCTCCTCTTCTATTCCCAAAAAAGTTTCAAGTGAAGGCATTATTTTGCCAATTTCATCTGACAAAGCAACAAAGCCGAATATAGATCTTTTTGGCTTGATCACCAAAAAGATTAAATGAGCACCACACTACAAAAATTCACCGAAATCTTACCAGGCATCAGACAGAGGATTTCCACGCTGGCTGATCTTTTTATCCTTCACCTGCCATACTTCTTGCGCGAAGCGTTCAATGAAATAACGGTCATGCACCACCATCAAGATAGTGCCCTTAAAAGTTTGCAGTGCCTGTTCGAATTGTGTACGGCTTAAAATATCCAGATGGTTGAGTGGTTCATCCAGCAACAGCACGTTACAGCCCCCTATCACCAGCAATGCCAATTGCAGCCGCGCACGCTGCCCCAGGCTTAACTGACCCACCGGTTTCAACACCTCATCGCCACTCAAAAGGGAATATCCCAGAAATCGACGTGCTTCGGTCTGGTTGGGGAAAAACTCACCAACATGATCCAGGGCACTTTGCGCTTCCTGCAGTGAGCGCACATCTTGCGACATCAATCCTAATTTGACACTGCTACCCAATTGGATCCTACCTGCCAATGGAGGGAGCTGCCCAGCCAGCGTACGCAGCAGGGTGGTCTTTCCACTGCCATTTGGACCGATAAAAGCGATGCGCTGGGATGCCCGCACTTGTAGATTTACCTCTTCGATCAAAGCAGGATAACCGGCGAATCCCACACTAAGTCGTTCCATCTGGATGACCAAACGTCCCAGGTGCGATACCTGGTCGAATTCGATATGGATCATGCGCTGTGCATGTGGTTTTTCCACCCTTTCATTTGAATCTTTATAGCGTTCAAGACGTTTTTCACGCGCCTTGGCTTTTTTTGCCACTTTCTTGGCGATCCCTTGTTGGTAAGATTTGAATCCCTTGAGTTTCATATCTGGTCCACCGATACGGATGGAACTAGCCTGGCGCTCGGTGTAGGCTGCCTGAGCTTTTGCCCGTGCGATATCCGCTTTCATGCGGTGTACCTCTGCCTTCTGATCGTTATAGGCAATCCACTGGGCTTCGATCTCGCTGCGACGCTGCTCAAGATAGGCAGTGTAATTTCCAGCATAGGAGCGCATCTGGTATGTAAGCGGATCAATTTCCAGGATGCGTGTTACAGTTCGATCGAGGAACATACGATCATGAGAAACGATCAATGCACCACATGCTGAATTTTTCAACCATTCCTCCAGCCATTCCAGCATAGCGATATCCAGATGGTTGGTAGGCTCATCCAGCAATAAGATTTGTGGTTCTGCCAGCAACACTAACAGCAAAGATAAGCGAGTTTGCTGACCACCGCTCAACTTTCCTACCTGCAGATCATGTGGTATCTCGCCCAGTCCCAGGCCGACCGCCATACTCTCTACTCGCTGTGGTTCAGCTGCTTCCATGCGCCGCAAAATTTCATCATATTGCGTCTGTAAATTATGATCAGCAGGTTGATCTGCCAAAGCCCGGGTGATCTTCATTAAATCTGCTGCCAGCGCATCCATATCTCCTGCTGCTTCTTTCAAAATATCTCCCAGTGTGAATGCGGCAGGTAAGGAAAACTGCTGCGGTAAATAACCGATGCGCAATGTCGAAGGGCGAGCAACCTGTCCCTCATCAGGTTGTTCCTGTCCGACCAGAATGCGCAGCAGGGTGGTCTTTCCGCACCCGTTGGGACCAATCAATCCCACGCGTTCATCGGGATTGATGGAAAAAGTGATGTCTTCAAAAAGGGTGTTTAAATTAAAAGTCTTGGTTAAATGAGAAACGGCAAGCATAGCTGTCTCCTGTTTTGGTTGTGAAATGCCCCGTCACCCGATCCTTGATCGGGTGCCACCCTGCCCTTTCGGGGATAGGCGGAAAATCCAGGATGTTACTTGCCGATATACATTTTCGATTATTTCCTATTTTCTTTTCGTAATCATAAATACAAGTGGGAATGTTGTCAAGATCACCTCTAAAATTTTGTTAGCAGAACTTTAAAAGTGAACCGATAACACTTGAAAAGTGAACTGATAACAGTTCAAAAGTGAACCGCTAAAACGGTCAAGAATAATCATCAAAACTTGAAAAGTGGACAGCTATGATACAAGATCTCTCTAAAAG
>JAAZNC010000013.1 GCA_012798455.1 Chloroflexota bacterium | reverse complement strand
GGTCATCATATGATCATCAACTGTGATGCCTTTCTTGGTATATTCAACATTCAGGTTATCCAACGCTTCAGTGAGCATGACCGGCTTGCGCCCGATGGCAACCAATACCAGATCAGAATCCACACTTTTTTCCTGACCATTCTTCCGCTCGCGCATTTTGATGGTTCCATGATCGACCGATAGCGCTTCATACCCGGTAAAGATCTGCACTCCTTTATCGTGCAAGATTGACGTGATGGTCTTTGAAATATCCTCATCCATACCAGCAACCACGCGATCCAGAAATTCAATGATGGTAACCTTACTACCGAGATTGGTGAAGATCGTGGCAAATTCGAGCCCGATCACCCCTCCACCAATGATGGTTAGCGTTTTGGGAAGATGATCGATGGAAATCAAACGATTGCTGCTCACAATGGTTGGATCTTCTTTGTTGAACGAAAGCAGATCAAGCGGTTGTGAACCAGTGGCAAAAACAATATTTCTCGCCTTGATGGTCTCCTCTTTCCCTGTAAAGTGCATGGTCTCGCCATCTACATCCAGTTTACCTTCACGAATCAAGATAGTTCGGTCTTTTTGTGGTTCAGCTTGCCCGGTGTAAATATCGATCTGGTGGTGCTCCAAAAGATCACGGATCTCTTCGCGTACAGTTTTTACAACCTTATTCCGGCGTTCAGCAACCTTTTCAAAATCAATTGTAAAAGTATCGACTGCAATACCATATTTCCCACTTTCTTTGATGATCTGTGCAATCTTGGCAGATTCGATCATCGACTTACTGGGAGTGCAACCCCAGTTCGTGCAAATTCCTCCGATATAGTCTCTCTCAACAATAGCAACTTTTCCCCCCAATTGTGCTGCTCGAACTGCACATGATTGTCCAGATGGGCCAGCCCCAATAACCACAATATCATATTCTTTCATTTTTCCACCTATTCGACAATTTTTATCATTATTATCATAATTATACCAGTTTTCACATTTCTAGTTTTCATATTTCTATTGACACGTTATTTACGGGTCGTTATAATGCAAATGTCGCGGGTGTAGTTCAATGGTAGAATGTCTGCTTCCCAAGCAGAAGGTTGTGGGTTCGAGCCCCATCGCCCGCTTAAAATAAAAGAGCGAGAGAGAATAATCACTCGCTCTTTTCCTTATTTATCGTTTAGTAAATCAAAGAATTACAACTTCTTGCGCCTGGGGACCTTTGTCGCCTTGAGTTACAACAAACTCAACACGTTGTCCTTCGGTAAGGGTACGATAGCCATCTTGTTGGATAGAAGTGTAATGCACAAAAACATCTTCTCCGGAATCACGTTCAATAAATCCGTATCCCTTCGATCCGTTGAACCATTTTACGGTGCCCTGTTCTTTCTCGGACATGTTTTGGAACTCCTTTCTTAGATTTCTTGATTAAGTTCCAAATTAAAAGACTACTCTTTCTTTCTAGAACTACATCCACGAACATTTAATTCTAGCATGGCTTTTTCCAGTTTGTCTATTATAAATTTCACCTATTTTCTATCATTTATTGAAATGAATTAACAAAAATTCATCTCTCTATGCCAACTTTTCAACCATCTCACCAATACTTCCCAACACCAGATCTGGTTGAAACAGACTACCTGCAAGATCCACTTGTTTCGTCTCGCCTGTTAACACCAACACCGTATGAATTCCGTGTTGTCCAAACGCAATATCGGTGTACAGTCTGTCGCCAATCATAGCCATACTTCCTAATGGTAAACTTGTTTTCTGGCTGATAGCATCCAGAATAGGTAAATTGGGCTTGCCCACAACGACATCCGGTTCTCGTCCGGTGGAGGCTTTTATAAAAGCAATGATTGCACCGATGTCAGGCATAAAACCGTCACGAGTGGGACAATTAAAATCAGGATGAGTGGCAATGTATGGCAGGCCTGCCCTAACCAGATCGCATACTTTCCATAATTTTTTGTAGGTAAGAGTGGTATCAAACCCAATCACCACCATTTCAGGATCACCATTCAGATCAAAACCGGCAACGCTGAACTCGGTCGCGAGATCGGTGGTTCCAAGAAGGTAAATCTTCCTGGAGGAATAATTTTTTGAAATAAAAGCAATAGTTGCTTGTCCAGAGGTATAGATATGATCTGTTGTGACAAAATTCAATCCAAGAGCGTGGAATTTTTTCATATAGGCATTGACATTCTTGGATGAATTATTGGTTAAAAACAGAAATCTTTTCTCGTGTTCCACCAGATAATGGAGAAAACCATCCGCGCCATCAATAATATGATCCTCAAGGTAGATGGTCCCGTCCATATCCAGCAGCCAACATTTTATATCATTCCATTGATCAAATTTCTTATTCATGACTCTCACCGCATATTCCTAAATCTGGTTGGTTAGTAGACCACCCTGTTTCAAAACAAAACTCTCATACGGAATTCCGGATAATTTGGCAATGGGATTGCATTTTATTTTTAATAAAAAGAAAGACCTTGGCCCTTCCTCGGGAAGTGTTTCAAAATTAGCCATTCCTTTTGAAATGATCAGATCTGCTTGATGGAATTTCTCCAGAAATTCTGGAGAGCAATGCTTGAGAACGGTCCCCTGGATAGCAGTGCCATTGTCAATGATTTTTACATAATCTGGAAATTTTGTATTTTGCGCATCGATGGATAATGCATCATTCATGATCGCCGCTTGCTTGACCACATAAATCAATGGTTGCTCGATTTGTTCAATCAATAAACGATCAAAAACCGTCTCTCCCGCATTATCTGCCAGGAACAAAATGTTTTGTGCTTTATCAAGTGTTTCTTTAAATGCTTCATAATCAAATGGAGTGAACTGCGTTTTCAAGACATGTTCAATAGCTGATTTCAAATCAAAATCTGAAGAAGGACCAAAATCGATAATGTTTCCGGCAGCGCATATTTTGAGGGCTGTCTCTAATGGATCGTACGATTCCTGAACGATTCGCTTGGCATAATCGAACAACTCAAACGCCTTCTCAAGGCTATATTGTTTCGCTTTAATATATGGATCTTTTCCACCACTATCGCTGGTGATCTTATGATGCATCAAAGCTGCAATCTCGGATGAAGTTAATTCATCATCTATATTAATGAGGGATAGAAGAGTCTCATTGATTATTTTTTTAGTTGAGGTTTCATCCAGGTCAAGATACCCCACTGCATCTAGCACTTGGCGCAGCAAACAAGGGTAGCATTCAAAATATATACTTTTCGTCATTGACAATTATCCTTATTCAATAAAATCATATACACTACTAATCAGCAAATCCACTCTATTTTACTGTATCCAGAAAATTTGCATGATCTTCAGTAAAATATCCCTTGGAATTCGATAGAAATCAGGAAATTTATCTTTTACTTTAGAGAAATTACCAGTAAAAAACCTGGCTCTCAGAATGAAAAACGCCAGGTTTTTCATATGACAATAATCATTTACCTAAAAGCGCCGATGGTTCAAAGGGAAATGGAACAATTTCCCTGACTGTTTTTTCTCCCAGATATTTTCCTTGGGCATCGCCGCTGATCACCAACCAGTCCAACCCAAATTCCACCATCACCTGGCGGCATTGAGCGCAGGGATAGGCTTCTTTGGTTCCTGGACCGACCACTGCAATCGCATCGAACTCTTTTTCACCCTCCGACACCGCCTTCCAGATCGCCACCCGTTCGGCGCAGACAGTGGCACCATAAGAAACATTTTCTATATTGCCACCAAGGTAGATCTTGCCCGATTTTCCCAGAACTGCTGCGCCTACTCTGAATTTGGAATAAGGACAGTGCGCGTTTTTTGCTCCTTCTGTGGCTAATTTTAACAATTCTTCTTTCTCTTCTTTGGTTAATTTTTTCATTTCTGTTCGTAGTGATTATCAATTGAGATTCTTGCCCATTCGATAACTGATAATTCTTGTTCCTTTCTTATTGGTGTAGTTCTTCTCCACGATGTAGCCGAGTTTTTTATATAGATCAAATGCAATTTTATTGTGGTCAAAAACGTGTAAACAAATTTTACCTGCTCCTTTAGATTTCGCAACCTGTTCAGCTGCTTGCATCGCCAACCTTCCAAATCCCTTCCCTCTATATCCAGTCTCGATCATAATATCAAAGATAAAGGCAACGGGGTGACCTTCGTTATCGGGGTTTATACTCAACCAGAGAGTTCCGACTTTATAATGGTCATGAACATTGATGATATTGAAAAAGTAATGTCCATGTGTATTCATTCCGTCGATCAAAAGATCATTGATCTGTTCATGTGTTGTCGTTTCAGCTTGTTTTTGAGTAAAGTCTCCAGTTTTTTGTAATTCTTCTCTAAAATTACTAATACTCATTTGTATAAAATTTTCAAATTCGGACTGACTCATCTTTTCTAATGTTTTCATGCATTATTTCCTGATAATCAATATTTTAGGATATATCGTCAGAAATATTTTTGCTACTATTAAAATATTATATAATTCATTTAACAATGGAAAATTGGCCTCTTGGCTGATTCAAACAACCAACCAAGGAGAACCTGATGAATAAATATTTTTTCCTTATCACATTGCTTCTCTTAGTATTCTTGTTAACAGGCTGGATTTATTATGTCAATTCCCAATCTGATCAGATTGAACCTGTCGAAAAGATCAGCGCAAAATGGTGGGGGTCTGCTCATGCTGACATCGAAGCAGAGGCTTTTACCCACTGGAGTGAAGATGAACCTGCTATCGTACCACCGACTTGTGCCAAATGTCACAGTGGGCAGGGTTTTCTTGATTATGTGGGACAGGATGGCAGTGCGGAATTTGTAGTAGATGAACCAGCTATGATTGAATCAGTTATCTCTTGTGAAATTTGTCATAACCAACAAACTACGCAATTGACCAGTGCCGTATTTCCTTCGGGCATTGAAATTGATCTCGACCCGAACAGTGCTTTATGCGCTTCGTGCCATAGTGGGATGGGGTCAAGCGATTCTATTCCCGGTCGTAGTGAGGATGTCGATGTTGATGAAGTCATTCCTGAGGGGAGTTTTATAAACCCACACTATGCTTTCGCTGCAGCCACCTGGTTGGGCAGCGATGCACAGGGCGGTTATGAATACAACCAGAAAACATATGTCGGAAAATTCGAGCATGCAGTTGGGGTTCAGACCTGTACACAATGTCATGATCCACACAGTCTTCACATGAATCAACCCTATACAAACACAGATTTGTGTTCTACATGCCATTCGAATGTGGTAGACTATTCAGATTATCGAGATGTTTATGTCGATGGGGTCGATTATGATACTGATGGGTACACTGAAGGAATCTACTATGAGATTGAAGGTGTAAGGGGACAACTTAACCGGGTTATGCAGATATACGCAGCCGAGATAATCGGTCAGGGGATAGGATGGGTGGATCAATATCCTTATCTATTCAAAGATAACGACCTGGATGGAACCATTTCAGAAGAAGAAAGAAACTTCTCCAATGCGTACACTCAATTCACACCGCGGTTGATGCGCACCGCCTACAATCTACAATTCAGTATCAAAGACCCCGCTGGTTATGTACATAATGGGAAATATATTCTACAACTACTGTTTGATTCCATTGAAGACCTGGCCTCTGTTGTCGAATTCCCGTTTGATTATTCCCAACGTCCATAGCTGGACGATGATCAATTTTAGATCAGCAAAAGGTGCTTGAATGAATAAACACATTAAAAGTCTGGTTTATATTCTGGCTTACTGTCTATTAATTTCTCTACCGGTCATCGTTTTTTTCAGCTTTGACATGCCAGAAAAACGTAGCTTCCTGCGTGATGTTTCAGTTATGTTGGGTTTCTTTGGACTCTCCATGGCTGGAATGCAATTCATCCCAACCACTCGTTTATCTTTCCTTTCTGATGTCTTTGACATGGATCGTGTTTATAAAGTGCATCACATCCTTTCAATACTATCTGCCGTTCTGATTATTTTCCATCCAGTGATCTTGATTGTAAACAACCCCAACACACTCTTGTTGTTAAATCCTTTCACAGCTCCCTGGCGTGCTCAGGCCGGATTGATTGGTTTGGTTGGTTTCTTGATGATCGCACTGACCTCAATATATCGTAAAGAGGTCAAGCTTGGATATGATACTTGGCACACCATTCATACTTTTTTAGCTTTGTTCATCATGGTTTTTGGATTGATCCATATCTTCAAGGTTAATTATTATTCCGCCGCCATTTCTATGCGCATCGCTTGGATCATTGAAATTGGGATTTGGAGCATTTTCATATTATATCTGCGCATCATCAAACCAATTCTTATAAAAAAGCATCCTTATACGATCGATCAGGTAATCGAAGAAATCCCTAATACTTGGACATTGGTTTTAAAACCAGAAGGTCATGCGGGGTTGAAATTTAAAGCCGCACAAGTAGCCTGGATCAATATAGACACCTCACCCTTCATCATTCACCGTAATCCATTTTCCATTTCAGGAAGTGCTGAAAATAGAGAGGAACTTCGTTTCACGATCAAAGCATTGGGAGATTTCACAAACACGATTGGAACTCTACGTGGTGGAGAAACAGTTTATGTAGACGGTCCTTATGGAAATTTTAACCTTGAGGATGAAACCACCAAAAATGGGTTAGTATTAATTGCCGGAGGGATTGGGGTCGCTCCAATTATGAGCATTCTGCGTACTTTGTCTG
Organism: Chloroflexota bacterium; assembly: GCA_012798455.1. GTDB lineage: Bacteria > Chloroflexota > Anaerolineae > Anaerolineales > Anaerolineaceae > UBA4781. Next base: position 8,690 of record JAAZNC010000013.1, on the reverse strand, counting down.
AGCAACATGATAAACGCCCGGTCTTCTTTTTTTATGGTAATTATAATGATGAAAATATCATCTTTAAAGATGAAATTGATAAACTCATGAAAACTCTCAATCTTTCGGTCACGCATATACTTGAGAAACCATCAAAAAAGATCAAATGTGAAACTGGTTACATTACGAGAGAAATCCTCGAGAAAAATCTCCCCAATCAAAAAGAAAACCTGCATATCTTCATGTGTGGTCCTCTGCCCATGATCAAGGCTACCAATAAAAACCTAGCTTTGCTAGGAATCCACCCCAGACAAATTACCGCTGAGCAATATGAAATGGCTTGATCCAAATCATGAAACCGATAAAACAGACTGTGAATAAGCCGGTCTGTTTTATCGCATTATTCCGGATAGAAACTACTCCATTGTGATATATTTTAATAAAACAAGTGTAATTTCAATAAGACAGAGGTTCAATCATGGCTGATTATGATGTGATTGTCATCGGTGCAGGATTGGGGGGATTATCTGCTGGAGCGTTATTATCAGCGCAAGGCAGAAAAGTTCTCATCTTGGAACAATCTCAACGTATCGGTGGTTGTTGTTCCTCATTCGAGCGGGATGGTTTCCGGTTTGATGTAGGTGCCTCCATTGTCGAAATTATCAAACCAATCGAGGATGTATTTAAAAAATTAGGAACTACCCTGCAAGCAGAAATCGATTTGATTCCCTGCGATCCGGTTATGTCAGTAATGCACCGGGATGGATCAAATCTAACTATCCCATTCTCGCTTGAAAAGACCGGAGAATTGATCCGCTCTATCTCGACTGAAGACGGGAGACACTGGGATGATTTTGTGGAATTTTGCGCAGAGATGGCCGATATTTCTCTGGATACCTTTTTTGAAATGCCGGCTGATTCTATGCTGGACATGTTGAAAATGGTCAATCGCCAGCCACGTCTGGTCAAATATCTACCGGTCTTTCTTTCAAGTTATCAGCAAATCCTGGAGCATTTCTTCAAGGATGAACGCGTATTGCAATGTATGGGATACCAATCCCTCTATTTTGGACTTCCACCCGCCCTGGTCCCCGGACCTTATGCCATGATTCCGTATACAGAGCAAATGGGCATTTATTATCCTTGTGGAGGTATGATCCAGATCCCAACTGCATTATTGCGCGTTGGAAAAAAGTTTGGATTGCAAATCAGGTACAACAGCCTGGTCTCCAAGGTAATCGTCCGTGGTCATCGCGCGGTAGGAGTGCAATTGGAAGATGGCAGTGAAATCTCCGCCAGCGTGATCGTTTCGGACATCAACGCCAAAACACTCTATTTGAAACTGATCGGAGATGAGTATCTCAGTATGCTTTCCCGGAAAGGGATTCGAAGTTATGCTTATTCCAAAGCAGTACCCATGCTATATCTGGGAGTTGATTTCGAACCATCACTAGAATCGCATCATAATTTGATTGCTGCCACCCCAGAAGATATCAATCAATATTGGTGGAAATATGTAGAAACAGGCCAATTGGATTATGAGACCGTTGGATTAGTTTGTTGGCCAACGCGTACCGATCCAAGTCTTGCTCCTGAGGGTCACCACGTCTTGAATATCATTCCGGAAGGTTTCTATCATCTGGCAGATGAAAACTGGGATTCTATTAAAGATGCCTTCATTGAAAAAGAGATCGATTATTACTCCAAATTTGCCATTCCAGGGCTAAAAGACCATGTTCGTTTTGCTGAATGTGCTACCCCATTGGATTTTGAACGTCAATTACAATTGCCCGAGGGCTCTATCTATGCACTGCAGCAAGATATCACCGCCCAGGCGATTTTTAGACCTGCTGCTCGTTCAAAGAATATCCATGGCTTGTATCTAGTAGGAGCCTCTACTCATCCAGGTGGAGGTGTGCCCTCCACGATCGCATCTGGATTGATCGCATCTACCCTGATCCAAACCTTTGAAGACTGAATGCTTTGAGGAAGAATGGAATGAAAAAGAGAAATATTTTTTTACGTGTCATATTCTGGGGGATCATTTTCCTGCTGGGAGGTTGTATCTGGTATAGCTCCTTGAATGAGGGACAAAAACGATTTGTCAAAAATTTTTTAAAGCAAATTCCCAATCTGCCCAGCAGGTATTCACTTTAAACCACCAAGACTACTTGCTTACGATCCATCTTTCGGATACATGGTAATATTTACAGGTAAATGAAAGTTCATGGGATTCCTAACTCAGGAAATTAAATAAGGAGAATCAATGCCCAAAGCGAAAACGATCTGGAAAACTTTTTCAAACGAATATCTCTCAATCAATTTACCTGATTCCTTCATTGGTGGGAACCCCGGCAAAAACCGCAAAGAAATAATGGCAGAAGTGGAAACCCTACCGGATGATATCCAAAATATATTCAAAACCTTTTTTTCACAACGGCATTTTATTTTCATGGCAGCCGATCGCAAATTTAATCCGGAAATGACCTCCCTAACTTGCCTGGTTGTATTGCCTGAATCCATTCCCTTTATCAAATTCCGCTCGACGATAGAGCATTACATGCAAGAAGTCAAGAAAAATCTTGGATCGAATTTCGAAACGGTGGAGGAAGATTATTTTGACGTGAACGGAATTCCATCTGCTCGCCTGCTTTCAGTTCAAAAAGAGCGCAAAACCCGCAAAAATCCCGACCCCAAGGAAACTCGCAAACATCTGTTATATGCCTTTCGATTGCGCAAACGCTATTGGGCATTTGATTTCATCGCTGATGCAGCTGTGTTCGATGCCTATTTATCCATCTTTGAAGAGAGCATCAAAACTATTTCCTTTACAGAAAAGGCAAAATAAGCTTAATTTGCACCAAGATCATTTCGAAATTAATTAAAAACATGCCATAATCTAGCTAACGAAGTAGTCCATCCACAAAACCAGGGATCCACATCCCGGAAAGGGTCTTGCGTGAACAAAAGACTGCTGATCTTTTTGTTTATTGTGGTATTACTGCTCACAGTTGCCCATCTGTTTTCAAGCCAAATTTCACCTGAATTACACCTTGAATTTGACTTCAATGCGGAAGGAAATGTGCCAACTTGGTTTTCAACCATCTTGTTATTCTGCATTGCATCCAATTCGTTTCGCATTTATCAAATCGACACGGATAGACAGAATAAAGTGCGCATCAATCAGCTTTTTTGGGGCGTGATGAGTACCGCTTTCTTATTTCTCTCACTGGAGGAAGGTGCACAATTACATGAGATATTTGAGGATCAGCAGCTTACTAAATGGATCTTTGTGTATGCCCCATTTGTAATCCTGTTTATTTTCCTTACCTATTACTATCTGTACTGTGAGAGTTGTGACCAGCCTCTTAAACACTGGCTTTCCTGGGGATTATTGCTTTATATCAGTGGTGCATTTCTCTTTGAGTTGATCACCTACCTTCTTCATCCATTAACACCAATATTGCAGCAAGCCGAATATGTCATCGAAGAAAGTTTTGAAATGATGGGGGCTATCCTCATTCTTGTTGGAACACAACAATATTTGGAAAAGCAGAAAGAGTCACCATCCTGAGCTAGTTGTTGATTAGACATTGAGGATTATTTTCATATACTTCCTGCCAGGTATAACGGGCAGTACGTACAGAAAAATAGCTATGATCTTCAAGTAAAGTATAATCTGTTCCAAAACATTCATTTAGAACATTCCGAAATGTATTGACTGGTGTAATACTAGAATAGAATGCCGAGTAATTCCCATCGGGCAGATAGATTGCATAAAGAATTTTCATGCGGTCTTCTATGGTTCCAAATTCTTCAATTGAATGATCCCCCTGAATAACAATAATGGGAGGGGTCTTAGATTCTCGCAGAATCTTTTCAATCATGCTTTCCAAGCGCGAATTCATGAATTCAATTTGCTTGATATATCCCATATCACCATAGCTATCATTGATGGCTGAATAGTACTCACCACGATAATAAGCATCTTCCTGTTGAAATGTTCCATCTTCATCGAACACGTAAGGTCCATGTGGTGTCTCGACGTGGGCAAACACGAATTTCGGACCGGGTAGCTGAATCACATCATTCTCTAACGTATCCATAATGAATTTTTGACGCAGATAATGTTCCAAAACAGGGGTACTGGTCAATGATGAGAAGGCTGCTTGTGTGGTACTGTTGAATTCCATCACAGCCCGGAACATACTGTTCATCAGTAGCACATTTTCAAACGGACGTAAATACGGGGAAAAAATATTGAATTGAAAAGAATAGAAAATATCTGCATCGCTATAATCCCAATGTACATTTTCAAAAGTAACAACTTTATAACCATTCCGTTCCAGCTCAGTTCGGAGGGTATTATGCACGATATAATCATCCAAACCTCCGTCATAATACTGGTTGGTGCTGGCATATTCAGGAATGTAATCCATCTGCATGGCAGCAGAAAGAGAAAGCACCGTATGAGCATAATTGCTGAGAGCACAATCAGCCACGTAGAAACCCTTATCTTCCAACCATTGGATAAACATGCTATTATCAAAACCGTATTCATCCATTAGGTAATCTGCCCTGCCATAGGCATCTGCGATGATATAGTAAATGTCTGGTTCTTGACTATTCGCTGGCTGAATTATCTTTTCTATTGAAGTTTCGCGATTCACCTGTGATATCGAGCGTTGCATCCATAATATATTCACCACATTCGCTAAAGGGAGAATTAGTAGTACAGTTCCGAAGAGGTTGAACATCTGAGTAAATCTTTCAGTGTTTTCATTATTCAATTTACTCAATTTAAAGCTCACAAGAATCATCAACATTAGAAATACAGGTAATAAAATGCGGTGCCGCGCCAGTGAAAAACCGAAGACTGTGATCGTTTTTAATGCTCCATAAACCAACCCATAACTGAAGAAGAAAAAGAACAATGTAGAGTTAATCAAGGCAGCATGGTGCACTTTATGGATACACCAATAGAACACCAAGAAAAGACACAACGTTAAGAAAAAAACTGCTAGGAGAGGGCGCAAAATATCTTGGGGGAATACCTCGGCGATATTCTGACTGAACAGCGCTACCACAAAATAGGCGGGAATCAGTAAAACATGAAATGGAATCTTCTTGAACATAAGAACTCTTTTTTTACGATTTTGTCATTGAAACGCATCGAAAGCATATATTTTGTAGATTATAATGGCTACTTAACAATTCGTTAAAAAAACATTAAATATTTTTCTGGAGGTTAAATCATGGGATATCTTGATCCAGGTTTCTTTGGACTACTTTCACAGATTGGAACTGCTTTATTACTGGTAGTCATTTCGGCATTTACTTTTTTTTCGAAACCAATAAAGAAGTTTTTTAATAGATTATCAAAAAAAGAAGAAAAAGAACAACCCTCTGAAAAAGAAGAATAATCAGGAAAAAATGACCGACCATCTGAGTGCCATGCGCGATCCGGTAGGTGTTACCTTTATTGAAGACGATCAGGTAAAGCGGGGCATCCGCAAGGAATTCGCTCCTTATTTTCAAGAATTGCTCAAATCCAAATCGATCCAAGATATGCTTGGGAAAAGCATCATCCCTGCATCTATAGCCAAAGAGCCATTACCTGATTTTGCGCTGACACTCGATCATCCCTTGATCCACCCTCGTAATTATGCTTATGAATGGTCACTGATGATGTTGCGGGATGCGGCTCTGCTCACCCTTGACATTTGTTTAACTCTAAACCGAGAAGGAAATATTTTAAAAGATGCCAATCCCTGGAACATCCTGTTCCAGGGGACCAATCCATTGTTAGTTGACTTCACTTCCATCATGCCCAATGAAAAAGATTTGCTGTGGGTTGCCTACGACCAGTTCATGCGCACCTTTTTATTTCCCATGATCATGGGAGCCTATTTCGGTGGACGTGCTGCACGCGCAATGTTACTTGCCAATCAAAATGGGATTTCTCCACAAGAGATTGCATATGCCTTACCATATAAGGCTCGCCTGAAATATCCATGGCTTCGAAAACGGGTTTATTTCCCTATCCGCGTTCTGAATCTGATGCACAAGACTGGGCAGGACAAAGAAATCTCTCACTACACTAAAACCCTACGTTATAGTCCATCACAACGGGAAGATTTCTTGCTGAAATTGAGAAAAGATGTCCAATCCATTTCATTGAAAAACAATGGTTCCATGTGGTCAAAATACTATCAGGATATGAATGAATTCTTCAACTCTTCTCAATATCAAATTAAACAAAAGAAGATATCCGAACTGATTGCCCAATGCCATCCTGAAAGTGTGGTTGATATGGGGTGTAACGCGGGCGGTTATTCCATTATTGCTGCGCTACAAGGTGCCAGTGTAGTGGCATTTGACACAGATGAAGATTCCATCAGTTTACTTTATCGTCTGGCAAAAGAAAAGCAACTTAACATTCTTCCACTCATTGGTGATGTGCTCTACCCCTCACCCGCTGCAGGTTGGCGAGCTTTGGAGTTCCCAAGTATGCCTGAACGTTTTCGCTCTGAACTGGGGCTAGCTCTGGCTCTGGAACATCATCTCGCCATCTCCCAAAACCAAACTTTTGATCGGATTGCAGAAATCCTGGATGATTACTGCCAAAAGTGGTTGATCACAGAATTCGTACCCATCTCTGATCCGCGTGTTCAGGAATTACTGCTTACCAACCGGCGCGACATGAGTTGGTATACTCTGGAAAATTTTCTGCAAGCTTTGAAGAAAAAGTATAAAAAAGTAGCAACCTATCCTTCTCACCCTGACAGTAGGGTATTATGTTTTTGTGAAAAATAGAAATTTTGATTTGACACGGAGATTTTCTCCTATAGAATTAATAAAATTCGTTTATTAAGGAGGAAATCATCAACAAGCTGATGGGATTGGGTCTGCTAATACTCATTTTCACTCTCACAGCATGCTCGACTCTGTTCTCTGCGCCGACCCCAACTCCCACTCCAATTCCCCCCACCAGTACTCCCATCCCCACACCTACTGCTACTCCGCTACCACCCAGCGCTTGGGAAGGCACATGGACTGCCTGGTCGGGAACCGAACTACTTGAAACAACCATCGAAATAAAGAGAGAAAATGGTAACTTTTTAGCAATCTATGAACCAACCGCCGGGAATCCGCAAACAGTAAATGCGGTAGTATCCGATGATGAACTAATATTTTCCGGTGCCTGGCAATCTGCCGAAGAAGAAACCGGTACTTTAAAGCTTCGTATGATGGATGGCAATATTCAATTTGTCGGAAATCAGAATGGATATATTCCAATTTGTGGTGCGAAGGAAAGTGCTACCCGACCTGATCCTTGTGGACTGAACTGGAGTGGTGAATGGCAGGTCTGGCTTGGACCAGATCAATATAATTCATCTGTGACATATACCCAAAATGATCAAACAGTAACCGGGCAGGCGAAATCTGCGGAGGGCTATCGTTATGATTTTAGAGGAACAATCAATGAAGATGGTTCCATTGTCACCGGTTCCTGGAGTGCTGTTATCCTCAAGGGGGATTTCGAAGTTTATATGGATGATAATATGATCCAATTCACGGGTAATCTGGATGGTGAATATCCTATCTGTGGTGCTCGCTGGGGAGCCCCCAAACCAGAAGTCTGTTTAGCTCCTTAGTTTTCGTATTTCTAACTTAAGAAGAGTGTGTCTATTGATATACTCTTCTTTTTTATTGCGTTTTGTCTATTTGCTAATTACATATAGCGTGTTATCATAGATGGAAAGGTAAAATGCCAGATAGGGACCATTGCAAACACAGTATGGGTAGAGGGCGTGGATTGCGGTTGCATCTGATCGACCCCATCATCTTATTGACTCTCTATAAACAACCGACTCACGGATATTCCCTAATAGAAGAATTGGCACGTTATGGAATGCCACAGTTGGATATCAGCATCCTGTATCGCGCATTGCATCAGATGGAAGAAATGGGGTGGGTCACATCCACCCAACAGGAAGCTAACAGCCAAGGTCCACCCCGCCGTGTTTATCAAATCACGTCTTTGGGAGAGAGCGTTCTGGCAAATATCATCTCCGATTTGGAAAAACGAACTGCCCATATGGAGAAGATCATTGCCGAATACAGATCAGGTGCGCATTCATATCAACGAACAAAGTAAAAATAGAATGGTGATAAATAAATACATCACCAAGAATAACGTCAAATAGTGTTATTTATCAAAACATTAAATTAAAGCGGAGAAAAATATGAAAATTGCAATTTCATCAGAGGACAACAAGGGTTTAGAAAGTACGGTCAGTGGGCATTTCGGTCATTGTCCATTTTTCACCATCGTCAATGTTGACGAAAAAACGATACGTGACGTTCAAGCGTTGGAAAATCCTTTTGCACAGGGACATCAACCCTTTGAGATCCCTGCCTTTCTACAATCACAGGGAGTTCAGGTCATTATGAGTGGAGGCATGGGGGGACGCGCGATCGATTTTTTCAAGCAGAAAGGTATCGAGGTGATCACCGGTTGTACAGGAAAGGTAAAAGAATCCATTGAAAATTACCTAACAGGGAACACCACTGATGCCGTTCCATGCAAGGAATCCACTGAGCATCACCATCACGATTAATGTGGCATTGATCATAAATAATTGGAGCAAATGGGAGGGGTTGTACTGGATTGACTGACCTATGTAGATAGAAATCCTTTCATCAAG
>JAAZNC010000097.1 GCA_012798455.1 Chloroflexota bacterium | reverse complement strand
TTTGTGGCAATGAAACCGAAACTTGATAAAATTATTGGAATTCTGTGTTCAACAGAAAGCGCAAATTAGATGTACAAATCATATGGATGAAGAAAAAAGATTAAAGAATTACTTAGAGTCTATTTATGGTGAAAAAGATGCTCAAGTTCTATATTCACGATTAATAGAAAAGATCGATTTATATAAAAATAGAATTGATGTTGCCGACTGGCGCTATCTGTTAACACAAAAAGATATTGTTCTGATTACTTACGCAGACCAATTTGTTGCCGAGGGTTGCAAGCCGCTGGAAACACTACATAAATTCTGTATCAATTATCTGGAATCCTCCTTTAATACGATTCATATTCTGCCTTTTTTCCCCTATTCCTCGGATGACGGTTTCTCGGTGATAGATTATTATCAGGTCGATCCGGCTTTGGGTGATTGGGTGGATGTGCATGCCTTTTCCCGGAATTTTCGCCTGATGATGGATGGGGTCTTTAATCATGTTTCTCAGAAAAGTAACTGGTTTCAGTCCTTTTTGAAAGGGGAGAAACCGTATCACGATTACTTTATTTCCGTGCCGCCTGATACGGATCTTAGCCAGGTGGTACGACCGAGAGCTTTACCCCTTCTGACTTGTTTTGATACCAAATCAGGTGTGGTCAATGTTTGGACCACATTTTCAAGAGATCAGATCGATCTGAATTATGCTAGTGTGAATGTATTTTTGGATATTGTGGATGTTTTGCTGTTTTATATTCAGCAAGGGGCTAGGATCATTCGCATCGATGCCGTTCCTTTTTTATGGAAAGAGATCGGAACGGATTGTATTCACCGACCGCAAACCCATGCTTTGGTGAAGGCGTTTCGGGCAATTTTAGATCAGGTTGCCCCTGAAGTATTGTTGATTACCGAGAGCAATGTACCCTTCAAGGAAAATCTGAGTTATCTGGGAGAACAGATCAATGGGCAGGGAGAAACAGATGAGGCTCAACTCATCTACCAGTTTTCACTAGGTCCCCTTGTCTTGCATACTTTTCTGGAGGGCAATGCTGTCAAACTCGGCGCTTGGATCGCTTCACTTCCCCAGCCCTACTGCTATTTCAATTTCATTGCTTCTCATGATGGTATCGGTTTGAACCCGGCGATGGGAATTCTGGATGAGGCAGAGATCGCCGCACTGATTGAAACCACCCGCGAGCATGGTGGGAGACTTTCTTATAAAAAAGACCTGGATGGACAAGATAAGGTCTATGAACTGAATATCACCCTGTATGATTTCCTGAACGATCCTGCCAAACCTGATTTACACAAGGATATTGATCGTTTTATTGCCAGTCAGGCGATCATGCTGGCTGTCGCCGGTGTTCCGGGTATTTATGTCCATAGTCTGTTTGGATCGCACAACTGTGACACTTGTGATCAGAATAGTAATCAACCTCGTTCCATCAATCGCGAGAAATTCTCCTATGAGCAAGTGGTTGCGGTACTTTCCGATCCAGATCATCGCGAAGCGCTTATTTTTCAACGTTATATTCAATTATTAGTGTGCCGCAAGGAAAATTCGGCTTTCGCTCCCTTAGCACAACAAAAAATCTTGAAATTGGATGAGCGTGTCCTGGCGATCTGTAGGGAGAATAAGCAAGACCATCAAACGGTGATCTGTTTGACCAATGTATCCGATGAACATGTAGATATTGATCTTCCTGCCGATTTCATCGCTGAGGGAGAAGTTTTTACTGACTTGATCACAGGCAAAGTTTTCTATAAGAACAGAGGCACTGTGAAACTGCTTTTACAACCCTATCAAACCTATTGGATGGAAAAATAGGATTCTTTACCCCTCGTATTGATTGATGCGAAAAATCAAATCGGAAATAGCGACAAGCTATTTCTTTTTTCCGTCTTTCTTGTCCTTTTTCTTCTTGTCTTTCTTATCCTTTTTGTCTTTTTTATCTTTCTTCCCCTTTTTCTCTTTTTTGTCCTTCTTTTCCTTCTTATCTTTCTTTTCTTTTTTGTCTTTCTTGGCGTCTTTATCTTTCTTCTTGTCTTTTTTTGTTTCTTTTTCTTCTTTCCTGAGTTCATCAAGTTGTTCTTTTACTTCTTTTTCATCTTTCTCACTCATCGAAGGTCTCCTTGGCTTTTATTTTCATTGTACAGGAAAAATGTTAGATGTCTGTTAAATCCACCTCGGTGAAATAGAAGACAATCTGATTGTCAAAAAAACATCTATGCCTTCATGGCACGGTTCTCTCGAATTTGGATGGTTGGATAAGGTGATGTGGGAACAAAAAAGGATATGCTGCTTGCATATTCTGAAACTTGTCGGGGTGGGCGGATTTGAACCGCCGACCTCACGGACCCGAACCGTGCGCTCTACACCGGGCTGAGCCACACCCCGATGCAGCGATTATACCCCAGGCGCTTGATAAATCGCAAGGGATTAGGTTCCCACCACTCTGCTGTCTTTCAGGAAAGGCAATCAATCGTTCTTGATCTGGAACTGGTCGAAATCTTTGACCACCACACTGTTAGGGAAGATGGACAGTGCTTCCTTTTCCACGTCCTTGTCGCGGTAGCGTCGCGAAACATGCGTGATGAAAAGCTGTTTCACCCCGCACTTGAGCGCCAGTTCCGCCGCTTCGCGCACCGTCAGATGGGCGTATTCGCGCGCCAGTTCCACCTCTTCATACAAGTAAGTGCCTTCGATCACCAGCGCATCGGCATTCTGGCATACTTTTTCCAGCGATTTGGTCTCACCGGTATCGCCCACGATCACCAGTTTGGTGCCGGGTTGGTGTTCACCCAGGATGTCATCCGGCGACACACGCTTGCCATTTGGCAGAGTGACTGCTTTACCCTGCACCAGGTCGCGCCGAAGCGGACCGGGTGGGATGCCCAGCGCATCGGCTTTATCTGCCAGAAATGGGCGTTTGCCCTGCTCTTCAAAACAATACCCAAAACAACCCTGCCCGCGGTGTTTGACCGGAAAGGCGGAAATGCTGAAGTTCTGCTCTTCGACCACAGCTCCTTTTCGCACAGATTTCAGTTCGATGGGGAAAGGCGGATATACGCCGCGGATCACCACTTTGAACAGCAGGTCTTCGATGCGTTCCAGGGCTGCCTCGCCCCCATAGATCTCCATGCTTTCAATGGCTTCCCAGCGTAAAAAAGTGGAGACCAGGCCTCCGATTCCCAGGATGTGATCCAGATGTCCGTGGGTGATCAACAGGCGGTTCAGTTTCTTGAAGCCGATACCGGATTGCAGGATCTGGCGTTGGGTGCCTTCACCGCAATCGACCAAGAAACGATGTTCATTGTGTTTGACAACCTGCGCCGGTAACCCACGTTGAATGGAAGGAGCGGAAGCAGAGGTGCCTAAAAAGATTAATTCAAACAAGTTGTATTATTCCTGTGTAATTTTGAGTTTCCAATTGTACTCTATCTATACTGCAGAAGAGATGCTGTTCTCATTATAAAACACAGGGTATCATTAAATAAGAACGGAATAATACAGCTTGGCATCTAACTTGCATCTATACTATTGAATTTCATGCCGCAAATTGACCATAGATAAGGAGAACCGCATGGAAATTAAAAGCGTCAAGATCGAGAAACCACAAGAAGTGAATTTTATCTTGGGGCAATCGCATTTCATCAAAACGGTGGAAGATATCCATGAGGCTCTGGTTTCCAGTGTCCCCGGCATCAAATTCGGGCTGGCTTTTTGTGAAGCTTCCGGCAAGTGTCTGGTGCGTTGGTCGGGAACCGATGATGACATGCTCGATCTGGCGAAGAAAAATGCGCTTAGCATTGGTGCCGGGCACAGCTTCATCATCTTTCTGGGAGAAGGCTTTTTCCCGCTCAATGTGTTAAATGCCGTTAAAACTGTCCCGGAGGTCTGCCACATTTATTGTGCTACTGCCAATCCAACTCTTGTGCTGATCGCGCAGGAAAAAGCGGGCAGGGCGATCTTGGGTGTGGTAGATGGCGAGAGCCCTAAAGGCATCGAAGGAGAAGAAGATATCAAATGGCGCAAAGATTTTTTGCGCAAAATTGGGTACAAGAGTTGACCCACTGAAGAAGAGGAGCAAAGAAATGAAGAAAACTATCATCATTCTGTTATTGATCGCGATATTTTTAGCCTGCGGGTATTTTTTCTACACAAAGTTCGATGACATCAAGCAGCGTTACCTTGCCAGCCGTGTGAATCAGCTTCTGGCAGAAATGCCAACCGCCACACCACTCGCCAAGAATGAGGAAGCCACCCCTACATCCTCGGTTTCCTCTGCCATTGCGACGGCAGCAGCCCTGGCGACCGCTCAGGCTGAAGAAGCCAAGGATGCAGAAGCAGCCATCGAAGAACCGACCATACAACCCACTGCTACCCCCACGGAGGAGCCTACCTTAATACCTACCATCGCTTCCACCGATCCGGGTGTATATCTTGGTTCGGCTGACTGGACTGATCTGATGGATGCCCCCAAGAATTGGCCGGTTGGCAGTGACGATTACAGTTCTGCTTACTTTGAGAATGGTTATTACCGCATGACCTCTCTGGCAGATGTGGATGGCTGGCGTCTGGCTTCCACCGAAGCGATCAAGAATGGTTATATCGAGATCACTTTCACCACCGAGACCTGTTCTCTGGATGATCACTATGGTGTCATGTTCCACGTTCCGGTGTTGCCCGAAGCCAATCCCGGTTATTTGTTCGCGGTCACCTGTGATGGGCGCTATTCGCTGCGTTTGTGGGATGAAGCCGCCGGCAGCATGGTCTACTTGATCCGCTGGACCGGCAGTGGCACCATCAATACCGGCAGTAACCAAACCAATGTATTGGGCGTGATGACCAAAGATGGCGTGATCAGCCTGTATATCAATGGAGATCTGGTGGGTGAATACTCCGATGATACCCTCCCCAGCGGTTACTTTGGGGTACTGGTGGGATGGGAGAAAACAACGAATTTTACCATCCGTGTGGAAGAAGCCAGTTACTGGGTAGATGCGGAATAAATAAACTGCGAAAAGACAGAGCCTGTGAAATTTTCACAGGCTCTTTTCATATCAATTGACCTCTTTCACCACTTCGATGCCGTTCAATGCCATGTGATAAAGGAAAGTGTGATGGAAGAAGTCGGCCGGGTGCGGGAAAGCGTTGATTTCCTGTGCAGCCTTTATCGAAGTGTCGTAGGTATCTGTGCAGTCCTCCGGCACTATCACCCGCCAATCTTTCTGTTGTTCGTTAGCGCTCAGCCGCAGGTGCATGGCAAGCTGATAGGTACACAGATCGGTGCAATCTCCCACCACGATGAAGGTGTGTACCCGGGGATAGGCAGCGATCCAGGTATCCAGCCCGCTATCCAGACCAGAGTCGATGGAGTTCTTCTCCAAAACTGTGATATGGTCGAAGAATGGCAGTCCCTTGATCTCTGAAACTGTCTCCGCTTCTTCTGTCCCGCGCACACAATGGGGCGGATACGCGCCGAACTCCACTGCGTCCGGTTCATGTGTATCTTGTGTGAGCACGATGTTGCGACAGCCCGCCTGCCAGGCGCGCATGAATAACGCCACGATGGGTGCGACGATGCTGTTAACGCGTGGGCTGGAGAGTGGTCCGAATTTGCAGAACCCATTGATCACGTCCACTGAGATGATCGCCACGTTTTCTGGCTGATGAAAGATTTTCTCGACCTTGACGGGTTTTAAGCTCTCTACCCATTCCCCGAGGAAATCCAGGAATTCCGAATCTTTTCTGTACATGCTGGTTCCTTTTGTTTATACGATTGTTTCAGTTTACCCCAATCATAAACCAGCGTCCCCATTTTTTGAAGGGATATGCTACAATTTTTTGCATTATGCTGCCATCCAACTCATTTACCGCAATCTTCTTTTTCGCTTTCAGTATGGCGATCGGCGCCGTGCTCTCTCCCGGTCCGGTAACGACTGCGCTTATTTCCCAATCCCCCCGCCTGGGCTGGATCACCGGTCCGCTGGTTTCGCTGGGGCATGCGCTGACCGAACTGGTCATGGCGGGTATGATCGTGTTTGGCTTGGCACCTTTTCTCTCCCAGCCCACCTTACAAACTACCATTGCACTACTGGGGGGCGTGTTGTTGTTGTGGATGGGCGGAGGATTCATTCTGCGTGGCATCAAAGGAAAGTACAGCCTGCCGACGGAAGAAGAAAAGCAGACCACGCAACCCATGAGCCGCACGCAGGTGCTCTCGATGGGAGTCTTGACCACCATCAGCAACCCCTTCTGGTATGCCTGGTGGATCACCGTGGCAGCGGTCTATCTATTGGATGCCAAGACCCTGGGCATGCTGCCGGTGATCGCTTTTTACCTGGGACATGTCAGCGTGGATTTCTTATGGAACAGCCTGCTTTCCACCATTGTCAGCGGCGGCGGTAAATTATTCAGCAATCGTGTGTACAATATTCTTATGGCGATATGTGGTTCTTACTTGCTTTATCTGGGTGTGCAGTTCTTGATGGTCGGGATACAGGGTATCCAAAGCTGACATGCAAGATCAGGTGTATCTGGGCGATAATTTACCGATTCTGCGTTCCTTCGTGGATGAGGCAGTGAATCTGATCTACATCGATCCGCCCTTCAATACCGGGCACAGCCAATCACGCACCAGTTTGCGCACCATTTCTTCTGCAGAGGGGGACCGTACCGGATTTCAGGGCAAACGCTACGAGACCATCAAGCTCCATCAGCATCAGTACAAAGATTCCTTTGATGATTACCTGGCATTTCTGGAACCGCGGCTGCGTGAAGCCTACCGGGTGCTCGAACCACATGGTTCGCTCTATTTTCACATCGATTACCGCGAGGTCCATTATTGCAAAATACTTCTGGATGAGATCTTCGGGCGCGATTCCTTTATCAATGAGATCATCTGGGCGTATGATTATGGCGCGCGCACCCGCAAACGCTGGCCGCCCAAACACGACAATATCCTGTGGTATGCCAAAGATCCGCAGCATTACACTTTCAATTATGAAGAGATCGATCGCATTCCCTATATGGCGCCCGGATTGGTAGGGAAAGAAAAAGCAGCCCGCGGTAAACTGCCTACCGATACCTGGTGGCATACCATCGTGGCGACTAACAGCCATGAGAAGACCGGTTATCCAACCCAAAAACCACTGGGCATCCTCAGACGGATCATCACCGCCAGTTCGAACGCGGGCGATACCGTGCTGGATTTCTTTGCCGGCAGTGGCACAGTGGGTGCAGCCTGCCTGGAACTGGGACGCCATTTCATTTTGATCGATAACAACCCTCAGGCATGGCAGGTGATGAAAATGCGTTTCAAAGATGATCCATCCATTCAATGGATGGAATGAATGGTTCAGTAAGGGGATGAATCTGATGAAACTTGAATACCCGATTCTTGAATTTGACCCGCATCCACAGGCAATTTTGGTGCCGCAGGTGGATTCTATTCGTGGCAGATTACCTGATAAAGCAGTGCTGTGTTTCTTTCAGGATGTTCTACAAGATCATTTGAATAATGGAAAATTGGAAAGAGTAGGGAGCCTGAAATCAGAGATAGGGTTGAATTCCATTTATGTTACCTCATTGAACAACCAACCGATTACGGTCATGCATCCCGGTGTGGGGGCTGCCTTATCGGCTGCATTTCTGGAAAGATTGATCGCTGCCGGCGTGAAAAGATTCATTGTATGCGGAGGGTGTGGAGTGTTAAGCGAGGATTTGCCGGTCGGGCATATCCTCATCCCGGAGAGTGCCGTTCGTGATGAAGGTACTTCGTATCATTACCTTCCTCCATCACGGGAAAGTTACCCGAGTAAGGAAATGGTAAAGAAGATCATTAAAACACTTCAGAATATGAACGTTCCATTCTCTAAAGTGAAGACTTGGACGACCGATGGAGTCTACCGTGAGACAATTGCGAAACGAACCAGGAGAGTTCAGGAAGGGTGCAGCATTGTTGAAATGGAAGCAGCTGCCTTGTTCGCGGTCGCCGCTTTCCGCCATGTTGATCTGGCGGTGCTATGTTATGCCGGGGATCTGGTCACCCCTGCAAAATGGGATCACCGGGCATGGGATAAACGCGGGGATAGCCGTGCCTTGTTGTTCGAAATTGCCTTGCAGTCCTGTTTAGCGAGCTAGTTTTGATCTTATCTTATAGGCACTATGAGATGTTGTTGTTATATTCATCTATAATAAAACTCACTGTTACAGAATGATCAGGGATTGGAGAATAGACAGGAAATGGAACAAAAACCCTTATTGCCCAAATTATCAGAGTTATTGATTTCAGAGAGGATCGAGACAGGTTATCAGACTGGAGACTGGAAGGATGCGGTTCGTGAAGCTGGAAAATTGCTGTACAAGACCGGGATTGTGAAAGAAGAATATATCGAGGCGATGGTTGAAACCTGCCAGGAATTAGGCCCCTATATCGTCATCGCCAAAGGCATTGCGCTGCCGCATGCTGCACCTGAAAAAGGTGCCCTGCAAACAGGTTTGAGCATGTTGGCACTGGATCCGCCCGTTGAGTTTGGAAATAAGTACAACGACCCGGTGAAATTGGTGATCGGTTTGGCTGCCCTTGACCACGAGATGCATATTGAAGCACTGCGTTCCCTGGCAGAGATCTTTATTGACGAAGAACTGCGTCAAAAGTTGTTAAATGCAGATCAAAAATCCGAGATCACTGAAATCATCCTGACTTTTGAACAGCGCCAATAATTTCCGCTACTCACATTTATTTAAGCCCTCTGCACCTTATTTGAAGACAAATTTCATATTGCTACTTGAATTTATGGATTCAATATGCTAATATGAAAGAGTAAGAGGTACATAGAGGTCTATATACATGTTAGTCGGGGAAAAAATCATCAATAGTAAACGATTAGTGAATCAATCTATTCAGCATGCCACCCCTTACCAGGTACCGGTTGATTTCTTGGCAGTTCCCCAGATCTGGGAGCAGCTTTTCAGTGCCTTTCATATAGAAAAAAAGCAGTTTGATGTTCGGACTGCTTTTTTTGATCCAAACTGGGAAACTGTAAATGGTGTTTTAAACAATGATTGTCGCCTTCTTTCTTATGATCAGTTTGTTGCACCTGCCCGTTTGAATGACCTGGATCAAAAATGCGTTGATTGGTTTTCAACTCCTGCCCGTTCTAGCCCCAATCGCATGTTTCGTATTGTTACTGGTGAAAATAATATGCGTGATATTTGGGGGAGAAATTTCTTACTTAACAGAGAAAATGGTTCGATGACCGAGAACGTTGGTCTTCCTCCACTGCGATCCGCCTCCTCAAAGCAGGACATTTATCAATTCAGCTGGCCTGATCCGGACTGGTGGGATTTCTCGGAAGTTCCAGAAATTGTTTCTTCCATAGATCCCAGTCATTCACTGCATTGGCGCTACCGTGCCGGTTCCATATTCGAAGTTGCCTGGCAGTTGGTTGGATTTGAAAAATTCTTGCTCGATCTTTCGTTGGCTCCTGAAATTCCCATGCGATTGATGGGTATCATCACAGATATCACGGTGGAGTTGCTGGAGCGTTTTTTGGAACAGGCTCCGGACGATATCGACATGATTTATTTTTATGATGATCTGGCATCTCAGCAAAATCTTCTGATTTCCATGGAAATGTGGAGAAAATACGTAAAACCCCATCATCAAAGGCTCATCGATGTAGCGAAATCACATCGGAAAACCGTTATGTACCATTGTGATGGGAATATCCACCAGCTTATCCCGGAATTCATTGATATGGGGATTGATGTTCTGAATCCTATCCAGCCCGATATCTCTGATATGCAACCTTCAATATTAAAAAAGGAATTTGGAGATAGGTTATGTTTTCATGGTGGTATCGATATTTGTATGCTACGGCAGATTAAATCACTATCGCAGTTAGATGCATATATTATTCAACGGAAAAAGGAGATGCTAAAGAACGGAGGATATATCCTGGCGCCAACCCATCATATTCAAGCCAATACACCTATCGAAAATATTATTGAAATGTACCAAATAGATTTGCGTCGGATCTGATATGAACCTAGCAACGAACATATTTATGAAATTCGAGATTGATAAAAAAAGCCAACAACCCATCTATGCCCAGGTGATGGATTTTATAAAGAAGAAAATTGCATCCGGAGAATGGGAAGCCGGTTTTCGCTTGCCCCCCGAAGACATTTTTGCGCAGGATCTGGATATCAGCCGCGGCACTCTGCGCAAGGCTATCAAACTTCTGGTTGATGAGCACGTTCTGGAGACCGTGCATGGAAAAGGTACATTTGTTAAAGAGGTGAATTTCGAATCAGAATTTCTAAGTGTGGTCTTGAACACTGCCGAACAGTTAAATTGGTTCGGTCTTGATTTTTCATCCAAAGTCATAGAACAAAAGATCGTTGTCTGCGAAGATGAAAAATTGATCGAAAAATTGAAAATAAATCGTGGTGCCAAGGTGATATTCAGCCGCAAATCATATTCCAAAGATGGCGAGATCATTGCCATCCAAGATTCTTATGTTCCGGTGGATAAAGTTGCAGCTTTGAGGAATGTGAATAAGCTGCAAGGTGTTGAATTATATTATTCCAATCATAAAATTGCGTACCAATCTCCCCCGCAAGCTGTGATCGATATTTTTAATGTCAAAAATGAAGGCCCGTTTGTCTGCGATTTCTACACGGTGATGGATGAATTAGGTGTACCGATCGAATACAAGAGAAGTTGGTTTCGTTATTTACATAATGGCACGAATAAGATATTGGAAAAGTAATTATTGGAGGGACGAATGAAGATTTTGGCTATTTGCGGAATGGGGTTGGGAAGCAGCATGATACTAAAAATAACACTCGAAAAAGTGATTCGGCAACTCGGGCTTGATGCATCGGTCGATGTGACAGATATCACCGCGGGGAGGTCTCAGGCTGAGTCTGCGGATATTGTAGTGACTTCGGAAGAACTAGCTGAAAGAATAGGAGGTGTAAAGGCGCAGATCATAACAGTGAAAGATTATTTTGACGTGCAAGAAATGACAGAAAAACTTCAAAATGCAATTGAAAAAATAAAAAAGGAGTAAAAAATGAGCGGAATATTAAGCCTTTTAATCGATATTCTAAGTGTCCCTGCGATTCTGGTTGGTTTGGTTGCTTTCGTTGGTTATTTGGCAACCAAAGGCAAAAATTTTTCTGATGCTTTAGCAGGCGGGATCAAGGCTTCCATCGGCTTCTTCATTTTAAGTGGTGGTGCAACCATCTTAAGTGGATCTTTGAATGTTCTTGGACCCATGATTGAAACAGCCTTCCATGTACAGGGGGTTATTCCTAACAATGAAGCAATCGTTGCCATCGCATTGGGACAGTTAGGGCAATCCACCGCAATCATCATGGTCCTTGGTTTTGTGTTCAACTTGATTCTTGCCCGCATCACTCCGTTCAAATACATCTTCTTGACAGGTCACCATGCTCTCTATATGGCTGCTCTACTATCGGCTTCCCTTACCGTTATTGGGCTTTCTGGTTGGGTGCTGTGGTTGGTGGGAGGTCTCGTTCTGGGTTTTCTCGAAGTGCTTATGCCAGCTTGGACGCAGCATCTTGCCACCCAGGTTTCAGGAAAGAGTGAATGGACCATCGGTCACTTCAGTTCCTTGAGTTATGTGTCAGCCGGGTTCGCTGCCAAGAAATTGGGCGGTGATCCGAAAACCACCAGTGCTGAAGATATGAAATTTTCCAAGAGCCTGGGGTTCCTGAGAGAATCCATGGTATCTACCGGGATCATCATGTTCATCGTTTTCTTGGTCCCCGCCTTCTTCATGAGTGCCGCTGCGAGAAGCACTTTGGGTGGTGACACCAACTGGGTAGTTTATCTGCTTACACAAGCCCTTACTTTCTCGGCTGGCGTAGCGGTTGTGATCTACGGTGTGCGCACCATCTTGGCAGATATCGTCCCTGCTTTCAGTGGTATCGCAGAAAAGATCGTCCCGGATGCGAAACCGGCTCTCGATATTCCAGTGGTATTCCCCTATGGTGCCAATTCGGTTATCATCGGCTTCCTCTCCTCCTTTGTCGCGGGTGCCATCATGATGCTGATCATGGGAAATGTCGGGCTGGCAGCCATTGTTCCGGGTTTGGTTCCCCACTTCTTTGTGGGTGGCGGTGCTGGTGTGATTGGCAACGCTTTCGGTGGGCGCAGGGGTGCTATCGTTGGGGGCATCGTAAATGGCATCATTATCAGTTTAGGCGCTGCCTTACTCTTACCGGCATTGGGTGGTTTGGGATTTGCGAACACTACTTTTGGAGATGCAGATTTCCAATGGGTCGGTATCCTGGTCGGTTTAATCGGGAAATTGTTCGTGCACTAAATAGTTAGTTGGGCGAGAAGCAGGGGTATTCTCGAGGGAATATCCCTGCTCTCATTTGCAATTATAAGATAAATAAAATGAATAACTTGAACGGAATTGAACGACTAAAAGAGATCTCTGATACGTATCGTTCACAACTTTTACAGCTTGCCAATAAGCATACTTTCGGGCTTCATCTGGGTGGTAGTTTATCCCTTTCTCAAATTTTGTCCGTTTTATATTTCCATGCCGCGCATGTGAAACCGGAAGATCCAAATTGGGCGGAACGGGATCGCATCATTCTCAGTAAAGGACATGCCAATATTGGATTGTTGACCATCCTTTCCATCCGTGGTTTTTTCCCAACCAGATTCCTGGATACCTTCAATCAATTTGGATCGCAGTTCAGCATGCATGCGGATGTGCACGTTCCGGGAGTCGAACACAGTTCCGGTTCGTTGGGGCATGGCGTGACCGTCGCAGTAGGGATGGCTTTGGCAGCCAAACTATTGCAAGAAAAATGGAAAGTGTATTGTATCGTTGGCGATGGTGAAATGATGGAAGGCAGCGTTTGGGAATCCTTTATGAGCGCTGCAAATTATCACCTGGATAATCTTGTCTATATCATTGATCGCAATCGCTTATCCCAAGAAGCCCATACCGAAGATGAAATGGCTTTGGAACCGCTGCATCAAAAATTGGAATCCTTTGGACTGTTTGTTTGTGATATTGATGGACATAATATCCAGGCTGTGAAAGAAGCGTTCGATCAGAACCCCGGGGATAAGCCTAAAGCCATCCTGGCTAATACCAAAAAAGGCTATGGCGTGCCCGGGTATGAAGACCAGCCCAAATCTCATTTTGCTCATCTGCAGGATGAGGAATATCAAAAAGCATTATCGGCATTGTAGATGAAATATTATGGAAAAAGAAAAATATATTGAAATGATCACGAAATACTCCGGTAAATCAAGCCGTGATGCATTTGGTTCGATGCTCATCGAAAAGGCAGAAAAAGATGCACGTATCGTGGCGCTTTCTGCCGATGTCTCGGAATCGGTCAGGCTGAAAGAATTTAAAACTAAATGGCCTGAACGATTTTTCAACTTCGGCATTGCCGAACAGAACATGATGGGGGCTGCTGCTGGCATGGCACGCTCTGGATTGCGCCCCTACGTGAGCGTATATGCCATTTTTGCTGCCTTACGCGCGCTGGAATTTATCCGCACGGATATTGCCTATCCCAACCTGCCGGTGCGCATTTGTGTGTCTCACAGTGGCATCAGTTTGGGGGAGGGTGGTCCGACCCATAACTCATTGGAAGATCTGGCGATCATGCGGGCGATCCCCCACATGACGGTTATTGTCCCGTCGGATGGAATAGCCGCGGCATTATGCATGCAGCAATTTGAGAGCGTTGCTGGACCGATCTATTTTCGTATGAACCGGTTTGCCGAAAAAGCAGTCTACCAGTCCCAACATCATTTTGAATTTGGCAAGATCAATACCCTCACACAGGGGGAAAATGTCTCTGTTTTGGCGTGTGGTGCCAGTGTGGGCAATGCGCTTGAAGCGGTGGGATTGCTGGCTGAACAGGGTATCCAGGCAGCCTTATATGATGTGCACATGTTGAAACCTTTCGATGAAGCCACCCTCATGTACATCGCTGCTCACTCGAAAGTAATGGTGACGGTGGAAGAACATAATATCATCGGGGGGTTGGGAGGTGCAGTCGCGGAGTGCCTGGCTGCCCTGCATAAATCCCCGCACCTGGTGCGGCTGGGTATCCCGGATTGTTTTCCCAATGCGGGCGCTTATGAGGATATCATCCATCACTACGAGTTGAATGGGGCAGGGATAGCCAAACGAGTTAAGAAAGAGCTCGAGTATAGCGGTACAGTTTGTCCTTGAACAAGTCCCTCATGAACTAAGAATGAGGGACTTGAGTTGGATCGTTTTTTAAATCTACCCTTGATTTACTACTTCAATCACAAATGCTTGGGCGATGGCTGGCAGGGCATTTTTTACAATGCCGGTTTGCCAGCTGGTGAGAAAATTCGATATTTTAGTAGGCGGGGTTAATTCAAGGATTGGCTTTCCGCCGTTGTAGAGCATGGCGGCGTTTTCGATCAGCATGGCATTTGCTTCAAAGCGCTGCAATCCTGTAATGATGATCTGATCGCGGCGGGTGGTGGAAAAACCGCTGATCGAACTGGCGGCTACCAAACTGAATTGCAGTGGTGCCGTATTCGGGTATCTTAATGTGATGATTTGCTTGCCGATCTGCCACTGGCGTCCCTTCTTCACTAGTTCGGTTTGCAGCCATTCCAGATATTCATCGAACAGCACCGGTTGGTCTGCTCCGAAAACGCTCATGCAGCGTGAGAGGATGGCATTTCGCAACCAATCGACCCGCAAGAGTGTATCATCCGGACGGATAGCATTCCACATCATATGCAACACAGAATGGACGGCAGCCTGATCTTTTTCAGCCCAGGTTGCCAGCGCTCCCAGCAGGGCGGAATCGATTTCCTGATAAGTGTAACGACCAAAGCCGTTCACAGCCAGGAAAATACCAAATTGATCTTCTTTTCTAGTGCTCCTGCTGTAAGACGAATACAGCGGGTTCAGGTCAAGGTATTCTGTAATGATTTCATCAAAGGTTTTGTGGTGGGCGGTCAGGTTTGCCCAGAAGCCGCGCACCCCTTCACTTTCATTTTCCGTGCCAACCCCTGCCCACATGGTACCCGGAACACCTTTCTTTCCCTGTTCGGTCACCTTTGCCAGAAATTCAGCTCGTTTTTCATGGGTGCCGGACGCCAGGAATTCTCCAATCACATCTCCTGCCATATCGGCAGGCTTGATGACGGAGCAGGCTGTTTCCGGAAAGCTGCAGATCCAAGCTGTGCGCAGGCGGGGTAGAAGCGTTTCTGCATGAGGTGATTTCTGCGCTTCTTGCATGGCTTCTTTACAAAGTCCTTTTTTTAGAACCTCGATGAAGAACCAGGCTTCTCCGGTTTCATCATTGGAGATGTGTTGCATTAATTCTGAATATTTTGCAGAAATAGTGTCTGCTTTTGCGCTCATACCGGCATAAGATGCATAAAAATAGTTATGCAGATAGGGTGGAAGGTTTTTTGAAACCGAATCCGCAAAGGATGAGGTAAAGATTTCGATTCCTTCTTTTTCAAGCTGTTCTCCCGTAACCATGACTGCCTGGATCAGATTGAAACGGTCCATCCAGGATTGGTCGAGCCAGGCTGCCTTTGCAAGGAAGTCGATCATTTCAGCGATCAGACGGGAAAACAACCCCGCTTTTTCCTTCTTGGCGTGCAGCCCTAGCAGGCGGGTATGGCTGCGAAGTTTTTTGGCAATAGTCTCAATATTGAGCGGCACACCAGCCGGTGCTAAACCATTGCGGATCTTCCTGGCGAGCTGTTCAATGAGAACATCATCCAATTGGATGACCTGGTTTTCATCCTCCAGCATTTCCAGTACCAGATTTTCCATCTTTCCATTTCCAAGAATTTGAAAAAGCGAAGTCCATTCACCCGGTGTGATCTGCAAAGCACGATTGAGGCGCTTGAGCAAGTCATTTTGGGATTTGCCGGAGAGGTTCTTCATCAGTTGAAAGGCATACTTACGATCAAGCGGAATCCAGGCAAGCACCAGCGCATTCCAAACAGGACCTTTCCCGAGGGGATTGAAGCGTTTTTTCAAGCGTGCTTCACAATCTTGTAATTTTTCTTTTTTCTGCGCTTCATCATCCAGTTTCTTGATCTCATCAATCTCAGCCAGCATCTCAGCAGCGAACCCTTTCTTTTCGGTTGAAACCGATTCTTCGAGGTTGGTGCGCAGTTCTGCCAGCTCTGCTTGATTTTCCTGGGGAAGGGAACGTGTGAGTTTTTGCAGCATCAACCAATATTTTTCAGCTTTTTCCGGAGCCAGAGAAACGCAAAACTGGCACAATCGCAGTAAAAGCAATGCTCTGGGCTGGTCCAGTAATTCTTTGCTCTCTAAAGTGTTATCTACTATTTCGATCACCTGTTTTTTTTCTGTCATGCTTTATTTCTCCTGAACATAAAAATAGTAATAAGGGCTGTAATGCAAATGCAGGATGCGCGTGAGAACTTGGGCTGGTTTTCCTCACCACATTGCTATACGACGCCCTCCGTTTGTATATATTCATTATAGAGGAAAAAGAGCATGAACCATACTAATTTGATAAGCTTCCTTAAGGATTGAATTTATACTTGAATATCTTATAATAATTATCAGGGTGGCAGATACATTTCAATTTCAAAACAAGATAGATTAATTGCCACAGAAAGTAATGAGGGAGAAATGGCCGATGTAAGTACACTGGATGAAATCATATTCAATGAGTTTGATTATTTGCAGGAACATGAGGGGGATATTGACGATGTTTTGTTGTCGATAGATCGTTTGTCGCAAATTGGTATGCTTTCCGATGACAGGGCAATAGTTGAGGAAAAGACCAAACCGGTTCGTGCTATTTTGAAAACTATTGACAAGTATTTAACCGTTGCGAAAGAATTGAAAAATCTAAAAGGAAGTGAACTTTATCAATATATTGCCAAGTATATGGAATGGGATATCATAAAAAAAGAGAAGAAGTTACAGGTACTTGATTCTTGCATGCTGTATCTTTTGAGAGGGGAAACCTATACCCGGTTTGGAGAATCCATTAAACGTGTAGCCATTGAAAAGATCGATGAAGAATATATTCAGCTACTCCTGGATTTATCTGGGATTCTTTATTGTATTGAATTTGATGAAAGCAAAAAATTGCCCTGGAAAGAAGATTTTGAAAAAATGAAGAAAGATGGATCGTATTCCGCATTGGATTGGGACAAATATAAGGAATACTCCATTGCTGCGGGTGAAATGTCCGATAATCTGGGGAAGATCATGGGAGGGAAGATTGCAGCGATTGCTACTTCCGGAAAATTGAATTTGATGGGTATTGAAATAAAGATGCCAAAGGAGACAGAAAAAGCTGCTCCTTATTTAATAGGGTTGTTTGGGAAAAAAGGTGCGGAATTGAAATTGGATGCCTACCTTAGGACATTGAAGTAGGGCTCTTTATTGAGGACGGTCTATCGAGATCGTCCTCTTGTTTAAAATGCTTGAAGTACCTCAGAAAAATCAATTAACTTCCCATTTTCACTGCCATATGATGATGGTAATTTAAAATCCCTTCCGGTTTTTATGATTGTCTCCTTTATCTGAGAGGCAGTGAATTCTTTCTTTTTCATTTTCATGATGCAGATGGCATATGCCACAACCCCCACCACTAGTGGGGCAGAAAAGGAGGTGCCGCTATATTGTTGATACCCGGATTTTGAGATCTCTATTGGTACGGCAACTTGCAAATTTACACCGGGTGCATAAATATCGGGTTTGATGATTTTTTCATTGTTCATGTTGTAAGCGCCAAAGGAGCTCCCTCGTCCATCTGATTTTGTCCACAGTTCATTATTTTCATCAGTGGCACCCACCGCCAGCACATTGGGGTAATCGCTGGGGCTGTAATGGGTATTGGGTCCATCATTTCCAATCGCGGCAACGATCACTGTGGAATCATCGCAACATTCTTGGATATAATCAATATCATCCATAAAGACAGGATTATTACCGTTTATTCCCCACGACATTAAAATGATATCCGGTCTGCAAACACCAGCATAAAGGATGGCTTTTTCAAAACGTGTTCTGGTCAAAGCATCCTGATCATAGGTGACATTGTAGACCACCAATTCGACTCCACGTGCGACGCCATGGGTATTCCCACAAACCAAACTGCTTACGGCTGTTCCGTGGTAATGCTTTTGGTAGATTTCCCCTCCGTTGTATGGATGTTTGGTCACAACCCCTCTTCTAATAAAATCTTCCTGTCCAAAATCGCAGGATTCTGGCATATTAATGGTTATGCCTCGAAATTCAGGATGCTTCAAATCCAGCCCGGAATCAATGATAAGCACTTTCACATTCCTAAGATCGAACAATGCTGCCTTTTCCTCATTGAAATTGATATTTTTTTTATAGTATTGTTCTTTTTTTTCGCCAGGCGATTTCAAAACAGAGGTGGGTTGGGGGAGGATCAATTCATCTGAATCTGGCTTTCTATCAAGGACTTCATAACCACGAGTTTGCAGTACCTCTTTGGAATATTCACTCCCAGTGAATGCGATCAGGGGAGTTCCCTGTTTATTAAATTCTCCCACTTCAGCGGGTTTCCTTATTACATATTCATGGATGTTCCTGCTCTTGGTAGGATATCGTTTTGAACTTTTTTGTCCATCCTGACTAAGAGTTGCATCATGAAGAACAATACGTTTGTCAGAGTTTTCAAAATCTCCTGTGCTCCTGGTTGGACGTATCGAACGTGATGGCTGATCGGATCCTCGGTAGCTAAAACCTGGTTCGGATAAATTTTTAAGAATGGTGTGGATGATCTTTGTATCCTTAGTCAATTTCTGCTCCAGCTCTTCATAGGAACTAATGTGTTTGAATGCTGATAATTTCGGTCTTGCATAATACGTATTCATGATAAATTCCTTAGAAAAGAAAGAGTTGTCTAAAGGCACTACATTGAGGTTGATATGAATGTTGTCTGCTAGTTTATGTATTGAGTTTAATCAATTAAAAAACAAAATCCAATATATGTTTTGGTAAGTTAAGTAAAATGAAGAAAATTTTTATCATTCATCGTTTGCCCTCTTTATATTTTTGTTTGCTGCTTTCGTATGTTGAATTCAAGTGAATCTGGCATGATCACTGATACGTCTTTTTTTAAAGAGTTCTTTGATGCAACAGGGGTGAACTTAAAGTATGACTTTACTGGTTATAACCACGTCCCATGATGTAGTCTTCCAAATTGCGGATCAGATCGGCTTGATGCTCGATGAGAGTTTTGACCAGATCGCCGATCGAGATGACCCCTACCACACTATCATCCTGTATCACTGGCAGATGGCGAATGTGTTTATCGGTCATCTGCGCCATGCATTCCTCCACGGTTTGTTCGAGGTGTACAAAATAGATATCTTCCGTCATCACCTCGTGGATGGGTGCGGCTTCCGTCTTGTGTTGTAGGATGACGCGCCGGGCATAATCGCGCTCAGAGAAGATACCGCGTACCTTATTGCTCTCCATCACCAGGATGGCACCGATGCCTTTTTCCGCCATCAGTTCCAGCGCATCCAGAACGGTATTATCGGGAGTGATGGAATAGACAGCGCTGCCCTTGATCTTGAGGATATCGCTTACCGTTTTCATGCTCCCTCACTTTCTATTTATATTTCTATTGTATAGAGAATGAAGAGATTTTTGAAGTATAGAAAAAACCCAATCTGAAGCAAAGTTCACATTTGAGAATAATAAAGATCTCTTTAAAGAAACTCAAAATGGGATTTTGACAATGCCCTTACTTGTTCTGCAGCATGGTAGCTGGAACGTACCAGCGGAGCGCTTTCTACCCAGCGAAAACCAATGCTGTACCCATAATCCTTCAGTTGCTGGAATTCTTCCAAGGTGTAGTAGCGCGCGATAGGTAAGTGCTTGCGGCTGGGCTGCAGGTACTGCCCGATGGTGAGGATGTCCACATTCCAATCGCGCAGCTCGCGCATGGTTTCTTCTAATTCTTCCCAGGTCTCGCCCAGTCCCAGCATGATGCCGGATTTGGTCAGACCCTCCGATTGCAGCTGTTTTGCGGTGGTGAGCACGTATTGCGACCATGCGTGGCGGTCCTGCGGCTGCACACTGTGATACAGGCGCGGAACGGTTTCCACGTTGTGATTCAATATTTCCGGTTTTTCTGCCATGATCAGGCGCAGCGCTTCGGGATCGGCGCGGAAATCAGGAATGAGCACTTCGACCGAGCAGCCGGGCACTTCTTCATGAATGCGGCTGATGATGCGTGCGAAAATGCGCGCCCCGCCCAGAATATCATCGTCGCGGTCCACGCTGGTGATGACGGCGTGCTTCAATTCCATGGCTTTGACCGCCTGGGCTACACGCTCCGGTTCTTCTTCATCCAGCGGCAGGGGAACGCCGCGCTTCACATCGCAAAAACCGCAGCGCCGCGTGCAGATGTCGCCCAGCACCAGAAAAGTAGCCGTCCCGCTGCCCCAGCACTCGCCCATATTGGGGCAGCGTGCTTCTTCACACACCGTGTGCAGTTCCTTGCGCTGCATCAATTCCTTCAGCCAGGCGTAGGTTTCGCCGCCCGGCATGCTGACCTTGATCCAGTCCGGTCGGCGCAAGGGGGTGGTGTTGAGCTTTTCGGGGTTCACACGGTCGCGGGTTGATCTTGAATTCATTGGCTCTCCGTAAAAGAGATATTATATTAGACAATATTAGTCCAAATTATAATCCAGAATGGTTTTGGTTTAGAATTATAACCAATTATGCTGTACATCATTTCCACCCCCATCGGCAACCTCGGTGATATGACCCTGCGTGGCATCGAAACGCTCCAACAGGTCGATTATGTGGTCAGCGAAGACACCCGCAAGACCGGTTTTCTGCTCAAGCATTTCGGGATCAGCAAACCGCAGATCTCCTTCCATGCCTTCAATGAACGGAAGACCCTGTACCATTTGCTGGATCTGCTGCGTGAGGGCAAGCATATCGGACTGGTGAGCGATGCCGGCACACCGGCTATCTCGGATCCCGGCTTTTCGCTGGTGCGGGCTGCCATCGAGCACGAGATCCCGGTCACCGCCGTACCCGGAGCGACCGCCGTCATCATGGCGCTGGTGCTTTCCGGGCTGGCACTGCATTCCTTTACCTTTCGTGGTTTTCCCCCGCGCAAGAGCGGCGCGCGTCAGCGTTTTATGGAAGTCGATAAAAATTCCCCGCATACCCTGGTGTTCTATGAAAGTCCCTATCGCCTGTTGGCTTTCCTGGATGATGCCATCGCGGTGTATGGCGACCGCCGGGCTGCCTTGGCGAATGACCTGACCAAGAAATTCGAGACGGTGCTGCGCGGCACCCTTTCTGAAATAAAACAACAGCTTTCCGAAGAAAAGCTGCTGGGGGAATACACGGTGGTCATCGCGGGTGCTGATTCATAGCGGTGAGAAGCGCGTATCGCGGTCGAAAAAATCCTCGTTCTCTGCTTTCTTTAAACCGTTCACGATCTTGTAGGTGAGCGGTGTGAACAATGCTTCAACCGTGACCTTGAACAGGTAGTTGGTCAGTACCAGGCTGGTGAACACCTCCCACGGGAATACTCCGAACAGGATCGCAATCAGGGCGAATAAGAAGGAATCCACCCCTTCTCCCACCAGCGTGCTGGCGATGGTGCGCATCCACAGAAATCTGCCGCTGGTCCACACCTTCATGACCGCCATCATTACCGAGTTGCTGTACTCTCCCAGAAAGTAAGCCACCAGGCTGGCAACCACGATGCCGCCGCTGCTCATGCCACCCAGCACTGCATCATAAGCGGCTTGCCCGGTCTGCATCTGCCAGGCAGCTTCACCCGGCAGCCCGCGCACCACTCCCAGTGTCAGTGCGCACAGTGCCAGGGCGGCGAAACCGCTCCAGATCACCCGCCGTGATTTCTTAAACCCATATACTTCTACCAGCACATCCCCGAAGATATAGCTGATGGGGAAGAGCAAGGTACCGGCATCGAATGCCATGCGCACTCCCAGTATCGAAAAACCCCAGTCCACGATCTTGGCGGAGGAAGCGATGTTGCTGGTGATCAACACGGTCACGAACAAAGCCATCACCAGATCGAAATAACGGTAAACGTGCGGTTGAACCTTATCCTGATTCATCACCTGCTTAGTATAATGGATTAATAGCGTTGCAAATAATGAAGAAATTATAGGAAAGGTGATCCCATGCATCGTTTTTTTCTCCCGCCGGACACCCTCATCTCTGAGAAGGTGCTCTTTCCGCAGTCCCTGGCGCACCAGATCCGCCGCGTGTTGCACCTGAAAGAGGGCATGCAGGTGCAGGTGTTGGATAACCAGGGATCCGCCTTGATGGTGCAGTTGACCCGCCTGGATGAAGATGCGGTGGAGGGTAAAGTGCTGGAACGCATACCTGCACCCGCCGAGCCGCGCTATGCCATCACCCTGTGCATTTCGCTCACCCAGCGCGAAAAATTCGAGTTGATCTTACAAAAAGCGGTCGAGGTAGGGGTGGCTGCCATCCAACCCTATGTCTCGCGTTATTCACTGGTGCGCGATAAGACGGTCGAAAGCAAACGCCGCCAGCGCTGGGAAGATATCCTGCGCGAAGCCGCCGAACAATGTGGTCGCGGGCATATCCCACCTCTGCTGGAGGTGGACAGCTTGCCGAAGGTCATCGAGCGTTGTGGAACAGGGGATGTGTTGTGTCTGGCAGCCTGGGAAGCCGAACAGACCGTCAATTTGAAAGATGCATTGCATCCGCATTCCAAACTGGCTGAGCACCGTGACAGGCTGGCTCTTTTCATCGGTCCGGAGGGAGGTTTTGCCGGGCAGGAAATCGAGCAATTCCAGGTGGCGGGTGTGCAGCTTGTTTCGCTGGGCAGGCGCATCCTACGTATGGAAACCGCCGCCATCGTGGCACCGGCACTGATCCTGTATGAATTGGGGGAAATGCAGCTTTAAAGCAAACGCGGGGGCAGCAGATTCTTCAGCCGATCCTTGAGTGCCTTGGCGCGACCCAGCACCTGCCCGTATTCATTTTTCAGTAATACCGTTTCTCCACTGACATAATTGCTGTTATGGGAAAGAAATATATCCTGATGTGCCAGATAGGCACAGCTCTGCTGCGGATCCAGCATGACGATCCCGGCTTGAAAACGGTGACCGAAGCGCGCTGCCAGTTCATGGCTGATCTGATGACCATTGGGGATGCGTTTGAAAGCGTTCAGTCCAAAACTGCTGAGGGGCAGGTCACTGAAATCCTGCAGCAGGCGTAAGGGTACCAACAGCAGAGCATTCCCGCTATCCAGGATGGTCAGATATTGTGCTTCCAGACTGGCTTGCAGATCGAATCCATAGAGATCTTTCATCCACGCACATATAAGGTTGATCTCTTTATCCGGCAGGCAATTTTTGCAGTCCGGGCGCTGGTTGGTGTTGACCGCATATTTATCGTGATGGTCGGGAAGTGCATCCAGTTTGCTGAAGCGGGCAGTGAAGAAACCGGTTGTCCCGAAGATGTGCGGCCACAAGCGCACCGCATTTTTCATTGCAGAGGAAAAGGTGTTCATACCATCTTGCAGTAATGCCGGAGCGGGATGGGGCAATCGGGTGGAGAGGTCATCCAGTTGCACCGCAGCGCCGAATTCATCCAGCGCGCGCTGCACCACCTGTTCATCCTCTTGCGGGGAGAGCGTGCAGGTCGAATACACCACCTGTCCGCCCACCTTCACGGTTTGCAGGGCGCTGCGCAGCAGCAGGAATTGGCGGTTGCTCAGACTTTGCTGTTCTCCTGCGCTCACTTCGCGCAGTGGGTGCGAGGGACTGTCATATAGATTCTGCATGCTGCATGGGGCATCCAGCAATACCACGTCAAACCGTTCGGGCAGGTGCGCACCGAAATAATCGCCGTGCAGGCAGGTGATCGCCTGGTTGGTGGCGCCCCATTTTGCCAGTATCACCCGCAGGGCTGCGATGCGCCCGCTGCTGGCGTCGTTGGCGATCACCAGGGCGTGGTCGTGTGTGCGGTCCACCAGATGGGTGGTCTTGCCGCCCGGTGAGGCAGCCATATCCAGGATCAACGGGGCTGGCTCTGCCGGCAAATCGAACATTTCCACCGGCAGCATGGAGGCGCTTTCTTGGATGTAGTATTCCCCCAGGGCGTGTTCGATGGTCTTACCCAGATTTTCGGGTTGTCCTGATAGTTCAAAACCGCTGGGGCAGAAGGGCACTGCTTTAAAATACCAGCCATAGCGTTCCTGCAATTGCTGGATGAAAGCGTCTGGATCCTGTTTCAGCAGGTTGATGCGAATGGCGGGGGACAGATCCTGCTCCAGCACCTGCACCAATTTGGTGAACTCGGCAGGCTTGAGTAAGGTGCGGAACCTTTCCAGGGCGGTTTCAACGGAAGGAGATAAGGTACTCATACCTGTGCTCCTTTATGGATGCAGAATACCAGCTCATCCCCGCATTCCACTTCCTTGATCTGCCAGGTATGCCCCTGCACGGTCTGTTTGACCAGATTGCGCATGCGCTCGTGCATATCGTGCGTTTTTCCGATGTCGCTGCCCGGCAGGGATACCAATAGATATTCCACGCACAGGGTTTCCCACAGCCGGTGGTTGCTGCCTTTCTGGCGCTGCTCCATACGGTGAGCTTCTTTGAAAAAGAAAGCCACCTCGGCAGATTGGGTAGGAGGATCGACCAGGATGTCGCGCTGTTCGGCATGCGCGGCTGAGAAACCGCATTGTTTGAAAAAAGCGTTCAACAGGTCCACACGCGGCAGATGGATGTCATAAGCCTGATAATCAATATCAGGGGGCAGCTCCAGCATGGGCAGCGCGAAGGGGTTCAGCCCGCATGCCAGGTCCAGAATGCACTGTGGTTTGCCGGTAATGGCGAACAATTTTGTATAGAAATCTGTCAGGTTCGGCAGGCGTTCGCGGGTGGAGGTGTGGCAGGCAAGCATGCGTCTGGCGAATATTTCCAGTTCGGCGCGGGTGGTGAGCTGCCGTACCTCCTGCAGGGCTGCCTCGTAATCGGGATCACCCAGATAGAGGGCGGTGAGTTGGTGCAGCTTTTTGCGCACGCTTTCTTCGACAGCTTTGGGGTCACTGTAGTGTTGGCTCTCCTGTTCGATCAGGTCACGGATGGTTTCTGGCGGCAGATGCAGGGCACGGTATTTGCGTGTTTGCAGTAGCTTTTGGCTAAGAATATCCAGGCTGTTCATCTCACAGTTCTCTCTCAATGCGGTATGCCAGTTCGCTGGCGAACAGGAATTTCTGGTAGTTCCACCCCAACTCTGCCAGCAGGGCTTCGAACTGGCTGGCATAATGTTGGCGCATGCCTTTTTCTCTGCCCCCGATGCTGTGCACCGGAAAACTGACGATCAGGGTGCGCGCTCGAATATCAGTTAAAATGCGCCGGGAGCTTTCTTTTTCCGCCTGTTCCAGGCAGGGCAGGGTTTTCAACAGCAGGGCAACCTGTACTTTTTCTTGTGGAATGGTTGATAAAAGATTGCAGGTTTCGGCTTTACCCTGGATGTGAAAATGCGCAAAGAAGGACTGTAAAAAAGCGTTCATATCGTCGAAGATGTCGCAGGCGTTGTACCGCACATCCGGCGCGACCGGCATCCAGCCCAATGCCAGCGGGTTGAATCCGCACGCCAGATCCAGAATGGATGTGATGGGTCGGATATCTGAAAACAGGATGGTATAAAACTCATCCAAAATAGAAAGGCGTTCGCGCGTAGAAGCATGCTCCTGCATCAACTGCAGGCAGAACTGTCTGCTCATATCAGCATGCAGGTCCGCCGGCAGTGCCGCCAACTCGTGCAGGTGTGTCGTGTAATCGGGCTGCTGGGCGAAATACGCCCAACCTACTTGGTGCAGTTTATTGGCAGTGCTTTTGACCGCTTCCTTGAGCGAGGCGCGTTTTTTTATTTCTTCGGCAGCGATGAACGCCACCAGGTCTTTATCTAGATGGCTGTATTTTTTCTTTTCCAATACCTGGCGGATCACTTCATCCTTGTCGATGACAGTATTCATGCTTGCTCTCCGCGCAGGAAGTCGATGATGCGTGCCATGAATTGCAAGTTGTGGATGCTCGCCAGGCGTACATACAGATTTTCATTGATCTGGTATAGATGGTGCAGGTAGCCCAGGCTGTAGTGCTGGCAGGTGTGGCAGGGGCAGGTCGGGTCGATGGGTTTCTCATCGCGGATGTGTTTTTCATCTTGCGCATAGATATACTGCAACCAATCCTGCTTTCCAAGATCAAAGTTCCCGCGCAGGCGGTATAGCCTGGTGTGACGCGCATCGCGCGTCGGCATGGCGCAGTCAAAAAGCGGATAACCCAGCTTGAATGTTTTTATCAAATTGTAGGGATGCCCGATGCCCAGTGCGTGCATGGGGAATTCATTGGGGATCAGTTCGCGCGTGTAGCCGACCATATCCTCTACCAGGTTGCCGTCCTTATCCAGTGGCCAGCCACCGTAGCCGTAGCCGTCGAAACCGATTTCCAACAGGGATTCCGCGCAGGTCTTGCGCAGTCCGCGAAAACCGCCACCTTGGACAACTGCGAACAATTTCCGTGATCGGTCGGCATCGTCCTTGCTCTGATCCCGTAGTTTTATAAATTCCTGATGGCAACGTTTCGCCCACTGCACGGTGCGCTGCACAGAAAGTAATTGTTCGTTTTCAAGGTCATCCACGTGCGTGCAATCATCCAGGCAGAATAACACGTCTGCTCCCATTTTCCATTGGATCTGGATGCTCTTTTCAGGAGTGAGGGTGATCTTCTTACCCCGTCTGCTGTCTTTCAGCAGGATGCCATCATCTGTGAAGCTTCCAAAGCTGCTGCTCTGGCGAATGAGCGAATAAGCCTGAAAACCGCCTGAATCGCTGAAAATGGGTCCCTGCCAGCCACTGAAAGCATGCAACCCGCCCAATGCGCTGATAACGGTGGTGCCGGGTTTTTGCATCAGATGGTAGGAATTCATCATGACCGCCCGCACGCCGCAGGCTGCCAGATCCTGCGCATCCAGACCGCGCACCTGTCCAAAGGTGGCGTCCGGCAGGAAAGCGGGCAGCGGAATAGCGCCGTGGGAAGTAGGTAATATTGATTCCATCATCTCGTTGTTAATGATTGTAACATCGAGGATGAATACGACGGAATACTTAGTCCAGCAAGGTTAACGCATACAGGGTTGCCCAACCATCAACCGTATCCTGCCCCTTGGTGAACGCCCAGCTACGGCTGCGAATAGGACTGGCGCCACGCCACCAACCGCTTTTCAGTTGTTTAGCAGCCAGCCAATCCAATGCCTGCCGGGCGGCGGGATGGTCCAGTGCCTCCAGTTCTTGCAGCACAAGCAAGGTGAAGAGGATATCAACATTGTAAGAAAGAGGAAAATTCAATGCGAACCACACCTTGTGGATCTTTTCTTTATAAGGATAATCCGCCTTGGTCAGGGAATAGCGCTCCAGGATGAATTCCAAGCCATGCCGGATAGCTTGCTGCACCTGCAGGCTGCGTTTTTCTGATGGGATGGAAGCCAACCCCCACATGGCACGGATCACTCCCCAGGCACAGGGCAGTCCATAATTATAAGGACAGGTGCAGTCGTTTTGAATTTCAAGCACCAATTGATCGATCACCATTTGAATGGTTGTATCTGTTAATTGTCCGCAGTGTAGCTGGTACCTTAAAAACGTGCCCCAAAAACAGGCTAGCCCCATTTCGTTTTGCTCCAGCGTTTTGATGATGGTCGGGCGCAGGCGCTCGCGCATGTAGAACGCCCCCTGCTGCATGGCAGGGTGAGAGCCGGATAAGCCCATTTCGGTCAACAACTTCATGCTCCAATGGGTAGCTTTGTATTTGGGAGTGTAGTGGCTGTGATCCCAGATCCAGAATCCCTCGGGATGTTGTTCTTTGAGAATGCTGTGCACCGGTTCATCGTTTGCCACCTGCTCTTGTGCCCTCACCACTTGTGGATCATCGCATGGCAGTCCTTGCAATTTAGTTAAAGCAAACAGGCGGATGGAAGGGGTATCCGCCTGTGCTAATCGTTTTATCATTTCTGCGCGAGTTTGCATGCTTTCCCGCTCTCATGGTGAGGGTTCATTCTTTTGATTTGGGCTTGAAGAAGGCGCTGATCAACACGATCACACCCAATCCGATGATGAAGAGCGGCCATAGATTTCCATAATTCCAGCCTAAGCCGAAAGAACCTCCGAAGATGACGAAACCAGCAGCACTGATCGCCATCAATACCAGACTGCTGCTGTCAAAGCGTGGTCCACTGCGATCAATCAGCCCGCTCAGCAGGATGCCCAATCCCACAAAACCGGGAATGAGCGTCCAGGCGAAAGACCAGGTATCCCATCTACCGGTCATTTGCTGGTAATACAGGATGGCACCAATGCCACCAACGATGCAACCTGGGATCGCCAAGCCCCCGTTGCGGGAAAGGATGGCAGACAGCAGGAATACAATGCCCACACCGATGATGATGAATGGCCAATCCAAAAAGTCGAAATAACCCGGAAAAACGCGGGTAACCAGCAGGAATGCACCAATGATGATGAGGATGAGACCCCAAACTAGATCACTTCGATTTTTCATTTTTACTCCTTCTATTGTTGGTAATCTATCTCATATACGTAAAAGGAAGGGGCGGGTTTCAAAAAGAGAAAAGGCATTCCTTTTCTCTTTTTATATTTTCTATAAACTCTTTGCCAGTTTGATACTGAGTGCTTCGATCTGTTCCAAATCTTCTGACAAAGCTTGTCCTTTGAATTCCACATTTCCCAGCAGTTCCCAGTTCAAGATCTCGCTTTGTTTATGGATGAAACGCATTGCGCCCCCACCCCAACCATAACTGCCGACATAGATCACTTTTTTATCGCTCATCCGTTTTTTATCTGCCATTTCCAGCACGAATTCCATGGTGGGGAATAGTGCTCCCTCGTAAGTAGGGGCACAAATCACCACTCCCGTGCTCTCCCATAGGGCAGGCAAGATGTAGCTGATGTGGGTTTCACCTATATCTATACGGCTAAAATCTATGCCGGCTTTTTTCAAACCCTGTTCGATGCTGGGAATCACCCGAGCGGAGATGCCGTACATGGATCCATGTAGCAAACAAACCCTTTTGGGGGCATGCCCATCCGCATATTCTGACCACTGGATGTAGTAGTTGAGAATACGCTGCGGATCTGCACGCCACACCAGCCCATGAGAAGGGGCTACCATTTTCACATTCAACAATGCGATCTTTTCAGCAGCTTTCAACACCGGTTTGCTGAAAGCACATACGATGTTAGAAAAATAACGCAGAGCTTCACGGATGTAATAATCCAGATCTTCCTGTTCATCATCGAAAATGCTCCTCTCTAGCACACCGTAACCACCAAAACCATCACAGGAAAACAGGATACCGTTTTTTTCTTCAAAGGTCATGATGGTTTCTGGCCAGTGCACCATGGGAGTGGAGAGGAAGTGCAGCGTATGTTCACCT
Organism: Chloroflexota bacterium; assembly: GCA_012798455.1. Classification (GTDB taxonomy): domain Bacteria; phylum Chloroflexota; class Anaerolineae; order Anaerolineales; family Anaerolineaceae; genus UBA4781. The sequence continues at coordinate 2,655 of JAAZNC010000097.1, read as the reverse complement.
AGCGAGATGATATCTCCATCTGTAACTACCTGCACATGTTCACGAATGCCAAAGAAAGCCTCTAGCATCTCGCGTGTTTTGACGCTACCTAGAATGGTGATTTGGGGCGCGACCTCCAATAACTGCATGATCGCTCCGGAATGATCTGGCTCCATGTGGTTGATCACCAGATAGTGTAATTGGTTGGGATCGATGCAGGCTTTGATATGTTCGATCAGCAATTCACCCTTGATATCCTTGCACAGGTCAATCAGGGTGCTTTTTTCGTCTCTGATCAGATAGCTGTTGTAGGAAATACCTTCTTTTTCGATCGCCCACAGCCCTTCAAATAGTTGGGTGCTGGTGTCGTTCACACCGATCCAGAAAATCTCATTCGTCAATTTAACCGGGTCCATTGTTGCTCCTGTTTAAATTAAAATCAAAGATATGACTCTATTTTAAGCCATATATTGTCTTAATTCTTGGAATATAGTTTCTAGTGTGATGTACCCAGTAGATTGCTGATCAGGACGGAGATCAAACCCGCAGCAAGGGTTTTTAAACCCATGGCAAACAGGTTCTGTTTGGATACTTTGCCCAAAAACATACCCAGACTGAATAGTACCAGTAGTGCAAATCCGATGGCGGTATAGTAAACACTGCGGATGTCTATGAATAGATTGGTGAAGAAGAATGGGATCAATACCACCAGCGATGCCAAGAATGGTGAAAACCCATCTACCAACGAAACCGCTACTGCCGCAAAGCGAGAGGCTTTTCCAATTTTGCTTCCATTTTGATCCCTCAGCGTACTGCGGCTTAATTCATCCATCTCCCGTTTGCGCTCTGCGGATTCGGTCAGGAAGGAACCCCATAGCCCGGAAATTCCGATTGCGACAGATGTTGTTAAACCGGTTGTGACTACGATGCTGGGATCTTCCACTCCGGCGGCGTAATGCCCCATTAAGACACCAATGATGGTGAGCACACCGTCGAATGCATTCATAGCAAAATAACGTCTGGCTATTTCCCCAATTTCTGCTATTTCATTGTACTCAGTGATCCTCTCAAACAAACGCTTGAGAGGGTTATCTTTATGATGCATGTTTTTTTATTGGGGATTTAGTCCTGAAGTGTGGCGGCATCATCGATGATCATTTTGCCTGCAACAACTTCATCGATAGAATGGATGGAACCACCCTGATCTTGAATAAGAGCTGCGACTACCTCGTAGTCGAGATCATCCCCTTCGATAGTGATTTTGGCATTTTCCACTTTGTGGTCGATCTCAGCGATGCTGATATTCACAGCAGAAATGCCATCTAAAACGCTGATTCTTTTTGCAAGGTCCACAATACTTGGCTCGATTGGTTTTAAGGTATCAAGCACCAACCTACGTATTTTACCTATCATCTCTGTTTCTTAAGACTACTCCTTTCAAGGAGAGACAAAATATTTATGCTCGTAGTTATACCATAAATTCAATAATTGAAATATTTTATATTTCATTCTTATAGAGGGCATCAACCCATTGCCGGTTTTTCCAGAGAGCACAATATCCATCGCTCTCATCTAATCTTTCACCACTGTTGCGGATGATTTCAAGATGCCGGGAACGTAGCGCTTCTAGCAGGGTTACTTCTTTCAAATTGGCATCTGAATAAGGGGAAAAGGGGCAGGGTTGTACTTCTCCCAATGGATTGATATGCACCAGTCCTTTTCCTCCTGCGATACAGCCGCCCAGTTCTACTTCCCCGCCCGGGAATGCTAGGAACAGCGCTGGGTACTTTCCCCGCAGTTCTTCCAGGATGGCAATGTGTCGTAACACCTGCTGGGGAGTGGGTGCCAGCTCATACGATTCCAGATTAACCGGCAAATAGTTAATGAAGAAAAATACCTTGCAGCCTTTTTTCATCATCTCGACCAGGTAAGTTTCATCATTGACCAGCTCGAAATTTTGGCTGGTCTGAGTGATGGACGTACCAAATAGGATCTTGTTTTCCTTCAATTTATTAAAGATTTCGTTGGCACGTTCAAAAATGCCACCACCGCGCCGCAGGTCGGTGTTGTGCTGATCCCCTTCGATGCTGACCACGGTTAGAATATTGCGTTGTTTTTTTAATTGTTGAATGGCAGGTTCATCCAATAGTGTGCCATTGGTGAAGAGCAGGAAGATCATCTGGGGGAATTCATTCAATGTATCCAGCAACCCTTCTCGCATGAACGGTTCTCCACCTGCCAGTAGGATTACCGACACTCCTAGATCGCGGGCTTGCCGGATGGTATCTTTGAATTGTTCTGGAGAAAGTTCCTTTTCTTTGGATTGATGCAGCACTTTGGCATAGCAACCGGCGCAATCCAGGTTGCAGTTGTTGGTGATGCTGAAGATGATCATGGGAGGGATCTGCACATTCTGACGTTGATAGCGCGCCCGTTTTTTTTCTCCCATACGAAAAGAGAAATACAAACGCGCAGCTGTCCAGGCGAGCTGTGGATTGCTCAAACTGAATGATATGATCTGTCGCAATCCCAAACGAAAGCTAAGATTAAAGTAGGTGGTGATATCTTGTTTTTCCATTACTCATTATTCCAATTTCATTTTCCACGAATTATACGCAATGACCGCAAATTGGTTTCAAAAAATTTCTCATATAATTAAAAATCTGAATAATTTTA
>JAAZNC010000096.1 GCA_012798455.1 Chloroflexota bacterium | reverse complement strand
TCTTGTGGATGTGTGCCATGATCTTCACCTTTTAGAGAGATCTTGTATCATAGCTGTCCACTTTTCAAGTTTTGATGATTATTCTTGACCGTTTTAGCGGTTCACTTTTGAACTGTTATCAGTTCACTTTTCAAGTGTTATTGGTTCACTTTTAAAGTTCTGCTAACATAAACACGATGCCGGACTTGACATTTTACTCAAAACAGTTGACAATTTCAACTACTCTGGCATTTGAAATTCGTGAATGGCAGAGATTGGAGGTAAAGCATGAAAAAATTGATAGGGATGATTAGCTTCTTGATGCTGGCGGTCGTTTTGCTGTCTGCCTGCACACAGCAACCGGCAGCAGAAGCTACACCTGATCTGGGCGAGGTAAAAACACAGGCGGTTCAAACAGCGGTCAGTCAGATGACAGCGGATGCCAAGCGCTTGACGGAAGAACCAGCTGTGGAACAACCCACCATTACGCCGTTGCCTACCATGGGAGCTACTGTAGCTACTGCGACTTCCTATTCAAGTGGCAGTGGAAGCACCAGCAGTGGAGGAAGTACCACCTATTCCGGCTCACCTGTACCAACTTGGACACCCGTAGTGTATGGTTGCCAGGTAGTGGGGCAAACACCCGTGGATGGCAATCAATACGTTGGGGCAGACCTGGATGTGTATTGGACATTAAAGAATGTGGGCGCAGCTACCTGGAAAGCGGGAACATATTATTATCATTGGACCGGCTATTCCGATTTGAGCCCAACGCACTCCTATGTTTTATCAAAGGATGTTGCTCCGTATGAAACGGTGCAAGTAATGGTTGACGTCAAAGTTCCGATCACTGTGGGACAATATCGCACACAATGGTATCTGGTCAATGACAATGGTGAAAATTTTTGTGGTTTCTACTATTATGTGAATGCAATCGCACTGCCGACAGCAACACCGTAATTTGTAAAATGATTAATGAAAAGAGGATCTGGATTAATAGAAGATCCTCTTTTTGCTTAAATACCCTTTGCTCTATTTCTCTTTTTGAGCAAGATGTGTATCCAATCTGGCATGAAACAAATTTTTAAAGAAGGTCCACTGCAAGAAAAATCAGCATAGCTCTTTTGAACGCGCACGCGTATTAAAGACAACGACTGTTGGGCATCATAGCGTATACAATCCTTATAAAGGAAAAAGATGTCGACCAATCAGATAAAAGCAGGCAAAATAAACCAGATAGGGGAAAATCCAAAGCAAGGGGCGAAAAACCTGCCAGAAGGACCGTTTTGAGGAAAGTGTAGGAGAGGGGAATTTCTCCAATATCCAGGCAGTCACCAGAAAAATGGCGCTGTCAAGAATGACGAATTGCCAGTAGCCGGTTAGGGAGAGCTCTAAAAAAGAATCTAGCACTGTAATCGGCTGCCCTGACAGCCAAGGCAGCACAACCCCATTCATGCAAAGATTCAAAATGAATTCGTAAAACCCAGCCAGCAGCAGGACGACAGTCCAATGATAATGATTTTTCTGTTGGATCTGGATGAAGAGATAAATCATCCCGGCGTACCAGGGTAGAGTAAGAAGCAAACTTAAAAGAGCGGGCAAGCCTGTGATCGCTGTGCCGTTCTGCAATATCTGTTCCATGAGCAGGATGGTGATCTTCACCAGCAGCGCATTGGCAAACGCGATCCAGCCGGTATTGCGCAACGTGTGTTCTCCGGTAAACGGAGGAATCCAAAGGCGACGGGTGAAATAGAGAATCAGTGTATATCCACCCAACAAAACAATGGCGAAGAAGATGGCAATATTCTCCTCAGTGGCATTTGCTGCGGTACCCAAAAAAGAAACGGTTATTCCATAGATAATCCCGATAAAAAAAACGCAATCCCGGATAAGGTTTATGGATCTTCAAATTTTTTGAATTGGGTAATGGGGGCAGGAAAGAGACATCATTTGTTTTTTTGGGCATAAATTTCCTTATTTAAGCAACGCAAGCAGTTTCCGACTGCGCGTTTGCACAGCTTTTTGCGAGCTCTGAAGTCCTTGTTGCAAGTGTGAAATAGTAGCGGGTAATAAAGTAGGCTCTTGCAGTGAAAGATCATACAGACACTGCAGGGCAAAAGTTTTCATAATGGAACCAGAATGAGATAGATACCCGACTACGATCGGAAAAAGCGTATTCATTTCGTCAGGTGATAATGGCAACCGTGGGATGATCTGAGCGAGATGCCATAGCACTTCCATCTGGTCGATCTGGCGGATGAGATCAAGCAGTTCCTGTTTATAGGGGATGAGCAATTTCGGATCAGTAGCAGTGATTTTTTCTACGGCATCCGCGGTGCGCATGCGAATGAGAGGATCGTTTTCATAGAATCCCTGGAATAGAAGGTTGAAATCAGGAGAGTTTTTCTGTACCCGTACAACTACCTCATCCGCTCGCCCAATCGAGCGCCGATCACCTCCCTGCAGCATTTCTAATATCTCGTTCATGGAACCATTTTTTACCTTTTTTCGTTATGATTATAGAATAATTGGAGGATAAATGGTCGTTAGAATTCTCATGCTCGGAATATGTTTTGTGGCAGTTTTTATTTCAAGCGGTTGCAGCCGGGTGCCCCAACAGTGCCCGCAGGATTTTGCAATCTATTCTTACTGGAATACCGGAGCGTTGCCTCCTGAGTATTACTATGAAATTGAGATCGAAATCAACCCTGATCATAAAGGAACACTGACCTACCAGGCAGGTTATGAAAGCGAATCGGAAAAAGAGAATGCGTTTCAATTTAGTGTAGATGAGAAAACCTGGAATGATTTTTATTGGTGGCTAAAGACGAACAAGGTTTTCAGAAATAACTGGCAGGAATCCAAAGAGATCATGGTGGGCGGTAGTGGTACTCAGGTGAAACTGCAAATGAACGGAGAAAAATACGAGATCCCCAGCGTAGCAGTTTTGTCGAAGAACGAACGACAGTTATTTTCAGAGATTCAAAATCACATCAATGCACTGGTTCCGGAAGAAATATGGCAGGCAGTTGCTTTGTTAAAGCCTTAAAAAGAAAATCCCGGAGAATGAATTCGGGGATTTTAAATTTAACGTTTTGAGAGAATTTTTAAATAAGTTGACCTGGCAAACTGCACCAGCAATCCACTGATCAGTGCAATGCATACGATCACTGCCAGAGGAAAGGCAAACGAAATTTTTCCCTGTTGAATGAGATAAGGCGAATAGATCCTGGCTGTCAGCCAGACGCCGGTGATATTCAATACAGCGGTCCCAAGCAGGATTATCACCCGATCTTTCATTTGAGTCGCGCGAATGAATAAATATGCCATGGCTGAAAAGAGCAATCCGGGGAGAATGGCTGCCATACCGATCCAGAAATGATGGGTTGGTCCGGCAGAAAGAATATGGCACTGGAAAAGGGTGATCATTGATGAAAGCCCGATACCCAGTAAACCGGCTTGCTGGTAATTCCTCAATGCGATGGTGATGGCGATCATCAGGGAGATTATGCCAAAGATCGCGATGAGCGCATAACCGTAGGAACTTGCAAAGAACGTGTTATCTTCCGCAAGGGATTGGATTACCAGGGCAGTACCGGTGATAGCGGTGCCCAGCCAGGTGGCACTCCAGGCGGGGGTTTTCTTGAGAAATGCCCAGATGCATACGGCAGCGATCAGAAGAGCAGGAATAGACCCGATTAGAATGGCGAGTTTGCGCATGGATTCGGAAGAGATGTACCAAGGTGCACCGATGATAAACCAGGTAATAGAAATACCTAATCCGATCAGCATAGGTGCAAGTGTGCTGAACAATGTTGTGCGATGGTCTTCAATCATAAACCTATCATTATCCTTTGCTTTCATTGGGAATCTCCCGTTAGTAAATTGTATTGGGTTCAGATGAGTTCGAGCGGCTGATTTTTGTCGGTCAGTTGAAGACGTTAAATGTTCTTTTCCGGCAGTGAATGGGATGACGATAATCTCGCGGATGAAAATAGTGAGCGCGGAAAACATACTTCTTTTCTTGGCATCCTGCATGAGGGCATCAAATACATCTACCATTTCGTCTTTGAAATCATCTTGGAAAGAACGCGGGTAAAATCCAAGCATAAAAGAGTAGATAAGAACCAAAATCTTTCCTAATAATGTCATTGCAGTGCTTCCTGTTTGATGGGCGGTCTGCTGCTGCCAAGAGAGAACGTAAACGTGCTTTCTCTTCTTCGATGATCTGTTGACCGGATGCTGTCAGACAATAAAGTTTACGCGGGCGATTAGAGTTGGTCTCTTGCGATTCTTCCGTGATAACTGGTTCGATCCAATGTTTTTCCAGCAAGCGTTTGATGGCGCCATATAGCGTGCCAGTGCTGAGCCGGATGCGCTTGTCACTGAGCTGTTCTACCTCCTTCATGATGGCGTACCCGTGTTTAGGGTTGTTTTGGATGCTCAACAAGATAAAAAAAACTGCCTCTGATAATGGTTCATTTGAAGAAATATCTGATCGCATAGCCAATCCTTTATATGTCGTATTACGACATATTATAACAGAATTTACGAAGAATCAAGAATCCATAAAACAGTGATAATTTTTGATAAAATTTACAAATGTGCTTGACAAATGTAAATTTATTTCTATAATATTGCTATGGAAAATAATATTTCATTAATTCGAATTGACGATAGATTGATCCATGGTCAGGTGACCACAGCTTGGCTCAGAGTATATCCAGCAGACATCATTATTATTGCCAATGAGAAGATTGCCAATGATCCAATGTACAAGACCATTTTTTCCGTGGCACAGGTTCCCGGGAAACAGATACTGTTACTTTCTCCTGAGCAAACTGCCATCTATATAAAAAAGAAAAACCCGATGTGTAAATATTTGATTATCACCCCTACTCCGGTAGATGTGGTGGCGTTGATGGATTGTGGGCTATCCATCGACAAGATAAATATTGGTGGATTGCAGAATCGACCGGGCACGACCCGTTTGGCAAAAGTGGTTTATGCCAAAGAAAATGAAATTGTTGCATTTAATGAATTGAAGACTCGTGGAGTAGAAATGGAGGTGCAGATGGTTCCAACTGAAAAAATAGCCAAATTAAACCTATAAATCAAAAATAAAAAAGGAGTTTATCTTATGTGGAGGGAAGCTTTTCTAGTAGCTGCTGTTGCTGGTGGCTGGGCGATTGTGTTGTATTATCTTCCTCAAATCATCACAGTTCTTTCCCAAAAGGAAAGTAAAGCTATGACATGGTGGTTGCTGCTCATGCGTGGAGTGAATGATGCTTTCAGCTATGCTGTGGTGATCCCTGCTGCCTTGACAGGATGGGTTCTGGGTGATCTTAAAACAGGGTTGATCGTGGGCGGTACTGTACAGGCTATGTTCATCGGTGTCTTCATCGTTGGTGCCTCGATTCCACCGAATCCATATCTCGCATCTATTCTGTCAACCGCGTTGGTTATTCTAACCGGTGCGTCAACGGGGGAAGCATTGGCTTTGGTCGTTCCGGTCGCTGTGGTGAGCCAGTTACTGACCTTGGCATTTATGAGCCTGAATGTGGTGTTCTGTCACTGGGGAGATAAAATGGCGGCAGATGGGAATGCAAAAGGCGTCGATATTCTGAATACCCTGGATGGTATGGGGTGGACATTAACGAATGTGATTCCGGCATTTTTGGGTGTCGCATTGGGAATTGATGCGGCGTCAAAGTTGCTGAATATCATCCCTGGCTGGTTGGCAGATGGGTTGGGTTATGCTGGTGGTGTTCTACCCGCACTTGGTATTGCGATGCTACTGCTAATAATTGCATCGAAAGAAGTGTGGTCGTTCTTCTTCCTTGGTTTCATTGCAGCGGTCTATCTGAACCTGAATGCAGTTGCGGGGGCTATTTTGGGTGTGATTATTGCAGTCATCTTCGTGCAACTCAAGTCGGGTAATGATGAAGATAAGAAAGCGAAGGGTATATAACATGGACGCAAAGATGAAGAAAATTGATGAGAAAAATCTATATGGTGCTCTATGGCGCGTCAATAACTTCGCCGGTAACTATAACTTTGAGCGTTTAATGGCATTGGGTATGACCCAGGTAATGGTGCCTGTTTTTCGTAGTTTGGGAATTACCGGCGACAAACTCAAAGAGGGATTAAAACGTCACATGGTGTTCTATAACACACATCCCTATTTTGGTGCCTTGATCATGGGTGTGATGGTTGCCATGGAAGAGGCAAAAGCCAATGATGACAAGGGTGTGACCGAAGAAGCTATTAATGGTTTCAAAGTGGCTTTGATGGGTCCTTTCGCAGGAATTGGCGATTCATTTTTCTGGGGTACGGTCCATCCCATCATCCTGGCAGTTTCGGCAAACTTGGCGCTACAGGGCAACTTCCTGGGATTCGTGTTTGCATTCTTGATCGCGGTAGAAGCGATCCTTGGAACATTCTACCCATTTATCTGGGGTTACCGAAGTGGAACTGAGATCGTTGAAAAAATCCGCTCCAGTCATCTGATCCAAAAATTCACCGAAGGTGCAAAGATCGTTGCCATGTTCGTAGCCGGTGTGATGGCGACAACTCTGATCAGTGTTTCAACCCCTGTGGTCTTGTTTGGAGGTGAAACTGAAGGAAGCGGTGTAAATTTACAGGGCATCTTTGATTCCATCCTGCCGAAATTGTTACCGCTCGGACTACTTTTCTTGGTTTACTGGTTATTGAAGAAGAAGCTCAATCCGCTATGGGTCATGGTCATTTTGATGGTACTGACTGTGGGATTGAAGGCCTTGGGCTGGATTGGTTAGATTGAAAATTAGTATCGTCGAATTCTAGTAATCGGGGAGCTATATAGCTTCTGTAGCTCCCCGTTTCAATGGAGGAAGAATGAAAGCAGCAGTATATACAGCACCGCATAAGATCGAGTTCATCCAAGATTATCCTGATCCGGAAATGGGGGATGGACTTATGATTCGAGTAAAGGCTAGTGGTGTATGTGCAACAGATGTCAAAGCCTATAAAGGGCTGCGTTATGGAATGGAACCTCCTATGATTTTAGGGCATGAATTTGCAGGAGAAGTTCTCGTTTCGAGCATGGAAGATTACAAAGTTGGAGAACGAGTTTCTGCCGCCCCGTACGCAGGGTGTGGTGTTTGTGATTTTTGTTTGAATGATCATGAAGAATTATGCAAAGATAAGGTTTTTACAACCAATGGGTGTTTTGCAGAAAAACTATTTGTTCCCCGCGAACTTGTAGACAAAACAGGATGGAAAATATCGCAAAACATATCCTTTATGGATGCAGCCCTGGCAGAACCACTGGCATGTGTTATTTTATCCTTGCGTTCTTGCCATTGGGAACCTGGTTGGACAATCATGGTAGTGGGTGGGGGATTCATGGGCATCTTGCACGTTTTGCTAGCTAAAGCATGGGGAGCCAGCAGAATCATCTTGAGTGAGCCGAATTTGGAAAGGCGAGCATTAGCAGAAGAGCTGGGTGCAATTGTCTGTGACCCAGAAGAGAATGCAAATCTGGGCAGTTTTGCTCGAGATCATACCGACGGCTATGGTCCGCACGTAGTGATCGCATCGATTGCCAATGAAAAAGTCGTCGAATCAGCTTTCGACTGTCCACGACCAGGAGGTTACTATCATATGTTCGGTGGTTTACCAAAGCAAAGTTCTATCACGATCCCTTCTTTCTTAACCCATTATAAAGAAGTAACATTGGTGGGCACTTCAGGATATCGAACGAAAGATTATCGTTTGGCTTCAAGTTTGATCAATGAAAAGGTGATCGATTTTCAACCACTCTTTTCAAAGACGTTTAATCTTGGACAAGTTGGATCCGCGATTGAACAAGTTGTGAACCAAGAAGTATTGAAAGCAATGATCCTGGAGTGAGATGAATGGACAGTCAAGAATTGACCCCAATCCTATTGATAAGTCATGATGGTTTAGCAGCGGCTCTTCTACGTGCCAGTGTGATGATCATGGGTGAGCAAGAAAACATCAACACAGTTGGACTTGAAGAGGGAGATGGACTTTCAAATTTTATTGCAAAAGTACAAGAATGTAAAAATGCGTTAGCCGCAATCGATGATGGTGTGATCTTTTTGGTGGATATTCCTTTTGGTACACCATGGAATGCAGTTGTTGCGATAAAACGAGAGATCGATCATCTAGTGGCAGGTGTTAGTTTACCGTTTTTATTGGAAGTGTTGAATTATCGAAGTCAATATAACCAAATTGAAAAGATCATGGAAGCATCATTGGCTGTCAGCAGCGAATGTTTTCGGTATTTAGGCGCAATAGAAAAATGAAAAGGAAATTAATAATGGAAATTGGAAAACAACGTAGAATGCAACGCATATTCAAAACGGACGGACGAACACTTATCGTAGCGATGGACCACGCAGCATATATGCCAGATGTGGTATTAGGATTAGAAGATCCAGGAAAGTATATTCAAGAGATCCATGAAGCCGGAGCTGATGCAGTTATGACAACTCTAGGGACGGTTCGGAAGATTCATTCGAAGATACGTGATTTTCCTATCCTCCTTAGTGTGGAGAGCAGTTATTCAAATATCCAAGATTTTGTTACACAAGGGATTCAATTGGGAGTGGATATGTTGAAATGCATGGTTTATCCATTTTCGACGAGCGATCCAATGAGCTTAAATAACTTTGCACGCTTGGCAAATGAAGCAGATCGATGGGGAATACCCATCATGGCAGAAGTCTTTCCCGGTGGGATGAGCGCGGACAAGGAATGGAACACAGTGGAAAAACTCTCTTCTTCTGTGCGTGTCACTGCCGAAGCGGGAGCGGATGTCATCAAAACTTTCTATCTGGATAATACGGGTGATTTTTCCAGTGTGGTTCAAAACGCGCTGGTTCCTTTAGTAGTTTTGGGAGGTGTGAAATCCGATGATGCGAAACTTTTATTGGAACGGATCGCTTTATGCCTAGATAAAGGAGCATCAGGAGTGGCTATCGGAAGGAATATTTGGGCGCATAGAACTCCGGGTGCCATGACCAGGGCTCTAGCCGCAGTAGTGCATGAGGGATCCAGCGTTCAAGATGCACTGAAATATTTGCCCTGAGTATAGGAGTAAAAAGAAAAAGCTGCGGACCATCAGTACGCAGCTTTTTTAGTCAGATAAAAAGAGGTAAGCATGCCTTTTGGCTACAACGGAAAAACATTGAATATAGATTTGACCAGGCAAATTTGGCAGATACAATCACTGGATGAGACGTTTTATAAAAAATTGGGAGGAGGAAGTGCTCTGGGAGTATATCTTGTATTGCAGAATACCCCGGCGCATATTGATGCGCTTGATTCTGCCAACACACTGGTGTTTTCCGTAAGTGTCATTACAGGGGCACCCATTTCTGGATTGAGCAGGATGAATGTGACCGCTAAATCACCACTCACTGGAGGGATTGGCGATTCTCAAAGCGGTGGGTTTTTCCCGGTGGAGATGAAATTTTCAGGTTTTGATGCGATTGTTGTTAAGGGTCGCGCTGTCTCTCCTGTTTATCTATGGATCCATGATGAGGAGATAGAGTTGCGTGACGCACAAAAACTATGGGGGAAAACGACCGCAGAAGTAGAATCTTTGATTCGTGATGAATTGCACGATACCAAGATCCAGATCGCACAATGCGGATTGGCAGGGGAAAATGGTGTTCGCTTTGCATCTATTATGACCAATGCAAATCGTGCTAATGGACGTACCGGTATGGGTGCAGTTATGGCGAGCAAGAATCTGAAGGCAATTGCTGTAAGAGGAAAACATAGACTAAATTTGGCAAATCCAGGAGAATTGCAAAAGATAGCGAGATCAGGAATACAAAATCTGAAAAATTCAGGGTCTTTTGGATTGAGTTTATCTGGAACTGCCGGCGCAGTTGCCTGGCAGAATCAAGTTGGGGGATTGCCATCGTATAACTACAGAAGTGGTTTTTTTGAGAAATCTCAAAATTTGGATGGAGGAACGATCAATCAGGAAATATTAGTGAAACGCGATACGTGTTATGGATGTGCCGTACGTTGTAAGCCGGTAGTTCGTGTTGATTCTGATCAATTTTCGGTCGAAGAAGTGTACGGTGGTCCCGAGTATGAAACGCTGGCAACGTTTGGCAGCTATTGTGGCATTGGTAATCTGCACGCAGTGGCATATATGAACCAATTATGCAATATGTATGGTATGGATACCATCACATGTGGGGCAACCATTGCATGGGCAATGGAATGTCACGAAAAAGGCAGGATCACCTTGGAGCAATTAGATGGCGTTGATCTGCGCTTCGGTAACGAAAGAGCAGCAGTGCAAATGGTGGAAAAAATAGCCCGATGTGATGGAGTGGGTGGAATTCTGGCGCAAGGGTCCGCCAAAGCGGCAACTATCTTTGGAGAAGGAACGGAGGAATTCCTCATCACTGTTAAAGGGCAAGAATTACCCGCCCACATGCCACAGAAAAAAGCCAGTTTGGGATTGATCTATGCCGTTAATCCATTTGGTGCGGATCATCAATCCAGCGAACATGATGCGGCGTACATTCAACAAACTGAAAGGATGACCGAACTTGGATTGACCAATCCACAAGCTGAAGATGTCTTGAATGACGAAAAAACCCATTTTGCGTATATCACTCAATGTCTGTATTCCAGTATGGATTCGTTGTGTGTGTGTCAGTTCGTTTATGGAGCAGGATGGCAATTATATGGACCTGACGATTTGGTAAAGATCGTGAGAGCGATAACAGGGTGGGAATTCACGCTATCCGATCTGCTGGATATAGGAAAACGCAGGATCTTATTAATGCGTGTCTTTAATAACAGAGAAGGATTTACAGCCAAAGATGATTCTTTACCCGGAAGGTTGTTTGAGCCGCTTGTGACAGATCCGACCGACAAAAAGAAGTTCGATAGAGCTACATTCGATAGGGAGTTAGAAATCTATTATAAATATGCGGGTATAGAGAAGGATACCGGTAGACCCAATCGGGAGATGATTCAGACCTTGAACTTGAATGAGATTTCTGACATGTTAGAATGATGTATTCTAAGAGGATGGAAATATAGGATGCCAACACAGAACGAAATTAACCGACTGGTAGCGGTAGCCAGAGAATATTATATAAATAAGAAGACCCAAATTCAAATTGCGGAAGAATTTGGATTATCTCGCCCTACGATCTCGAAACTATTGCAGGAAGCGGAAGATGAAAATATTGTCCAGATCACGATCGTCGATCCATTGTATAAGAATGCCGATCTGGCAATACAACTTAAGGAACGATTACAGTTACACCATGTCATTGTTGTTCATGGGAACAATAAAAATCTAGGTATCACACAGCACAATATTGCAATCAATGCTGCCTGGTATTTCTGCAAAATGATTGATGATACGGTTCAGCGAATAGGGATTGGATGGGGTAGGACAATGTATCAGGTCTCACTGGCAGTCGAGACGGCAGTGCGCAGCAATTTGCAATTCATCCCATTGTTGGGCGGAGTGGGGCAGATCAATCCCAGTTTCCAGGTCCATCAGATCATCCAACGTATCGCAGATGTGTGCGGTGGAACCTGGATGCAACTGCACGTCCCGGGGATCATCGAAAATAAAGAGATCCGTAAAGATCTTCTGAAGCCTGCTGATGTACAAGAAGTGATAACCAATTGGGGAAACCTAGATGTGGCGTTAGTTGGCATTGGGGAAGCCCCTCCATTCAAAAGAAATATCATCTTTGAGAGTTATGTAGATGATGATGAAAAGACGCAATTGCTTGAAAAGAAGGCCGTAGGAGATATTTGTATGCGTTTCTTTGACATTAAGGGAAACAGCATCGATTATTTGAAACAGGAGATTATCAGCATTCCTCTCAATCATCTTAAGAATACCCCGCGCGTGATCGCTGCAGCAGGGGGTCCGCGCAAAGCGTGTTCTATTATTGGAGCGAGCCGTGGAGGGTATATCACTGACCTGGTCACTGATGAAGATACTGGAAATGAGATACTCGGAATACTGGAGAATTGATCCAGATAACATCATACCTGGTCTATGCCAGTGGTGAAATCATCTTCTTTAAACCTAAGCCTCTTAAAATACTCAAAACATAAATACGGGGCTGAAAATTTCTTTTGACCCTTCAATCTATAAAATAAATCCAGATAACTGGTAGTGATGCGTTTTTCCCAATCCAGTGCCAAGAGCAAAGCTACGGATCGGATGGTATCGGCTGATGGTCCTTCGATCTCAATGAAATTCCCAAAAGGCATCTCATCAATGACGATCTCACACTGATCCAGGGTGAAAGTGGTGCGGTATTTTTCGTAGACCATAAATACTTCAAATCCAAGCGCTTGCAAGATGGATTGGGTAGTTTCGAAATCACTGACGGTGATCTCTAATTCGCGGCGGTCGGCGATTCCTTCGGAAAATTCGGATTGGTCTTTATAGGTCAGGCGAACATGATCGTCTTGGCGCAGTCGCAGCACCTGATGACTGGCGCGTAGGCTCTGCTGGCTGGTATCGAAACGTAAATTTACTTCGAACAAGCGCTCTTTTTGGAGACGGGCTCCGTGAGCAAGTATATGGTCGCGCATTTGAAGAGGATCGGAGATGAAGAATTTGATCTCTTTTTCACGGTTATCGCTGGCTTGCATAAGTTCTCCAGAAAATTTTCAATCTATTCATTATCTCATGTTTATTTGCTCCAAAAATGAACATGATTATTTAATTGGATAACTGACGAATAAGAATTGTGAAGAGAATTTGCTAGGATAGATAAATCAAAAAGATGGATATGAGCGATGATGTATCATAAAAACCTGGTGGTCGGATATATTTTAAGTCTTGTCGTTTTGTGCGCGTGCGGCACTTGTTCTGCTGGTGTTGATGGGAATTTTTCTCCAACGGCGACCACGATTCCAGTGGCAGATATCACGGTATGTGCGGAGGACTGTGATTTCACATCCCTTAAGGCTGCTTTGGAGGCAGTAAGCACCACGGCGGGATTGGTGATCAGCCTGGAGGATGCAGTCCATACCGAAGCGGGAATTGCTGTGAACAAAAATGTGACCATCCAGGGAAAAGGGCAGTTTGAGACGATCATTCAGGCAGCGGAATCTGTAGATGCGGCGATTGAACGTATATTCCTGATCCCGGCAGGCAACCAGGTGGCGATCCGCCATCTCACTATGCGGCATGGAAATCCACAAGGAGATGTGCGTTCTGGGGGAGCCATTCGCAATGAGGGAGACTTGACCCTGGAAAATGTCAATATTCATGAAAGAGACTGTTGAAAAAGAAGTGACAAAATTGACAAAGGGGGAGAGATTTAATAGAATAGGGGGAACAACAGCAGCGAGGGAAGCATGGCACACGAACACTTCATCGAGACGGGGGAAGGTACCTTTTATGGGGAATACAT
>JAAZNC010000095.1 GCA_012798455.1 Chloroflexota bacterium | reverse complement strand
GACGTAGCCCAGGTGCTCGAAGCGGATAATTTTTATATTATCCGCAACCGCTGGATATGGGAAGTTTTCGTTCATCTCTACGAAGAGCGCATCCCCATCGATCTGCTGACCGTCAGTGAAGAATTGGAGAAACGCAATCAACTTAATGAAGTGGGGGGGCAGGCTTATCTTGTTTCTCTGGTTAATCAGACTCCCAGTTCGTTGAATGCCCAGGCTTATGCCCATATCGTGGAAGAGACCTCCATCCGGCGCAGATTGCTGGGGTCTGCCAATGAAATGGCAAAACTAGCATACGATCAAGAGAAGAGCATTAATTCCGTTCTCGACGAAGCAGAGCGAGAAGTGTTCAATCTAAGTGAAAGACGTATCCGCCGTGATCTTCAGCCCATTAATACCGTCCTGAGTGAATATTATGATCACATCACCGAACTCGCTGAACGCGGTGATGAGTTCATGGGAGTACCGACCGGGCTGATCGACCTGGATAAAGTGCTGGGAGGAATGCAAAAATCTGACTTCTTGATCATTGCCGGGCGCCCTGCCACCGGTAAAACCGGGTTCTTGCTGACCATTGCCAAGAATGCCGCTCAAAAACACCATAAACATGTGGCATTCTTCTCGCTTGAAATGTCCAACGAACAGCTCGTACAGCGTCTGATTTCACAGGAAACGCGTATTAATGCACAACGCCTGCGTCTGGGTGACCTGGAAGATGAAGAATGGCCACTTTTCACACACGCCATCGAAGTACTGGGAGAAACAAAAATCTTCCTGGATGATACGCCAGCGTTAACCCCGGTGCAGATGCGCACCAAATGCCGTCGCTTGCATCTGGAATATCACCTGGACCTCATCATCGTGGATTACCTGCAACTCATGTCAGGGGATTCGCGCAATGATAATCGTGTGCAGGAAGTCTCATACATTTCGCGTAATCTAAAGATCCTGGCAAGGGAATTGAACGTCCCGGTGCTGGCTGCTGCACAGCTTTCACGCGCGGTCGAACAACGCACCGATAAACGTCCCATGCTTTCCGATCTGCGCGAATCGGGCAGCCTCGAGCAGGATGCAGATATCGTCATGTTCATTCACCGTCCCGATATCACAGAAAAGGATATCAGTAAACAGAATTCCGCAGAGATCATCGTTGCAAAACACCGTAATGGACCTACCCATTCCGGTATTAACATCGTGTTCCTGAATGAAATTGCTCGTTTTGAAAACGCCGCGCAGGTAGATAATGAACACAAGAAGAGGTCTTTCCCCAAGAATGCGTGAAAAAAGGATGGACCTCAATGAAGTGCATTTCAATCTCGCCTTTCTCACGGAAAGTGTAGCAGAGATCACTGACCTATTGCAATTAAAAGTGCTATTATTCGCCATCTGGTTGGTACAACAAAGCGGCGACGACGCCAATGCACTCAGGTTAGCCGATTTTTTCACATATCCCGAATTTACCGATACCCTGGGCGATACGACCGCCGCAGCAAGAGAAAATCTGCTCAAAGGCATCGAAGCCAATCTTGCCAGTGAGTTCATCACCGGCAACAATATGGATGCCATCCGCAGGGGAGGTCCTTTTTATCTACGAACCGCGCGCGGCAGTCAGGCTGCGCAACTGCTCGCAGAGCAAAAAGAAAGCACCGCTCATGCATCCGGTGACCACAGCGCAGGACCAAATCTATATCGGCTTTACGAAGAAAACATCGCTCCCATCACCCCCCTCATGGCAGATGAATTGAAAGAAGCAGAAAAGGAATACCCGTTTGAGTGGCTTGAAGAAGCCATTCAAATCGCGGTCGTGAACAATGTAAGGCGCTGGCGCTATATACAGGCTATTTTAAAGAGTTGGAAAGAAGAAGGTCGCAATGGAAGAGATCAAAGAAACGCTGAAGCGGATTACAAGCAATACACCCAAGGCAAATATGGCAAATTCATCCGTAACTGAAGCAAGATCGATACTC
Source organism: Chloroflexota bacterium (assembly GCA_012798455.1). Taxonomy (GTDB): domain Bacteria; phylum Chloroflexota; class Anaerolineae; order Anaerolineales; family Anaerolineaceae; genus UBA4781. The sequence continues at coordinate 42,126 of JAAZNC010000095.1, read as the reverse complement.
CCCGGCGATCCCAATTGCCCCATTTGTCACGGCATTGGCTTTATCCGCCGTGACCTGCCCATCAATCACCCTGATTTCGGGAAAATGGAAATATGCGAATGCCGGCGAGAAAAGGTTGACAAAGCGCAAAAAGAACATCTGTATGATTTTAGCAACATCGAATCGTTTCGTGCCATGACATTCGACACATTCAATCTACAGGGACGTGGCAGTGTCAAAGATAGCAATAAAAGCATGGAAATGGCTTACCAGAACGCCAAAAACTACGCTTCCCATCCCAATGGTTGGTTGTTCCTGACCGGTAAGTTCGGCTGTGGGAAAACCCATTTAGCAGCCGCCATTGCCAATGAAATCATTCAGAATGGCACTCGCACTCTGTTCTTAACCGTACCTGACCTTTTAGATTGGTTGCGTTATACCTTCAGTGGGCAGGATACATCCTTTGAGGAACGTTTTTCTGAGATCCGGGATGTTCCCTTCCTGGTGCTGGATGATCTGGGCACCCAAAACAGCACTCCCTGGGCACAGGAAAAACTATTCCAGATCATCAACCACCGCTACGTGAACAAATTACCTACTGTGATCACATCCAACCTGGAAGTATCTGAGATCGATGAGCGGGTAAGCTCTCGCTTGAACGATCGCGATCTGGTCGTCAATATTACTATCACCGCCCCCGATTACCGCGACCCGTTCATCGAGCATAAAGATTCGCCTATTTCCACACTGGCTTATCTAAGCGATCATCGCACTTTCCGTAATTTTTCCGCCCGCAAAAAGGAGAATTTACCGGCAGCCGAACAAAAAAGCCTTGATCAGGCTTTTCATGCTGCCCAGCAATTTGCAGAAAATCCCGAAGGTTGGCTGGTATTCTTGGGCACCTACGGAACCGGGAAAACCCATCTGGCAGCTGCCATTGCAAAATTCCGTCAGGCTGCCGGAGATGACCCAATTTTCACCGTCGTCCCCGACCTGCTTGATCATTTGCGAGCGACTTTTAACCCTTCCTCACCCATCTCCTATGATCATATCTTCAACCAGGTGCGGAACGCCCGATTATTGATCCTGGATGACCTAGGAACGCAGAACACCACTCCCTGGGCAAAAGAGAAGTTATTTCAAATTTTAAATTTTCGTTATGAAACCAGGGCACCCACCGTAATTACTTCATCGCTGAAGCTTGAAGATATAGATCCGCGCATCCGCACGCGCATGCTTGACTCACGAGTCTGCGCCATCTACTCCATCGCAGTGCGCCCTTACGAATCATTACCATAATTTAACAGTATCAAGGATTGACTTTTCATGGATGAAAACAAAAAACTCTTTACTCGCCTGCTGCTCATCCGGCACGGACAAACCCTGCATAATACACAAAAAGTCATTTCGAGTTGGAATGACATTCCCATCAACGAGATAGGGCACCAGCAAGCCCAGAAGACAGCTGAGCGCGTCAAGGAACAGTATGCTGTGGATGTTATCTACTCCAGCCCTCTGCAGCGTACCATGCAAACTGCTGCTTATTTGGGTAAGATCTTCGATTTACCAGTGCTGCCCAATGATGACCTGCTCGAATACGGTTTTGGGGAACTCTCAGACATCAAAATCTCTCAGATCAAGAATACAAATCCCGCACTTTACCAGCAGATCGCCATCTGGATTGAATCTGAATATTCAGAGAATCCCATTCGCCCTGAAATTCCCGGGGCAGAACCAATAGACAAATTCAAGAAACGCATCCAATCTTTTACCAACACGGTCATCCAAAAGCACGCCGGGCAACAGGTGGTGGCAGTATCGCATGGCGGTTTTATAAAAAGTTTTCTCTATTATCACGTTGGTGGTGATTTTTCACGCTACGTGCCATTTTGGGTCGACAACACATCACTAACAGTTGTGGATTTCTATAAGGGAAATCCGGTCATCCGTCTATTCAATGACAATAGTCATATCAAAGAGAAACTGGAATACGGGCGTCCGCGCTTGTTGTAATGAGCAACCTTATTTCAATTCCGCCCAGTTATTGCCATAACGCGCGTCTGTGCTGAGTGGGATATCCAACTTATAGGCTTTCTCCATAATGCCTTTGACTAATTTGATAGTGGCATCCAATTCCTCCTGTGAACATTCCAGTACCAGTTCATCATGTACCTGAATCAACATCTTCGTTTTCAGTTGTGCTTTTTCTATGGCAGGTTTCAATTGAATCATGGCGATCTTCAAGATATCCGCAGCCGTCCCTTGAATAGGTGCATTGATAGCTTCGCGCTCTTCACGTGCTTTAAGTTGGGCGTTGACAGGATTTTTCAAATTCGGAAAGTACCTTCGTCTACCTAACATGGTTTCCACGTAACCTTCACTGGCAGCTTGCTTGCGAATGGAATCCAAATAAGATTTTACTCCAGGAAAACGCTCAAAATAGGTTTTTACAAAATTTTCCGCTTCAGCCAAGGTCAGATCAGTTGAGCGACTCAGTCCGAAAGCACTCATGCCGTAAATCAAACCGAAATTGATAGCTTTGGCATGCCGGCGTTGGTCTTTGGTCACTTCCTCCATTGGAACGTTATAGATGGCAGCGGCTGTGGCGGCGTGAATATCCATATTGTGACGGAATGCATCCAGCATGGCTTGATCTTGGGACATATGTGCCACTACTCGCAATTCGATCTGCGAGTAATCCACTGAGACCAACAATTGCCCTTTATCGGCAATAAAACCTCTGCGCACTTCATGCCCCAATTCAGTGCGGGTGGGGATATTCTGTAGATTAGGGTCAGAAGAAGAAAGCCTGCCCGTAACAGAACCGGTCTGGCTGAAAGAGGTATGAATCTTATTGGTTCGTGGATTGACCTGCCTGGGTAAAGTGTCTAAATAGGTAGAAACCAGTTTCGTCAGTTCACGATATTCCAGGATCAAGTCAACCAGCACATGCTGACCACGCATTTCCTCGAGCACTGAAGCCGAGGTAGAATAGTGCCCCGATTTGGTTTTATTACCACTATCAGGAGGGGTGAGACCCAGATCAGTGAACAGCGCTTTGGAAAGCTGCTGGGTGGAATTGATATTGATGGGGTAGCCCAGGATCTCGTAGATCTTCTTCTCGATTTCCCGCATGCGTGTGCTCAATTCATGTGAAAATTGTTTAAAGAAATCTTTATCGATGGCTATCCCATTGCGTTCCATATCGATCAAGATAGGGATGAGCGGCATCTCGATTTCATCTAAAACTTTCAACAACTGGTTCTTTTCCAGTCGCTCTTTTAGAATCTTCATCAATTTTAGAGGTACTTCTGCATCAGCTGCCGCATAAGGAGCCACCTGTTCCACTGCAATATCTGCCATGGAAAGTTGATTCTTGCCACTGCCAATCAACTCTTCGATATGAGTCATACTGATACCCAATTCCAATTCACTCATGGTCTTCAACCCCAGGCGGCGAGAAGAAGGTTCCAGTAACCATCCCGCGATCATGGTATCGAAATATAAGCCGTTGATAGTGAATCCATGGTTGACCAGTATGATGCAATCATATTTCAAATGATGCCCAACCTTGCGCAGATCGCTATTCATGAAGAAAGGATTTAATGCTTCTCGAATGAGGTCCAAATCAAGCTGCTTGGAGACATTTTTATGCCCAACGGGAATATAAAAGCCACTGCCTGGTTCGGTGGCGATCGAGATACCCACCATATCAGCCAGCATGGGGTCAGTTGAGGTCGTTTCTGTATCAAAAGACAGGTATTGCGCTTTTTCCAACGTGGCGACCAGGTCACTGAGGGTTTCCTTTGAATCCACGATATGCACATCCAGCTTGTATTGTGGGTCGACCGCGATATTGACCGGTTCGTTCGTACTGAAAAGATCGGGTTGAATGCCATCAAAGCTGGAAGGTTCAACAACGTTGAATATTTTCTTCACCCGTTCAATACTGGACCTGAATTCGAGGTCTTTTAAGATTGCAATGATCGTATCAATGTCCACTTCGCGCGTCCGCGCCTGTTCGAAATCAATCTTGATGGGGAGATCGGTGCGTATCCTTGCCAGATCATAACTGAGATAGGCAGAATCTTTACCTGCTTCCAACAAAGTTCTGGTACGACCACTGATCTTATCCAGATTGGCATAGATATCATCTAGATGTGAGAATTCTTCCAATAATTTGTCGGCAGTTTTCTGTCCGATGCCCTTGATACCGGGGATATTATCAGAAGTATCACCGATCAACGCTTTATAATCCACCACCTGATCGGGGAAAACACCCAGTGATTTCTTCACATCCTCACGAAAATAATCTTGGGCATCCGACATTTTTGAACCAGTCAAATTGATGATGACACGGTCATCAACCAACTGCAATAAATCGCGGTCTCCAGTGATGATCTTGACGCCAAAACCTCGTTGCACGGCTTCATTGGCAACCGAACCGAGCACATCGTCCGCTTCGTAACCGGGCATTTCAAGGCGCGGAATATTAAAGGCGTCCACCACTTCACGGATGCGTTCGATCTGTGGAATCAGATCATCCGGCATTTTTTCTCGGGTAGCCTTGTAATCATCATAGAGATCATGACGGAAAGTCTTTCCAGTGTCAAAAGCAACTGCCAGATATTCCGGTTTATCCTGTTCGATGATCTTTAACAGGATATTGGTGAAACCATATGTACCAGCAGTGGGTTCACCGGTTCGCGTTCGAAATCTTGACCCACTTGCCATCAAGGCGAAGAATGCTCTATAAGCCAGAGCATGTCCATCGAGCAAATATATTGTTTTTGGCATAGCGTCCTCTTTTCTAAGAGTTAATGAAGTTTATCATGCCATAAAATCCTTTACAACAACTGCCCCTGAAAACCGAAAATATTGAATTATGGGATAATATGAACATTGTTTTTTGATGAGGAGAAAACATTGAAATATCAAAAAATTTGTGTGCTTGGATTAGGCTATATTGGATTACCCACTGCATGTACTTTTGCAACCCATGGTATCAAGGTCATTGGAGTTGATATCAACACAGAGATCGTGCGGGGTCTTCAGAATGGACATATCCATATCTTTGAACCAGGTCTGCGTTCCCTGGTACAAGATGCCATCCAATCTGGAAATCTAACTTTCCAACCCTCACCTGAAAAAGTGGATGCTTTCATCATAGCAGTACCCACGCCTATCACTCCCGAAAAGAAAGCCGACCTTAAAGCAGTGAAAGCGGCTGCTGAATCAATCGTCCCTCATCTTCAAAGCGGTAATCTGGTCATTCTGGAATCGACCTCTCCTCCTCGCACCACCTGCGATATTGTTACCCCGATCCTCGAAAAAAGTGGGCTTAAAGCCGGTGATGACTTCTTGCTGGCTTATTCTCCCGAAAGAGTGCTGCCCGGTAAGATTTTGGAAGAGATCATTCAAAATACCCGTGTCATTGGGGGCATCGATGAGTCATCTGCTTTGGCTGGTAAGGAGCTTTACAGTACTTTCGTTAAAGGAGATATCTTATTAACCAACGCCACCACCGCTGAAATGGTGAAACTGATGGAAAACACTTATCGTGATATCAATATCGCGACTGCCAATGAATTCACACGTCTGGCAGACCGCTTTGGTGTAAATGTTTGGGAAGCGATTGACATCGCCAATCGTCATCCACGCGTAAATATCTTGAGCCCCGGACCAGGCGTAGGAGGTCACTGCATCAGCGTGGATCCCTGGTTCCTGGTGGAAGCTGCACCAGATGTTTCTCCACTGGTGCACACCGCCAGAGAAGTGAACGATGGGCAACCAAGTTATGTGGTGAATCTCATGAGAAGAAAGCTCGGAACTCTTAGTGGAAAGAAAATAAGCATACTCGGTCTAGCTTATAAGGCAAATATCGATGATCTGCGCGAATCTCCCGCCATTGAGATCGTCAAACTACTACTGGATGAAAAAAGCGATTTAACAATCTTTGAACCTTTTAAACCGGATGGATTGCATGGGAAAGCTAGGGCAGTCAATTCGCTGGAAGATGCTCTCCAAGATTGCGAGATCATACTGCTGCTGGTTGCACATCATCAATTTACTGAACTTGTTCCTCAAAATGTAAGACGAATGACCACTGCTACTATAGCAGTGGATATGTGTGGCGGATGGCAGCGCCAAGCGTGGGAAGCAGCTGGATTCCAGTTCTTTAAATTAGGACAACCATAAATATAATTAACCCATGAGTGCAAAAAAGATAAGAGTACTTTCTATTTTCGGAACACGACCAGAAGCAGTCAAAATGGCGCCGGTCGTCCAGACACTTGCTAAAAAACCTGAAATTGAATCGATAGTATGCGTAACCGCCCAACATCGAGAAATGCTTGATCAGGTTCTAAATCTGTTCCATATTGATCCACAAATTGACCTGAACCTAATGCGTCCCAATCAGACCCTGGCAGAGTTAACTGCCAATATCTTTAATAATCTGGATCCTATCCTTGAACAAGTCAACCCCGATTGGGTACTGGTGCAGGGTGATACCACCACCGTCATGGCAGCAGCCCTCAATGCATTTTACCGCCATATTCTTATTGGGCATGTTGAAGCCGGTCTGCGCACTTACGATAAATGGGCTCCATTCCCAGAAGAAGTGAATCGTAAGATCGCCGGGGTAGTAGCTGATCTACATTTTGCTCCCACCACTCTCAGCAAGAACAATTTAATAAAAGAAGGGATACCGGAACGATACATCAAAGTTACCGGGAATACCGTCATTGATGCACTGCGCCAAATCGTCAATGAACCGGTACCGAATGATATCAAGTCATTGTTGGAAGAAAAGCTTATCCATGATAAGCAAAAGAGACTGATCGTTGTCACAGCCCATCGGCGAGAGAACTTCGGAGAACCAATCCGGCAGATTTGCAATGCACTGAAAGATATTGCATTGAACAATATCGATATGATAGAACTGATCTACCCGGTTCACCTGAACCCCAATATCCAAAAACCAGCACACGAAATCCTGGATGGAATCCCCAATGTAACTCTGCTCCAACCCATTGAATATTTGCCGCTGATTCAATTAATGAAACATGCCACCCTGGTATTGACCGATTCCGGAGGAATTCAGGAAGAAGCCACCGGACTGGGAATTCCAACCCTGGTACTGCGTGAAGTAACCGAAAGACCGGAAGGGGTAGAAGCTGGGGTGCTCAAATTGGTGGGAACTGATTATCATAAAATAAAATCGGAAACCACCAAATTGCTCAGCGATCCACCATACTACGACAGTATGGCACATGCTGCCAATCCTTACGGAGACGGATATGCGGCAGAGCGCATCGTGGATGAGATCATCCGTTATTCACTGGATTAAGCAATGACCAATGGTAGTATTTGCTTATTTCCCAAACTGAACAGCACCGGGGGACCTTCTTCTTTCCAGAAGAAATTGACAGCCTGTCTCACTCAGGAAGGCATCGAAGTCCATTTTGATTTGCAGCGTAACGATATCGCCGCAGTGCTGGTGGTGGGTGGGAGCAGCCATTTATCACAGCTTGCCAGAGTAAAGAAACGCGGGGTCCGCATCGTGCAGCGCCTGGATGGTATGAACTGGTTGCATAAAGCTAGCAAAACCGGACTGCGTCACTATCTGCGCTCCGAATGGAACAACACGGTCCTTTCAACCATTCGAAAGAAATATGCCGATTTCATCGTATACCAGAGCCAATTCACCCGGGAGTGGTGGAAGAGAGTCTATGGAACGACCCCAACACCGGACGCGGTCATCCATAACGGAGTGGATACCGATCTTTTCACTCCCGCAGGAAAAGAGAAACCACCCCGGGAACACATCCGTGTCATGGTAGTGGAAGGTAGTTTTTACGGTGGTCACCAGCGTGATCTGATGAATGCATTGGACTTTGCCAAGGGGCTAGCGGATCGTTCGAAAATACCGGTCGAACTGGTGATCGCCAGCCGGGCTCCTCAAGCCATGCTGGACAAGTTACCTGTCTATGAGAATGTACGCTTAAAATGGTTGGGGATCGTTCCTCTATCTGATATACCTCAATTGGACCGCAGCGCGCATTTATTCTTCCCGGCTGAGATCAACGCAGCCTGCCCCAATTCAGTGATAGAAGCAATGGCATGCGGATTACCCATTGCCGGCTTTGCAACCGGCTCTATTCCCGAACTGGTGGGGGATGACGGAGGACTCACAGCACCTTACGGGGGTAACCACTGGAAATTGGAAGCACCACAGTTTGATGAACTAATCGAAGCAGGGATGGAAATTTACCACAAACAAAATCAATACCGAAATGCAGCGCGTGAAAGAGCGATAACACATTTCGATATGCGTGATATGGCACAGCGTTATTTAGAAATATTGATTCCTTGAATTATTTACAATTGAAGGGAAGCATCCTGGATTTTCCCAGGTCAATCTCCCACGGGTAGATAATATATGCATCTGTAATGGCTGCATAGTAATCGGGTTTTTCCACACCAAAGAGATTGCGATGGGGGTTGAAATGAAAAACACAGGTATAGGGAATGCCATCAGTGCCTCTCACTCGATTTTTGACGGTGCTGATAGTTCTACCTGATCCCCATACATCGTCTATAATAATCACTCGTTTTTCGCACAAAAGCGAAGAATCAGGAAATTGGATGAATTCGGGCAAAGCCAAAAATTTATGCGGTAAATTCTGACTTTCTCCCAGACGAGATTCAGCCGGAAAATTGATAGAAGCGGTCAATATTTCTTCTATCCCCAGCGCTTCTGCTACCAATCCACCCGGAATAATACCACCACGCGTGATAATCAGCATCGCGTCAAAAATAACATCGAATTGTGGAATCAGATGGTCCAATAGCAGATCAATATCATTCCATGTCAGAACTTCTTGGCGCATATAAATAATTCCGGTAAAGAGTTAATTCATTATATCAACATTATTCCAATCCCCAGAAAATACAATCGTACGGTATAGTTAGGAACATTCCATATACAAAATGGTGATTGATTTTGAAGAATTACAGTGAAATTAATTTACAAAAAATCTATGCTCATTCCATCCCTTCACTCCACGGTCTGCCAATTGAGATATACCCTTTTTACGACGGTTTGAATCTGGCAAATATTCCTAACAGTATTTGTCACTGGTTTGGCATTCCCTCTCTGCATCCGGAATTGATAGATCTGCCTGAAATATCTTTTCCAACGGGACAGATAAAAAATATTATCCTATTGTTAATCGATGGGCTATCTTTTGAACGTATGCGAACCTGGTTAGAAGATGACAAATTCAGTCATAAACTCAATACCGGTTGGAAATTCATCCATGAAAATGCGTTATTTACTCCCCTCACCAGTGTGATACCCAGCACTACTGCCAATGCATTGACCTGTTTATGGACCGGGTGTTTTCCAGGGGAGCATGGTGTGGTCGGTTATGAAGTATTTCTGAAAGAATATCAGGCGATCGTTAATATGATCTTACAAACCCCGGTATATCCACCGGAATTGGATTCATATACCTTTCATTTTCCAGTGAATTCCTTTTTGACAGTTCCAACACTAGGAAGCTATTTTAAAAAGCATCATATCCACCCTTATGCTTTCCAACATGAAAGCATTTATAGTTCCGGTTTATCACGTATGCTTTTTCCCGAAGTAGATCGCATAGCTTTTTCTTCTCCTGTTGGTATGTGGAAAGCAGTTGATGAATTGTTAGACTTACAAGATTCAAATCGTAAGTATATCTATCTGTACTGGAGTGAATTGGACACACTTTCGCACCGTCAGGGGCCGAATGGAAAAAAAGCACGTGATGCGTGGCAATGGTTCAGTCATCTGTTGGTACAGTTCATCTCACAACAAGTCAAGAAAAAGGCTAGTGATACCCTTTTCCTGATTACTTCTGATCACGGACAAATTCCCTCCAATATCAGTCCAAAATACGAAATACGAAATGACCAACAATTCATGGGATATCTGATGATGCCACCTAGTGGAGAGAGCCGTCTTCCCTATGTCTTTGTTAAAGAGAAAAAACAAGCAGCTTTCCAACAATATCTGCAACAACGTTGGGCAGATGAATTCACACTAGTACCGACAAATCATATGATTGCTTCAGGGATATTTGGTACCAAGGAAATAACCAGCAAAATTCGTTCAAGGATGGGGAATTTCATTGCTCTTCCCAGGGGCAATGCATACTGGTGGTGGGCAGATAAAGATAATCATCTCCTTGGACGGCATGGGGGGTTTTCCGCCCAAGAAATGCTCACGCCATTCCTGCTCTTAAGCCTTTAAAGATAAGGAGCTCCCGCTCAAAGAGTGGGAGCTCTTCATATGTCACAGTTACTTAGCTTCAAGCTTATTAGTTTCTTTGCGCTTTTCAACATTTGTTAATTTGATAAAAAGCACACCGGTTCCATATAGGCTTGCTGCAAACCCAATCAACCATCCAATATAAGGGATAGCGCGCAAGATAATATAGATCAACACACCGACCAAGAGATCAAGCCAGTTATTCTGTGTTCTAGATTTGAAAACATCTTTCATTAACCAATAACCAAGTTCATAAGCTGCAATCACTTTGCTGAGAGTAAACACGATGAAGAAGAACAGTACAAAGATCAGCACAATAACGGTTCCTAAAACACCGTACCAAGTGAATAACAAACCACCTAACGAAACCACACCAATCAGGATTCCCAGCATGATAAAGGTGAGCGGGACTAACAGAATACCCATGAAACCGATTAGAATGGTCAGAAAACCCCAACCAAAAGCTTTGAGAGGATATGCATAACCGGTATCACGAACTGCGGTAGACTGTTTTTTGAACAGCCAGAAAGCTAATGCTCCCAATGCAAAGTAAGCGATTAATCGGCTGAAGGTGCTGGTCAAACGGAATTGTGAGAAATCACCCGCCACCCAATTACGTCGTGAAAAAAGACCATGTTGTTGACTTGTGGTATCCGGTAAGGTCAATTGTTCAAACACCACTTTGCCACCAACAAATTGGTCAAACTGGGAGCCCATATTAAGTTGAGTTCGATAAGTAAGATTATTTCCAATATACGCCCCATCATAGATACGCAGACCAGCAGGAATACTTTCAGTAACATACTGCATACCGGGCATATAGCCAGAATAAGCACTTACCTCCTCATCTCCGGTACCCAATTCAACCACAGCATTCCGACCCACATTCCCACGCAACTCAAGTGCATTTGCACCTACTGTCAGATCACGAGCAACGTTTCCATTGACGATCACTTGATATGCACCAGCAAACAGGTCCATCCCAACCGAAGAACCTGTTTCCATTTTACTTTCATAACTGGCAAGATAGGCGTTGCGTGCCACTGCAGTATCTTGATCAAGCAGAATAGTAGATGCAGCACTTGCCAATGAACCGGATACAGTTCCATTAATATCGACACTCGCTGCAAAAGCAAATAAATTCCCGCTAACAACTGTATTCTTGCCCACAATCACTTGTTCAGCAAAAAGCATAGCATCACCACTGACTGTGCCGTTTAGATTGATGGTTTGACAAGCAGCTACCAGATTCCCGTTCACGATGCCATCCATGAAGCATCTTTCACCAGATAAAAATACATCATCACCAACAATTTCATCAGCGCCGACAGATCCACCATGATTGAAGTCCGCTGCATGTACAGCACTCACCGGAACCAACGTCAGCAATAATACCAGTAATAGGATCCCAGCAATTTTCTTAGATATTTTTTTCACCATTCCTTTTTTCTCCTTCATGAATTCCTTCATCTCATATACGGTAAAAATAAAAAAAGGTTTTCGACATGAAAACCTTTTTTCAACATTGTTATCTATTTGATCGTCCTGCTTTTCCAGTAAGCACTACCAAAAACGATCACCAACAGTATGGTTGAACCAATAATGATCCCCGATGTGTCAGCTGGTCTGCTATAAAATTCCGATGGGATGGGAGTTAATTCAACTGGTATCTTTGTTGGAACACTTTCTGTAATCAATTCGTTTTCGTCTTTTAAAAACACCTTCTCAGAAATGGATTGATTCCAAATGATGATAACCAGTAAAAACAATAAAACCAATGTAATAATGATATTTGTAAGATTAAACCAATTCCGTTTTATTTTATCAGTTCCGTCTTTCATTTTGCTTGTAGTGCCTCAATCTGTGATAGTGCAATTTCAACGATTTCATCCAAGGTAAAATTCTGGTTTAATACATTCAAAGTTGCATCCCGAAATATTGGACCTAGCTCAAGTATAAGATCATTTCTCGAATATGTGTGGGCTGCCAATAGAATATTGCTCAACTGGTTTAATGATCCATCATCTTCATATAAGGATAGACTATCCGGCATAACGGGTAAATAACCAATCGCTTGACTATATTGTGCCAGAAACTCGGGATCGTTCATGAAGGTGATAAATGCAGACAGGTTGTCATTTATCAGTTTTTCTGAACTTATCACCGTCCAGACCCATCCATTGGCTGATACATATGCTTCTGTACCTAAAGACGGCAATTGAAAGATCAACAGATCTGGAAGATCACTTTGCAGAGCTCTGGATACCCAATTAATAACCCAGTTTGCACCCCCGTTCTCAAATAAGGACCATACATCTCCGCTGGTATTGAGGGTTACAAAATCTTTTGTAAAGACACCAGTACGCGTATTCTGCTCAAAAGCATACAGGACAGTCGTCAGATTATCAATCGAAAATGATGCATGCCCTTGATCATTTTCCAAAGCACCCCCGGTTGATAAGTATTGAGAAATGGGTAAAGATGCTTGAGGGTTATTGGCAGCAAAATATAAAGGTTCTTTTTTTGCTCTAATATCATCCCAGGATGTGAAATCCCCCTCACCAATTTTTGCAGATGCAATTCCAACCAATGCATCACCGACGAATGGAAACCCATAAGAAATACCATCTACATCCGCCATCTCATGGGCATAATTAAAATAAGTAGAAGGATTATTGTGTTGTAAAAAATCTTCTACAGGTAAGATCAATTGTTGAGCCGCCGCATCTGGCAAATCAATGGAGGGAAGTAAAACCAATTGGGGAAGTGCTGCAGAAGCTGCAATTTTCGTATTTTTTAAACTATTTAGAATACCTCCGGTTCCACTAGATGCCTTTACCCTCACCGTAACAACTACACCTGGATTCTGTCGCTCAAAATCTTCAATATGTTGCCGTAATAATAATGATGCTGGAGATTCATCCAGAGTCGAAAATTCTTCAGAAATCCAGATCACTAACTCATTCTGTTCAATAGTGAAATCCTGAGTTGCATCCACGGTTTCTTGGATTGTGGAGGTAGCTTCAGAAATATCCGCTTCAGGCGTTGTCAAAGTTTCGAGGGATGCCTCGACTGTATCTGTTGGGGTTTCAGTATTAGTTTCAGTGTTCGAAGGAAAAACAGTGCTTAGTATCGACTCACCACTGCATCCTGCAAATAACGTAAAAACCAACAGAAATACAGCAACAAAGACCCTTATCCAAAACTGATCAAAGTATGAGCTTTTTTTATTCATACACTAGATTCCTATTGTAACAGTTAAATATATGTGGAAAGGAAAATTCACAATGCCTTCCCTCACACAAAGGAAAGCATTATAACCCAAAAAATGATCGAAAATGCAATAGAAGAATATTGGCTTCAAGCGTTATTGCGTTGGATATCATCTCGAACCTGTCTGACTGCCATATAAAGCTGTTCAGCTTTTAATTCTGTGATTGTCAGGCAGGGAGAATCTAATCTATTGGCAAGTTCATAAGCCAGACCTTGGTCGTAAGTTTCCGCCTCCATATTAATTACGACACAGTGAATTTCTTCGTGGGCAATTCTATCTGCAATCTGGTATGCTTCTTCCAGTGGAGCATACGAACCCATTGCAACGTTTCCAGCACCATCAGTCATCACGATCAAGATCGGTTTGACATCAGGATGGATCATTAGTTCGCGTTTAATCACTTCATATGCCAGTGACAGTCCGGCAGAAAGAGGTGTTTTTCCCCCTACTGGAATGTTCTTTAATGCACGTTGTGCCAGTTGAATCGAATTGGTAGGGGGAAGAATGAGCGTGGCACGGTTCTTTTGAAAGACAATCAGCCCAACTTTATCTCGACGTTGATAGGCATCTGTCAATAATGAGACAATAGCACCTTTGGTAGCACTCATCCGCTCTGCTACTGCCATTGACCATGAAGCATCTACCAGAAAGAGGATCAGATTGGCTGCACGGCGGACACGTACCTTTTTCATAAAATCGCCAGTATGGACATGAAACATCACATCTTGCGGTTCATCCTTGCGTTGATTTTGGAATGGAGCAGCAGCCCTTATGGTGGCATCAAAAGCGATATCACTCAGATCTCCGTTGGCAGGTTTTGCTTGAATATAGCGTCCGCGATGACGCGAAGTTTGTGTCCGCGAACGGCGTCCGCCATAACGGCGTACCAATTTATCGAGTGGGGTATCCAGGCGTCGGGGAGTAAAGGATTCTCCTATGCGAATTCTTTGACCACCTTCCCACCAATTGGCATTGTACTGGTCGAACACATTTTGGGGAGGAACCGGCATCTCATTGCCGTCAGAAACAGGTTCTGAAATTTCCTCCCCAGTCATACTTTTTTTGGGGGGTTCTCCATTTTCTCTGAAGGTGAACCTCGCTCATCTTCATTTTCACCAGGTTCTTTATAGCCAACCAGTTTTTCAATTTTCTCGTGTAACTCATCGGCATCCATTTCACTCATTTGCATCGGTCCACCTTTCATACGATGCAAGAGTGCCAGTTCTGCCACCAATGCAATATCCAATTCGTTGATCTTTTTACGACCTTCGAAAGCTGCCTTGGCTCTGGCAGCCTTTAGAATAACCAGATCGGCACGATGTCCTTCTACATTCATAGAAGAAGTTAAATTGGCGATCGAAAGCAAATCACGGTTGGTATAACTGACCTCATCGACAATACGGCGAGCGGCATCAATCTTTTGTGATAATTCTTCTTCATTTGTCAGCCATTCTTCTCTGAACTGCTCGGCATCCTGCTCAAATGCCAGATGACGCTGCATGATCTCAACTCGTTCACGGGAAGAACGGATTCCATGAATTTCAACAGATAACCCAAAACGATCCAATAATTGTGGGCGCAATTCTCCTTCTTCGGGGTTCATGGTTCCCACCAAGATAAACCGGGCGGGATGGCTGAAAGAAATACCTTCCCTTTCAACTATATTCATGCCCATGGCAGCCGAATCAAGCAAGATATCAACTACATGATCATCCAACAAATTTACCTCATCGATATAGAGTAATCCACGATTCGCCGAAGCCAAAATTCCAGGTTCGAAGCGCCGTTCCCCTTTGCGAATAGCTTTTTCAATATCCAATGTTCCGACCACACGGTCTTCCGTTGCAGATACAGGTAGGTCGATAAAGGGAGTACGAACAATTTTTATGGGTAATTTTTCTCCGGCTTCTACCCTTTCCCGACATTCCGTACACCATGTATTTGGCTTATCGGGGTCGCAAGCAAAACGACAGTCGCTTACAACGCGCACCTGGGGTAGCAATGCTGCAAGCGCCCGGGCAGCGGTTGATTTGGCGGTACCGCGTTCACCACGGATCAAAACCCCACCAATACGAGTATCTACTGCATTTAAGATTAGAGCACGTTTCATACGCTCTTGTCCTACAATGGCCGTAAATGGATAGATTGCTCTCATGTTTTTACCTCGCGTGTAAGTTTACCATCCCATAATTTTATGGACAATGATTCAAATATCAGATATCCACTAATGATAAAAAAAGACCCCGGAGTTTCCGGGGGAAATTCTACCAATCATATTTTGGGCACCACATACTCACCGGATCAGGAGTGGAACCATCCCAACATAATCCTGGGTCGGTTTTTTGGAACAAGATTTCTCCACTCCAACGTGTCGAACCATTTCCGTCAACCGCTTCGATCAGGTAAGAGACACCCCACAAGGGTGGGTTGATTACATAATTATGATAGAGATGAGCATAACTGATATTGGGATTGGCTGCCGAAGGGGTGAGATCAACCTCATAAAAAGTTTGATTATTATGGATCTGTTTCACTTCCACTTTTCCGCCACTTCCTACCGGTGATGAGAATTCAAATATCAGTGTGCAGTATTCACCAGGAATATGCATCACATTCATACCATCCTCTACTCTCCCCGGTCTGCCAGTAACTGGCATACCATATCTACCATAATCAATGTCACCCGGTCCGGTGGAGCCGAGCGGCATACACCATCCGCTCAATCCATTGAGCATTTTACCGTCAGAAGTTGAATCAGTGCTGGCTTGATTGACATAGGCAGAAGGAGTAGCAGCGCCAGGTTCGGACAACGATGTTGATTGTGTGCTAATTACTGTCACCAAAGGAGTAATGGTTGCGGGTGCCGGAGTAGCAGTCACGATTTTTTCGACAATCTCAGTGACCACCACGGTTTGTGGAACCAAAACAGTTGCTTCAACAACTTTCGGTTCGATCAAAGAACAAGAAGTCAGGAGAAAAATTCCTGAAATGATTGCTACTATCCCTACCATTTTCAAAACCCGGAGCATGAAAACCTCCATATTAAAAAGAATTTATGACGGGTAGATTATACCGCTGGATTTAGCCATGCTTTTATAAATATCTTCTTAGTATCCTTCTAATTAAATAACCTTTTCCTTGAATGTTGGAGGGCACGTTTTAATCCTGCTATGTTGCCTATATTGACATTCCTAAAAAAAACATCTATACTATGGTGCAGTGGTATGACCAATATACCACCGCGCGAGGTGTTTATGGAAACAATTTCACGCCCACCCTTATCAGAGATTGTTGCAGGAAAATTAGCCAGCATGATTCTCGACGGAGTATATCACAGCGGCTACCAGTTACCAGCGGAACGGGATCTGGTCAAGCAGTTCGGTGTCAGCCGTACCACTCTGCGCGAAGCATTGAAGACCCTCGAAGATAGTGGCATTATCGAAGTACGTCATGGTGTCGGTTCATTCATCGCTGATTTGGATGAAGAAAGCCTGCTAAAGGCACATGAAATTGCGGACAAAGATAGTGGGCAGCGAATTTCCATTGAGCCTGGTTTGCTAGAAGAAATCCCCGAGGGGCCTAAACGACTGCCAGTCAACCCGGAGAAGCCGCTGATCATTCCTAATTTGCAGAAAGACCGTTTGGGTACTTTTTCATTTATCTCATGGTGGGAACGGGAGAAAGTCGAAAATGCGCATGTGATGATCGTGGGGGCAGGGGCGCTGGGCAATGAAGTGATCAAAAATATGGTCCTGATGGGTGTGGGGTTCCTATATATCATCGATTTCGATACCATTGAAATGGCAAATCTCTCCCGTTCTGTTCTTTTCAGAGAAAGCGATACTGGAAGAAAGAAAGCTGAAGTGGCAGCTGCCCGTGCCAAGGAAATCAATCCCAACGTTCACGTTCAATATTTACATGGTGATGTGACCACCGAAGTTGGATTGGGAGTTTTCAGACGTATGGATGTGGTGATTGGTTGCCTGGATAATCGCGAGGCTCGATTGGCTGTAAACCGTTTTTGTTATTGGATGAACAAACCTTGGGTCGATGGAGCAATTCAGGAATTCTTTGGATTAGCGCGGGTTTTCGTCCCGGGCGAGGGAGCCTGTTTCGAATGTACGTTGACAGAACAAGCCCGACGTGATCTTTCTATCCGCTATTCCTGCCCGTTGTTAGCCCGAGAAAATGTACTGTTGGGAAAAGTTCCCACCACTCCAACCATTGCTTCTATTATTGGATCTATTCAAGCCCAGGAAACGTTGAAATTGATCCATGAAAAACCTGTTGAAGCCGGTAAGGTCATCCATTTCAATGGAATGACCAATGAAATGCACAAGACCAACTACACTCCGATGGAAGAATGTGAAAGTCATTGGACCTATGGGAAAGTTGTTGAACTACCATTAAGAGCTGATACGACCACTCTGGATGACATGCTCAAGATCATCCGGCATGACCTGGGTTCACAAGCAGTATTGGAACTCGATCAGGAGATTATCCTATCACTTTATTGCCGTAACTGCCAAACGAAAGAAGATATTCTACAACCCATTTCACAAGTGGGATTCAATAGGGCTCACTGCCCGACCTGTGGCATGCTGCGTGAAACTGAGATGACGCACCTGATCACCGGGGATGAACCGTACTTAAATCGTACGCTTGCCAGCTTGGGAATACCGAAGCTGCATATATTAAGAGCTTACAATGCAGACCAATATGCGTTCTATGAATTGAGCGGAGATCTACAAAACGCTTTACATTTCAATCACTTCCAAAAACCGATGATCAAATTAGGAGAAATACAATCTATCAAGATCGATCCACAAAAAGATGCAGAAAAACCACTCATCAAACTGCACGAACACAAGATCAAAGTCGAACCCAAAAAATAGAGAGAATGTCTAAGATCACATTTCTTCAAGCTTTATTGATTTTACTGCTGGCTGTCACAGTTGGGGCAGGCACCGGATACCTGATCATCTATTATCTTTCGCCTTCCTCCGAGATCGGGCAGTTATTCACACGCATCACCATCCTTCTCGGTATCGGATTAGGCGTCGGGTTGGTTTGCCGTTTTGCAATTTCCTCCAGATTTGCGATCTTGAAAGTATTGTTCTCTTTATTGGGCAGTATTCTCAGCTTGCTCATTTTGGATGCGTTTTTTTTAAACTCCTACAGTTTTTTGACGAGGACAAAGCCATTTTCAGAGTGGGCGGTGGGAGAATATACACAAATTGGTGCTTTGTTAGTGTTAAGTCTGTTCATCACTCTATTTAGAAAAAAGAAAGTTGGCATTACGCCAAGCCAACCATCTCCGAAAAAGAATGGCAATGTAACCAATTCTGTTAATCGGATACGTTCCAGTATCAATCATAATTTCCAACAATTGAAAACCAGAATTTCTTCAGTCAGAAGAAAACCGACCGTAAAGAAAACTCTCGTAAAAAAGAAGAGCCCATCACCAAAAACTACTTCAATGAAGATCACAAAAAAAGCTAGTACATCAACCGTAAAAGTAGATATGCCCGACAAAAATATGACTGTGAAGAAAACAACGGCGAAGAAAATGAAGTCATCGTCCAGAACTTTTCGAAAGCATGCACAGAATGTCAGGTTGGTCGGTATCGAAGATCATCGCTGTCCCTATTGTTTGGAAGAAGTGAAAAAGAATGATCCGCGTGGGGTGGTAGTTTGTCCGGATTGTGGTACTTGGCATCACAAAGATTGCTGGGATGTAACCGGATCATGCCAAATCGCTCATAAACATGCGCTATAAAGAACTGCTTAGGAGGAATGTATGCCAGATATTTCAGTAACACTCGTATTACCCAGCGGGGGCGCACGTAAAGCAGATATGCCGGATGATGTGCCAGTAGGTGACCTGCTGGCGGAATTGACATCTTTGTTGAGTCTGCCTACCGTTGGACCTGACGGGCGTCCGCTGGGTTACCGTTTAGATAGCAAAGCCCTGGGGAGAGAGCTACGAGAAAAAGAAACCCTTCATCAGGCAGGTATCCCCACTGACGATCGCTTGATGATCACCACCGATATTACAGCAGGTTCCGTTGCAGTATCTTCCAGCCCGCGTATGCGTCGTTTAAAGAAAGATTTTGAACTTATTCAGGAAATCAATGCTCGTAGCGATCTGATTTCGGTCAAAGCGGAAAAGACACAGGGGGGTCTTCCTCCTGAAAAATATATTGTTACATATAAATGTAAAGGCATCATTGGGATCGATAAGAAAGGCAATCCGAAATTTGGAAATAAACACGAAGTGGAAATTTATCTCCACAATCAGTACCCACAACGTTGGCCAGGTATGAAATGGTTGACACCAGTTTGGCATCCTAATATCAACCATGCCAATGGCAGTGTGTGTATTGACGCTGCCTGGTGGTCTGCCAGCCGCTCATTGGATCGCCTGGTAATCATGCTGGGAGAAATGGTGCAGTACAAGAATTATCACGATGACCCTCAAAAACCACCATTTCCTTGGGATATGGAAGCTGCTAAATGGTGCCAGGGATACCGGAAAACTCACCCTGGAGTGTTCCCGGTGGACGGAAGGGAATTACTGCGTCCTGAACGTATCAAAATAGAAAAGAAACCGCAGTTTAAAACGGCAAAACCGAAAATTAAGTTGAAATAAAAAGGAGAATTAAAAATGTCCGATAAAAACGTAACACTGGTTCTACCTTCCGGCGGCTCACGCAACGCTGAAGTACCCGGTGATGTAGAAATTAAAGATCTACTACCCGAATTGGCTACAACTCTGGAACTGCCTACGGTTGGTCCGGATGGACGTCCGGTCAGTTATCGCCTAGACAGCAAAGCATTGGGTCGCGAATTAAAAGAGGATGAAACGCTCGAATCCGCTGGCGTGCCTGAAGATGATCGACTCATGATCACTGCAGATATTACTGCAGGATAAATAACAATTTATTTCATATATACAGAAAAGGAATATCCTTGGAAATTAAGTTGCGCTTCCATCCCGAACAAGAATTACATGAGCATCCCCGTCGGACCCGCATGCCCATTCACCACGCCCTTGAATGGACCCCGCGAGAAAACAGTGAGGATGAATTTACTCCCCTGGTTAAAATTTTCATCACCCCAAATGCCTATATTCGGGTATGCGCGCATGCTGGAAGTGATCTAAACAATGAGGTCGGTGGGTGGATGGCTGGTAAGTATTGTTACGATACAATTTTCCAGCAGGAATTTCTGGTCATTGATACTATCTTGGCAGCTCCTTATACTAATCACGGGGCTGCTCATCTCACGTTTACCAGTGATAGCCAAATCGCCTTGTTCGAATTCTTGGAACGCTACCATCCCGATAAACAACTGGTAGGCTGGTATCATACCCATCCAAGAATGGGTGTGTTCTTCTCTTCCTGGGATGAGTGGTTGCACAAAAATTTTTTTCCAAAACCCTGGCAAGTAGCTCTGGTCGTGGAACCCTTCACCTCCGCTGGTGGTTTTTTCATCCGTCAGAAGAATGGGCAATTGGATACACGTCGTTATTTTGGATTTTATGAATTGATCACTCAAGAAAAAAAAAGCAAGGTTTTCTGGAAAAACTTGAAACCTGAACTAGATCTAGCTAATCCAGAAATGGAGGTATTGGTAATATGAAAAGAACTCACCGTTTCTATACATTAGGGATGACTGGTGCCACTGGTGGATTACTTGGATGGCAGATCAGCAATATGCTGGGGCTCTCATTCACAGCACATCTATTATTAAGTGAAGCCATAGTAGGAGCTTTGATTGGTGGGCTGATCGGTGTAGGCATCGGAATTGGACAAGGACTGCTCGAACAATCTTGGGGAGCTGCCTTTAAAAAGGGGGGGATCACCTTCCTACTGGGCGCTTTAGGAGGTGCCATCGCTTTACCCCTTGCGGAAACTCTCTTTCTAGCAGTCGGCGGCGAGAGTTGGAGTCGTCCATTAGGTTGGGCTATCTTCGGTCTTTTGGTTGGTTTTGCTACCTCAATAACTGGTGGTTCCCAGCTTTGGAAAGGCGGATTGGGAGGGCTCATCGGCGGATTGGTAGGCGGAATCCTGCTGGAAATCAGCCGGGCGCTGCTGGCAGATCTTGCCTTAGGGAAAGCAGCCGGATTGATTCTTCTGGGTTTTTCCACTGGCGTTTTCACCGCCATGATCAGTTTCGTTCTATCGCGCACATGGTTGGAAATCGTGACTGGAAAGATCACTGGTATGGAATTCATTCTGGATAAATTTCTTCGCAAAGACGGTCCTTCAGCGACCATTGGCAGTAGCCCACTGAAAGCAGAGATCGCCATTCCTGATGAGGGGATTGACCCACAGCATGCCATTCTGGAAGGTCACGATACTTATTTTACATTGAAAGATATCAGTATGAAAGGTACCTATCTGGACGGGAAAAAGATCGATGTGGCAAAATTGAAGAATATGCAGCATATCCGCATCGGCAAGACAGAGATGATTTACCATGAAAAGAGGTAGCGTTATGAACAACCAAAACCATAAAATTCTTCTTGTTGGAATATTGATCGCTTCTGTTCTCTTCAATGCATGTGTTAAAGATCAACCCACCACCGACCAGCCAGGGAATGCCGTTTCATTACAGATCACTCAGATAGATACCAGTCAATTCCCTTTGGTCAATGTATATATCTCTGCCAAAGATGTCACTGGAAATCCGGTGCCCGTGCCGGCAAATGACATTGAGTTACTCGAAGATGGATTCCCTGTTGATAAAAAATCCATTCAGGGTATGGATAATGTTGAATCCTTCACCAGTTTATTGTTGATCGATAATTCTGGCAGCATGAACTTCTCAAACAAACTTGAAACAGCCAAGAGCGCTGCATCATCCTATGTTGAACAGATGCGTTCAAGTGATTCTGCTGGCATCATTACCTTCAATACCCAGGTACAAACTGTTCAAGGAATTACCTCAGATAAAGAAACCTTGCTGGCAGGTATTGCCGGAATTCGTGCACAAGGGGATACCGCAATGTGGGATGCCCTACTCAAAGCAATCGGCACGTTGAATCCATTAGCAGGACGTAAAGCCATCATTTTATTGACCGATGGGATGGACAATCAAAGCCAGAACAGTTCTGATGAAATCCTTCAAGCAATCGGCGCAAGCGGGTTATCCATTTCCACCATCGGTTTTGGCACTCAACCGAGTGAAAATGAAAATCCGGATGAATATGAAGGCATTGATGAGAACACGCTGAGAAATCTAGCGCAAAACGCCGGAGGCATCTACGGTTATGTACAGGATGCACAGGAATTGGTTGGACTTTATACAAATATTCGCCAATCATTACAGAGTGAAGTCATGGTCAGCTATATTACTCCGCAAAGTTTGCGAGATGGGGTGTTAAGATCCCTTTCCGTTCATCTGCGGGGAGCTTGGCAAAACAATGTAAGCGGCACTGTTTCTTCATATAATCCCGGCGGTTTGATCCCCGAAGTTCCTGATACCAGCAACTGGCTGCTATTTGGGGTACTATTGGGTATTCTGATACTGGCAATACTCATTCCCATGTCAATAACACGTTATTTGAATAAAAAGAAAAGGAAGAAGATTCGTATCATCTTGAAAGACTGAGATAAGAAAAGGAAGTCCAAAATGGACTTCCTTTTCTTATCTCAGAATATTTCATAACATCCGCGAATTTAAGATTGACAGTTATTTTTTGAAATGTTATAATGTCCATTATCAATCATTTTTCGTCATTATTTTGTCCTTTTTTGTCTTTTTCGCCTCTGAGGAAACCATCAATAGAGCAACACACAACTATCTATTTGAAAGAAATGAAACCAACTCAATCATCCTATTTTCATATTTTCCAACAAGAGAACAAAACAAAGGATAAATAATGAAAAAGAAGAAAGGTATCAAGATATGAAAACTTTTTGGACGGAAGAAATTTTCGGAACGAAAAAACCTATTATTGCCATGTGCCATCTCTCCGCCTTACCGGGTGACCCTTATTATGAAAAAGAAAAGGGAATGAAGTATGTATTAGATTGGGCTCGTAAGGATTTGCGCGCTTTACAGGAAGGTGGTGTGGATGCTGTAATGTTTTCCAATGAATTTAGCCTCCCTTACCTGACCAAGGTCCCTGCGATCACAGTCGCCAGCATGGCTGATATCATTGGCGAGTTGAAAACCGATATCCACATTCCTTTTGGGGTTAATGTTTTATGGGATCCCATTGCATCGCTTGACCTGGCATCTGCTACTGGAGCAAAATTTGTTCGCGAGATCTTTTCTGGTGTATATGCCAGTGATTTTGGTCTTTGGGATACAAATTGCGGGGAGACTGTCCGTCACCAGAGAGCTATTAGCGCAGAAAATGTAAAACTGCTGTTCAATATCGTTCCAGAAGCTGCCAAATATCTGGGTGATCGTGATCTGATTGAAATCGCTAAATCCACAGTTTTCAATCACCGCCCAGATGCCTTGTGTGTTTCGGGACTCACCGCTGGTAGCGAAACCGATATGCAAGTTTTACGCTTAGTAAAAGAAGCTGTACCTGAGACCATCGTTTTTGCAAACACAGGCGTTAGAATCTCCAATGTAAAAGAACAGCTCTCTCTTTCAGATGGCGCTGTGGTAGGAACTACTTTCAAATACGATGGTACATTCGAAAATCACGTTGATCAGGCACGAGTGAAAGAATTCATGGATATTGTTAAATCCATCAGATGAAGAATATTTTCTCTCCTAAAGAAAAAAAGCTCAATGAGCTTTTTTTCTTTTAATCAACCAGTCCACTGCGGATGGCGATCACCGCAGCCTGAGTTCTATCCGTGACATCTAATTTTTCTAAAATGGAACTTACATAATTCCGCACCGTTCCTTCAGAGAGGAAGAGACTCTCGGCAATTTCAGCGTTCGATTTCCCATGCGAGATCAACAGCAATACCTCGTGTTCACGTTCTGTGAGATTTGATCCAATGGTTGTTGGTGATTTCTGCGGAATTTTGGTAATTTGTTCAAATAATTTTCCCGCCACTTTCGAATCTACCGGTGTTTTCCCTATATTGACTTCTTCTATTGCCTGTAACAATCTCTCGCGTGGCGCATCTTTAAGCATGTACCCATCGGCACCATAACGAATGGCATCCAGAACCCATTGATCAGCATCATAGGTCGTTAGAACAAGAATATGAACACTGGGGTATTTTTCTTTGATCTGTTTGGTGGTTTGAATTCCATTGAGGATAGGCATCTTCAAATCCATTAGCACTACATCAACTTCATTCTTCTCCAGGAAATCAAGAGCTTCCAAGCCATTGTAGGCTAAGCCTATCACCTCCACCAGATTAGAGGTACCCAGGATAGCTTTTAACCCTTCACAGACCAACTCTTGATCGTCACAAATCAAAATCCTAATCATCATACAACTCCAAATCGACCTCTATATTGGTTCCACCACCAGGCTCGCTTTTTATATTGATCTTTCCACCTATCAATTCCACTCGTTCTTGCATACCCCGCAAACCGTAATGTTTGACATCTCCTATATCAGCAATAGAAAAGCCTTGACCATCATCAGTATATTGAATATGAATCAATTTATCCATCACATCTATCTTCAAATCGACATGATGTGCTTTGGCATGTTTAACAGTATTCTCGATCGCTTCTTGAATTGTGCGATAAATTACATGGCTAATCTGGTCAGGAAACAAATTGATTTTTATGTCCAAATTATCATAATAGATAAATCCACTGCGTTCCGCACCGCTGATGAGCAGATTCTTTATGGCTTGAAATAAGCCGTAATTTTCCAGTTCTGAGGTTCGTAAATCTTTCAATGCCCTTCTGGTTTCATTCAATCCATTCCGGGTATTTTCCAAGCTTTGCTCTAGAACAATTTTAGCCTGAACAGGATTGGCATCATATAATACTTTCACTGCTTCTAATTGAACAGCAGTACTACTTAAAGTATGAGCCAAGGTATCATGCAGTTCCCGCGCAAGGCGGTTTCTCTCACGGCTTTGGGCCAATTGCTCAGTATAAATAGCGGATTTCCGCAAACGTGCATTCACTTTTTCAAGTTCAATTCTCTGGGAACGCTGAACTTCACTCATCCCATTAATAAAGAAACCCATGATTCCAAAGATCACACCTCGAAATAAAATGGTAACGATTAAAATGAAAAAACTTAATGTGTCCGTTTCAGCAGTCAATAATGAAATACTGATTTCTATCCAGGTAATAAAGCCGCAGAACAAGAACATGGTTTTCTGTGGAAATTGCCAGGCAACGAATAGAACCGGCAGAATCAAGAAAAATAATTGATCAAAGCCAAAGGTAAAAACACCCACATTAAAAATACTCGGAAGTAAGCGAGCACGATTGATTGCAATGGAGTAACCGGGGGTTATGAAACGAGTCAGGATGGTTGTAACAGACAGTAAGGCTAAAATAAATAACAACCGTGGCTTGGTAAGATTCTTTTTTACTTTGTCTAGTCCAAGTACAATAAAAATTCCAACGAAAATAATTGCGGGAATAAATCGAAGCCAATTCACTGTATCAAGGAATCCCCCCATAATAATGAAATCACGAACAATTATGCTCAAAAAGTAAATGATGAATTGAAAAAGAACATAGTATTTTAACAACCGGATTTCCCGGATCTCGATTTCATCCTGGTTCATGCCCTCATATTAACATAAGTTGAGCAAACCATTGTGTGATTCTTATCATGTCCCCCCCTGAAGGCACTCATTCGATTAATTTCTTTTTTTCACTATCTTGAGTGATAGTCAACACTTCGACGATTGGATTATTCCCAATATATTCAAGGAGAAAAGAGGTAACCATGAGACTTAAGGAAACATTTTCATCATTTGTTCAAAAATTCGTCCAGTATTATAAAGATCATAAAAAAAGGACTATCGCTATTGGCAGTGGCATTCTGTTAGTTGCTACCCTGCTTGTGGCGATCCTGGGGGGAAGAAATAAACAGCAATCGAGTGAAACACAGATCATCACTCTATCAAGCGGAAATTTCTCAAAGACGATCGATATCGTGGGAAATGTTAAAGCAGTGCCTTCGGCTGCTATTGCATGGGGCGCAAGCGGCACTATTGGGGAAGTTTACTATAGTGTTGGCGATTCGGTAAGCGAAGGTACCGTTATCGCCAAGCTCGCGGATGGTTCAATTTCCGCCTCGATCCTGGAAGCGCAAACCGACCTTCTTTCAGCACAATATGAGCTGGATCGAGTGATGAATTCGGATTCCGATTTTCAAACAGCCGCACAAGCATTAGAAGACGCCGAATATGACTACCGTGCGAAAAAAGACGCTCGAGACTATTGGAATTTTAATGGCACCGATCAGGCTCTGATCGATCAGACACGATCAGCATATCACACTGCCGACATCGAGGTATGGAATCTTCAAAAACAATATGATGCTCTGGCTACCGATGATCCAGATAAAGAAAACACTTATACTGCTTTGCAGAATGCAATATTAACCAGGGATAAAGCACTTCGTAATCTGAATTATTTATTGGGTCATTCATATGACCACAGTGTTGAGACTGACTATATTGAATATAATATGGCTGTTGCAGTACTGGAAGAAGCTCGTATTACCTATCAAAGATATCTGGATAATTCAGATGAAATAGCAGCTGCGCAAGCAAAGGTTCAGGCTCTGGAAAATACTGTCAATTCAGCCTCGATCATTGCTCCTTTTGATGGGGTTATAACTGACATTTCTGCCAATGTCGGTGAATCTGTTTCCAGTGGAGAAACAGGCGTTCAATTGGATAATCTAAGCAATCTTGTCATCGAAGTATCCGTTTCAGAAGTTGATGTAAATGATATTAAACTGGGACAAACGGTAAATATCACATTCGATGCAATTCCCAGTAAGAAATATCAGGGAACAGTCACTGGTATTTCACAAGCAGGAGATGACTCATCGGGCATGGTGGAATTCAAAGTATCCATCACCGTCACCGAACCAGATGATGAAATCAAACCTGGATTCACCGCAGTAGCATCAATCATCGTGCAGGAAATTGAGAACGCAGTATTGGTACCAAATTTGGCCATCCAGAGTTTGAACGGAAACAGTATTGTCATGGTCGTGACAGAAGATGGATCAATCGTACCTACGCCTGTCGAAGTTGAAGTAAGCGGTGATTCATATTCCGTTCTTAAAAATAGCACGCTCAGGGAAGGTGATCAGGTTGTCATCCAGCTTGACCTCACTTCGATTTCCGATTTTGCCGGTGGGTTTGGTGGAGCCATGTTCCTGGGTGGTGGAGGAATGAGAGTCAATAGTGATACCGACCTACAATCACCGCCAGAACAATAAAAGGACAGACTCATGATCAAGAATGTTGTTGAAGTTTTTGATGTTGTAAAAACTTATAAAATGGGCGAAGCAGTACAGGTGCACGCATTGCGAGGTATTTCTTTCAAAATAAAATCTGGAGAAGTTGTATCTATCATGGGTCCTTCAGGTTCGGGTAAATCCACTCTTATGAATATCATAGGGTGCCTGGATAGATCAACAAGTGGTAAATATATTCTGGATGGTGAAGATGTATCTCAACTGCGCGATGATGGTCTGGCCACGATTCGTAATAAAAAGATCGGATTTGTATTCCAAAATTACAACCTGCTTCCCCGCACCTCTGCATTGGGGAATGTTATGTTGCCTCTACGGTACAACTTCACAGATCAATTGACCCCACACAAGCAGAAAGAGATGGCGGTATCTGTGCTGGAACAGGTGGGGCTGAAAGATCGCATCGATCATAAACCCTACGAACTTTCAGGTGGACAGCAGCAGCGGGTCGCCATCGCACGCGCCCTCATCAATGATCCGGCTATCGTGCTGGCAGATGAACCAACCGGAAACCTTGATTCCGTATCAGGGAAAGAAATCATGGAACTGCTTTTAAAACTCAACCGGGAAAAAAAGGTAACCCTGATTCTTGTGACACATGATCCAAAGATCGCCAAACTGACCCAGAGAGTGGTTCACATCATTGACGGGAAGGTAAAAAAATGAGTCTATTTAGCTATGTTAAAGAAGCAATGGAGAGCTTGGTCTCTAACAAAATGCGCACATTCCTTACTATGTTAGGAATCGTTATCGGTGTCGCAGCAGTAATTTCAATGCTCTCTATTGGGGAAGGTGCTTCAGCCTCTATTACCAGTTCAATCGAATCAATGGGAACGAATGTCATTTATGTTTTCCGTGATAATAGCGTTGCCAATTCACAGGCACTTACTATCTCGGATGCAAATGCACTTAGCGAGATCAAATCAAATAACTTTTCAGCAGTAGCACCACTGGTATCCGATAATCGGGAGGTATCTTTCAGCGGTAACTCGATCACAGCCCAAATTTATGGAATTACACCAGAATATGCAACCGTTCGCAATGAGAATGTAAACTA
The DNA here is from genome assembly GCA_012798455.1 of Chloroflexota bacterium. Classification (GTDB taxonomy): domain Bacteria; phylum Chloroflexota; class Anaerolineae; order Anaerolineales; family Anaerolineaceae; genus UBA4781. Next base: position 13,103 of record JAAZNC010000095.1, on the reverse strand, counting down.
CGGCTCTTTTATCACGGAAACTCAGGTGGAAAATCGTTCCACTGTTGCGGTAATTGGTGTAGATATCGCCGATGAATTGTATGGGACAACCTCCAATATCATTGGCAATAAAATACGTATTGGCAATTATCTTTATACTGTAATTGGCGTCCTTGAATCGAAGGGGGGTACGACCCTGGGTTCGTCTGATAATCAGATTTTTGTACCCATAACAACCGCTCAAAGCAGACTGATTTCATGGTCATCCACCAAAGATGCCGTTGATCAGATTTATGTGTCTGCCACCAACACCGATACGATTGATGCTGCCATCAATGAAATAACATCGGTTTTAAAAAGCCGCCATGGGATCCCCCTGACAAACGATGCTGACTTCCAATTGTTTTCTCAAGAGACACTAACAGAGGCTGCTACTTCCATTACACAAATCCTAACCATCTTTTTGGGTGGAATTGGGGCAATCTCATTGCTTGTTGGTGGAATTGGCATCATGAACATCATGTTGGTCACGGTCGTGGAAAGGACAAAGGAAATTGGTCTTCGTAAAGCAGTCGGTGCTCGCAAAAAAGATATCCTCACTCAATTCCTGGTTGAATCCCTCTTCATAGGGTTGGTGGGCGGCATTATTGGAATCTTACTGGGAGCCGGAATATCAGCAATTATAAAAAGTGTAGCGTCCATGGGAAATACAGTGTTGAATCCGGTGATTACAAGTGGTTCCGTTTTGCTTGCCACTCTTTTTTCTGTCGGTGTCGGTTTATTGTTTGGAATTTACCCTGCTAATCGCGCGGCTAATCTCGAGCCGGTTGAAGCATTACGCACAGAATAAAAAATTTGTAAGGAGGAAAGATGGTCGATTTCGTATCATTTGTTTTCATTCTAATCAGCACGCTTTCCATGATTTCGGGATTTCTTTTCCTTTCGATGAGCACCGGTCTATTCCGAGAATCGAAAACGAAACTTATGGGAAACACCACGGAGTTTTTCAAATCCTCGACTGTCTCTTTGAGAAAATTTGGAATCGTCTTATCCGGATTTGGTTATACTTCATTTCTTATCGCGATATTGTTACAGATAAGGGCATTGAATATGATCTAGATTACATCAACCTTCTCTTCCTGAAGAGCGGCTGTCTCCAGCCGCTCTTCTCTTATTATTGAGATTATTAGACAGGTTTTTTCTTTGGTTCCAACATCGCAAAAGTCACACCTGATGGTTCATTGAATAAACAGATTCTGGTGCCACTGGGCAATGTTTGAACACCTTCCTCAATGAAACCGCCATGTTCCTCAACTTTTTCAGCCATCTTTTCTATATCTTCAACCTGGATATACAGAGTAAGGAAAGGTAATCTGGCTTTTTTAAGCGTAAAGATACCTCCATCAATCGGTGGGGAATTTTCTTCTACTTCTGTCACGTAAAAACCAAGACGCTCATCCCTCTTCAAGTCCCATTCAAAAACCTCTCTAAAGAAATTCACTGTTTTCTCCTCGTCATAAGATGCCAATTCCCAAAACACAATCGGATTTTTTTGCATGATCAACTCCCTTCCCAAAATTATTATAGACAACCGTAAACAAAAGCCAATTAGACATTTGGATAATTCTGGTATCATAATCGCTGGCTTGGAGTAAAGAAATGAATAGAATTTCTCATACCCTTGAATTATTAAATTCGGATATTCCTGGTGAAGGAATTCACGTTGAAGTGATGGAAATCATCACCGGATTTAAAGGTTTGGGATCAATAGAAATGGCGAGGAACCGTCTTGACCCATATATTGACCTTTTTTCAAATCAGATCAGAATCAATGCATACAAACAGGTCCTCGTTTCATACGGGCAAGTTGAACGATTGGTATTCCTTCCCAATAAACACAGCCCGTATGCTATACGTGTCTATCTAAAGCAATCAAAGTATACATATTCGTTTACGATTTTGGATCAAGATTTATTGGTAAAAATATTTGATTATATTTCAGCCAGATTGATCACAAGTTGAGATATATATATTTCAAAGTAAACCACTCAGCACTTTTATGCCTTCTTTTCCTGCTTCTTTTGCCAACATAGCGATCTCGGATAAAGATAGATTGTTTCTCTGCAATATCACTTCCAATAACATGGGTAGATTCAAACCGGTAACCACATCAATTGCATCATATTTTTCTATCATCGTTGAAGTAACATTGAACGGCGATGCCCCAAAGAGATCAACCAGGATCAGAACTCCGGTACCGTTATGGTGTAGTTGAGCCAAACCAGTACCTATTCGAACGGCTAACTCATCTATTGAATCATTTTCAGTGAGTGCATATGTCAGGATACCATCTTGCTTTCCAATGATAAGGTTCACCGCGTCCAGTAGCCCTGCTGCGAACATACCATGCGAAACCAATATAAAATTAATCATCTTCAACCCAACCTAAAATTATAGTATTTTTTTTGTAAAACTTCACAAATATCAAGAAGAATAAACAAGTCTTCCATCAATGATAGTTTTATAAATATTCATCTCCTCATCATGGACAATAATATCTGCTACACTACCCTCTTTCAAAATCCCAAAATTTTTCAAGCCTAGACTATTGGCTACATTTTGGGTAGCTAATTTAAGTGCCATTCCAAGAGGAAGATCAAGCATTGTCACTGCATTCTTTACTGCTTGGTTTAATGTCAATACGCTACCAGCAAGATTTCCGGATTTCAATCGTGCGACATTATCTTTTACATAGATATGACGATCCCCTGGTCTTATAAATTCCCCGTCCCCCAACCCGGATGCTTGGATGGAATCAGTGATCAATATCATTTTATCTAAGCCCTTTGCTTTCAGCAACGCTTTAACCGCTCCTGGGTGAACATGGCTTCCGTCAAGTGTGATCTCAGCAAAAATCTCATCGCACACCATTACTGCACCAACAATACCCGGACTATGATGCTCTAATTGTGACATTGTATTAAATGTATGGGTTGATCGATTTAATCCGTGCATTACTGCACGAATAATTTCCTCGTATGTTGCATCAGAATGTCCAACCGAACAAATCACGTTACGACTTACCAAGTGGTCAATCAACTCGATTCCCCTATCTATTTCCGGGGCCAGCGTCATGATGCGAACAGCATCATCGAAGTATCCGAGATATTCATCCACATCTGTAATTTTTACCGGGTTTTCTTCATCAAAGGGTTGTGCCCCTTTTTTTTCCTTGCTAATATATGGGCCTTCAATATGAATCCCAAGAAGCCTTGCTCCGGGACTCCCTTTTTTAACCAATCTGGTCAACACCTGACATGCTTCAAGATAGCCATCTTTTAACCCTGCAGATAAAGTTGCCAGAACAGCAGTTACACCGTTTGAGGCATACCATTCTAATAATTGATCGATTTCATCATCAGCAACCGTGAGAAAATCATATCCAGCTCCTCCATGCGTATGTGAATCGATCAATCCCGGACTTATGAATGCTCCACCAGCATCGATTATGCTAGGATATTCTTCATCAGAAATCCGGGTATCATTCCCTATGAAGACAATCCTATTTCGATTTATGCCGACAGCGATATTAGTTTGAATACCGTTGGCGGTCGCCACTCTTCCGTTTTTAACTAATAATCCTGATTGTTCTGTCATTTAATACCTCAAATCAGGAATTCGATCACCATAAACATCTGCAAAATGCTTATTATGCGCATCACCTGCGGGTGTGTTACGGCTGACACGAACAGGTGGCATCACATTTTTCTCTAGTAATTTTTCCACCGCCATGCAGTAAATAGAATGTAATAAGGTCACATTTGCAACGGTCGAAAGCGGTCCGGTTTTGATTTTTGTACCCGGTAATGAGACACTTGCATCTCCATAGGGCACATGGGTATCTATCGCCAGATCCACAACATCTGCCAATACTTCAATCTTCCCATTACGTGCTTTTTCCGCATGTTCAAAGGAGGTTATCGCAACCGTAAATACCCCCTTTTCCTTACCACGTTGTGCAACCTCAACAGGTAGAGGATTTTTTCCTGAATTTGAAAAAATAATAAGCACCTCTCCCGGACACCCATCAAAATTTCTCATTATTGCGGAACCAACACCAGGAATTCTTTCGAATCGATCAATTTCCAATTCTTTCATGACCGGTTTTGAATTAGAAAAACTTCCGGCGCGCATGAAAACTTCAAGTGCCGCAAGGATAGAATGCCCTGAACCGAATAGATGAACAATTCCACCTGTTGCCGTTGAGTCGGCGATCTTCTCACCGGCTATTTGGATTTTTGGCATTTCTTCGTGTTCAAGAACATCTACCAAATTTCTTACATTGTCAAGATAAATATTTCCCATGCTCATGATCGTTGTCCTTTTAGTAAACCAAATCTGGGATTCTGGCTTTATATTTTTCAATAATTCTATGATTGTGTTCATCCCCGCCAGGAATATTACGACTCATGCGAATGGGTGGTAGAACATTACTGGCAACCAACAAATCTACAACCTCTGCGGTCAGCATATGCACAATTTCAACTCCGGCCAGGGTAGAGAGTGGTCCAAAACGAACCGCCCCATCGGGGGTTGAAAGCGACGCATCTCCAAAGGGTGCATGCGTATCAATGACCAAATCTACAATTTCATACAACTTCTTCCCGCTTTTATGGTTACTTTTTACATGTAATGAATGATCCATAGCAGTTATTGCAGCAGTAAACAGCCCCATTTGCTTTCCAATCAATGCAACATCAATTGGAAGGGGATTTGCTCCAGAAGTAGATACGACAATTAGAATTTCTCCCGGTAATCCGGTGAACGAGCCCATTAATGCCTGCCCTACTCCATCGATCCTTTCTAATTTTCCAAGAAAATTATCCAAACTGATCGGTTTCGAATTAGTCAGGGTTCCAGCGCGAGTATAAACTTCTTTAGTAAGCAACATAGAATGCCCAGATCCAAACCAGTGGATAACCCCGCCCTGCATGGTGGATTCCGCCATTTTTTGTGCCAGTGTTTTGATCTTCGGTGATTCTTCATCTCTGATTTTTTTGATGATGTCCAGAGATATATCGACGAATTGGTTCATTGAGTCCATAACATTGCCTTTAATATTTTTCCAGTACTTTATTTAGATTTGTAATCGATTGATCTGGAACAAACTGCACCTCGATGGAATATCCCATTTGGGCGAGCTCTTTCCACGCTTTTAATTCTGCTTCCGTTGCTTTCACTTCTTTGGTCAGATTGATCTTCGCATCAGGTTGGCGAACACCACCCACGTTGATCTTTTCGATCCTTAACCCGTTTTTGATTAATATGAGCAGATCAATTGGATTTTTCACCAAGACCATCACTGCGGAATTATCCCAAGCATCTTCCGCTATTTTGGTTTTAGCCTCTTCCATGGTCAAAATCTCAACTTGTACACCAGGTTTAGCAGCCATCTTCAGTAAATTTTTTTGCAGCGCATTACCTGCCACTTGATCATTCACTGCCATAATCACTCTTGTATTGGTCAAATTTGTCCAACCAAGCGTTATCTGTCCATGGATCAATCTCTCATCAACTCTTGTAAACACTACTTTCATCATTCCTCCAAATGCCGAATTGCTCAATAGCGGGCTGGAGTAAACACACCCAACCCGCCATTGAATGCACTACCCTTGAATAGAATTTATCAAGATACTCTAGCCAAGAATCTTTAGAGCTCCTAACACACCGCCTACGATCAAGATTATGAGCAGAACCTGTGTATTCTTAAGTCCCTTCTTAATCCCAAAGTAGACACCCAAAGTGGCAAGTAACGGCAATAATTTGGGGAGGATACTATCGAGCATTGTTTGCAGAGTAATGGATGCATCCTGAATAGTATAAACAACAGGAGTTTTAATATTAAGCCATGTACCCACCAAACCACCCACACCCATTAAACCAGCAATCGTTGCACCTTCGAGTAATCTGCTCATGCTGGATTGGTCCATCTCCTCAAAGAAACGGGTCCCAAATTTGAAACTAATACTCAAAGAATTCCAGCGCAACCAGAAATGAGCCACGTTAACAACCAAGAAGAACAGAACCGGTGCAATGGGATTACCCTGTAATGCCAGGGATGAAGCGACACCTCCCATAATCGGAACGAGGGTTCCCTGAACCATTGAGTCACCAATACCGGCTAGCGGTCCCATCAAGCTTCCTTTAACAGCTTGGATGGATTGCTCATCGACTTCTTCGGGATTTTCAGCGCGTTTTGATTCAAGTTCTGCAACAATAGCCACAATTGGACCAACAACCCAAGGATTTGTATTAAGGAAAGATAAGTGACGTTTCAACGAGGCGGAAAATTCTTTTGACCCTTTATAGATTTTTTCCAGGAATGGCATAAGGGTCCAGGTAAAACCTAGCGCTTGCATACGATCAAAACTGAAAGCTGATTGTAGAGCAAATGATCGCCAGAACATTTTGACCTGATCTTTTTTTGGCACAACACTAAACTGGTCGATCTTACCTTTACTCTTTGAACTAAGTAGACTCAAGCCGCCTTTTTGCGACACATAAAATGCAGCAGCCATGATGCCAACCAATGAGACTCCCAATACACCCCATCCAGCATAAGCAGCGATCGAAAAACCAATAAAGAACCAAGGAATAAAGGATGGTGATGCCAGAGTACTCAATAGGATACCGAAACCTAGCGCGGGTAAGATCTTTCCTGCAACGGAGATCCCAGTGCGTACTGCTTCAGGCAGAGCCGTTGAAGCAGCCGCCACGGCGTCCTGTCCAAGAACCAACGCGACAAAGACAGGAATGGCTGTTGATAAACCATGGGCAATATTTCCGAGATGAACCATCGCTGTAATACCAGTGGTATTGCCTTTTTCAGCATATTTTTCCGCAGCATTTACAAAAATTGTCGATACTGTTTTGGCTAATAATTCACCCAATGAGCCCAACAAAGCAGCCGGTACGGCGATTACAATTGCCTCTTCAACAGATAAACCGGCAGAAATTGCAAAAGCAGTACCAAGTACCGCCCCAACTGGAATGTTCGGTGGAACTGATCCACCAATAGCCGTGGCACCCATGAACACTAATTCGAGTGTTCCGCCAATAATAAGCCCGGTTTTCAAGTCACCCATTACCAACCCTGCAAGGGGTGCCATAATAATTGCCCGTTCCAGGAATGGCGCTCCCATAAATCTACGGGAATAGTATCCAAAGCCTGCTATAAGGGCCAACAACAAAGCAAGACCTACTGTAATTTCCATATCAATCCTCCAATTTATTTTGTAATCGATAAAGATATACTGCTAAATCAGTTTGCTTATGAATCCTCCTTCCTCAGAGCAGAATGACTTCTACTCCCTTTTGCTCGATTTTTTTGACCAGATCTGCAGAAGCTTTTTTCGTAGTAACAATCGTTTTTACTGATTCAATATCAGCTGTCTTATATGTTGCAATATGCCCGATCTTGGTATGATCTGCTGCAACAATTACATTCTCGCTGACGGAATAAAAGACTCGATCAATCATCAACTCTTGTGGATAATCACTGGTAAAACCAAAATCAGGGTGAATCCCACTCATACCCACAATAACCTTGTTGAAATGCAATCCTTTTAAGGTCATTTCAGCAAACTGCCCAATAAATGTGAATTCCTTATGACGAAGATATCCTCCTACCATAACCAGATTAATTGATTCAATTTGAGCAATCAGGTTTGCTAAAGGCAATGAATTAGTAACAATGGTTAGATTCTTTATTCCAATAACATATTTTGCGACCCAATATGCGGTAGTTCCAGCACCAATGTAGATCGTCTCACCTGGTTTTATCAGGGATGCAATATATTCACCAATCAATTGCTTTTCTACTCGCTGCATATTTACACGGGTTAATAGTTTGCGGAAACTGGATGGCATTAATTCATCAGAATTTACAGCACCACCATGCGTACGTCTAATCAATCCTTTGTTTTCCATTTCATTTAGATCACGTCGGATTGTTACAACAGAGACATCAAATTTCGAAGCAAGGTCATTCACATCAACTTCTTGATGTTTGTCCAGATACTCTTGAATTTTTGTCTGTCGTCGTTCTTTGAACATAAGCACCGCCTATTTATCGTATTTCACAAAATCATCCAATTGATTCATGATTACCTTACAATTCTCCACCAAAAATTCCCCAATATCCAATGCCCAGGGGCTTTTCAAAGTTTCATAAGTAAGATTTACTTCGTTGATTGGGAAATAGCCCATATAGTCATTGGCATAACTGATGATCATCACTGGTTGATTTGGAAACGCTGCTTTGATTGCCATAGTAATTCCAGCAAAAGGTTCTCCCGGAATGGTTACACACGTCAGCTCCCCGATTTTGAAACCCTGTATCTCAGAACGAATTGATTTTGTATCGCTAAATAGTTTGGAATACTTCAGTTGCGCACTTGCACCCTGTATTTTTGTTTCAGCCTTACGTAATTCACTCTTATCGATCTGAGCATTCCTTAATTTTTCGAATTCCTGCTCATATGTTGAGAGTTCTTCTCGAGCCATTTCAATTGATGGAAATACTCGTAGGGGCAATTCAATTCGGGAAATCGTACTGGTAATATTTTTCCGTAAAAGAGATTGGGCTGTCTGCATTGCCTGGATGATATTGCTAAATAGCAGCAATCCAAATCTATCCAATTCGTTAAAGTCTTGGAATTGACGCGTAAAGCGAGTACTCACATCACCAGAACCGCCATTCATAAACATAAAAACCGTTTGGGGAAATAATTTGTGAAAATATTTACGGGCTGCTCCAGGAAGATCTGCTGAAATGAACAGATTCTCCGGTCCCATCACGGTTGGATGACAACCATAATTGACCAACAATGCCAGTATCCTATCTTCCCCTTCAATTTTTAATATCGACAGATCCTTATCGCTTTCTTTTAATGGATCAATTCTATTGAGACAAATATCAGCAACCTTAACTTTCCCATAGCTAAAAATTGCTTCCTGAGATGAGGTTTTTGCCCATGAAGCTGCTCCGACGATCTTTTCAACCGTGTTTTGCCGAAGGGGAGAACTGATATTGGTTGACTCCCGTGGGAAAGCATTGCAATATCCATCAGGGCCCGAATGGGTATGGGTACAACATACCAGAACAGCCTCTGGCGTTATTTCCAAAGATTGATAAATTTCTTTTCTAATCTGAGCCACAAAATCTGCATCCACCGCAACCAAGTCCAAACCTACCAACAGTAACTCATGGAAAGAATCATTTAGATAGACAGTTTGAGCCAACAATGGATCGTGAATTCCCCTACTATTTTCTTTTCGGGCGCCGTAGCCAGCAAGAGGGATTCCAATAGGAGGAGTGATATCTACTTGCTTTGCGCCACAAATAACCATGACAAATAATTTCCTTTCATAAAGATATTATGAGAATCGGAAGGATATGTCAATTATTCGTTCACAATCGATCATTTCGATTATGTTTCTTTTTAATCAAGGAAAATGATAGGGAATCTATTCTAAAAATATTTTAAGCTAGGGGAATAGACGCAATGTTTTGATTACCACGATCATGGAAGCACTAACTATTGGAATCACTTATACAAATATGTAGTCAGAAATAAAAAAACTAGAATTCAAAAATTGAATATATTAAAAATCGTAATAATGAAAAGTGAAATCGAAAACAGAAGCTAGTTAAAATGAGCGCGGAGAGGCTCGAACTCTCAACCAATGGCTTAAAAGGCCACTGCTCTACCATTGAGCTACGCGCCCGAAGAGAGTGTTATTTTAACATGCCATGCATTAGGCGTCAACGAATTCAATTGAATTATTTGTGGAAGGGAATTAATTATTTTTGGGGAGAAGTATGCGCTTGACCATGTTCTTTATCTTTTTGATTCGCATTCGATGTTATGCTGGAATGGTATTCACTAACCGGATGGAGCAAAAGGGCAAGTTGGTTTAATGCTTCGTGATCATATTCCCTCTTCCCACAAATATCACACACCCAGGCGGGGAAATCTGGCACCGTGATCATCTCATCATTCAACCATGTAAAATATGTCACATTGGTTTTATGCATCTGTCCAATATTACATTCACTGCAGGGAATCATGCTTTGGGGTTTGCTGTACGTTCTCAATTCATGCCCTCACTTGTGTGCATTATACCATCTAGTTAAAATAAAAATCAGTTCCTCCAAATACCGATTTCTATCAAGGGGTTCTTTTGGGGATTAGAATTGAGCTGAAACAGAATCAACAATTCCAACAATCACTGAAATGACACATGCGTCAGGGTTATTCATAACCTGTCTGGCGCCACTTCCTTCTCGCAATATCAATACAGTATCCCCAATACCCGCGTGGCTATTATCAAGCGCAAGAAAGCTACCTCCATCCTTTTCATCTATCATATGCATCGGTTCAATAACTAGGAGCCGGCGGTCTTTATAATGAGGATGGCTAATGGTTGTTACTACTGTGCCCACGACTTTTCCAATGATCATTAATTTCCTCTATGTAAACGCATTCCAACCATCTTTTAATATATAACTGAATTCTCCATCTGGTTTGACCTCTAATTCATCCACGATACCTACCAATGCCAGATCAACCGGCACAAATTTCACGTCCGGCATTGCCAGTGCTGCCTCCCGCGAACGCACCATGACGCATAGATCCTCCAGACCAGCCTGCACCACATCCACCGCGACTTGCAAAGGACCAACCGGGTTAAGTTGCTTGTCCAAAGGCTGCACAATCAGGAGCTTCATCCCCTCCATGTCCTGGTACTTCTGCGTACAAACAGCAGTGCCTTTCACTCTACCAAATAGCATTTCTTAACCCAACCCAAGGTCTTTGGCCACACGATCAATTACGGCATCCAACATGGCAGCATCAACGCTACTGCCCATTCGATTTTTTACTGTCTCACGAACCTTTGTCTTGATCTCAGCCACACGAGAAGTATTTTGGATTTGGACATTTGACGTATTATTAACAGACTTTTTAATTGATTTTGAAGGTGTTGTATTGATATAAGGCCGAATCGGTGCTGCCGGAGGTGTTTCATCCGCCTGCACCATTTTCATATCAAGCTTATTGGCTCTTTCATAAGCCAGGTCGGTCATCACGATATCATCGGCCAGAGTGATAGTCATGATACCTTGACGGAATAGGTCTTCTACATCGCGTTCCGTATAAAATGTTTTTGCCATGCACAACCTCCCGATCTCTTTAACCGGCAATTCCTTCCAGATTCTCAAGCGCTTTTATGGCTGCGTCTCTAGCAGTGACTATTTCAGATTCCGTACCAGAAAGCCACATACGTCCGAAACGACCCACACTGGAGACATGTACGATCTTGATATTGGTTCTTTTTTCAGCTTCATTACAAGCATAATTAATATATGCTGCAGGAGCACATTCCAATACCAACATAGTTTCGCCCGGTACCAACATGCTACCGCGGCGGAAGCGGTTCAATAATTGAGCTTGGTAGGAATCAACACGGGTGATAACCTGTACCGATGCGATCTGTGGTTTCACGCGATCTTCCTTTTTCAATCCGAGGCGATCAAGCACTACCTGACCTGCTTCGATAACAGCCGCTTGATTCATGGAATGTACTTCAAACATACCAAATTCTCGTTCCACGATCTGTGCGCCTGGTTTTGCTTCAGTAGCTTTTACTGCAATATCCACCGTTCTGAATACTTCATTACCCGGAGCCATTTCGATATATAAAGATGCCATTCCCTCAGTTGGAAGATCACCTTGGGTTACCGTCCCGATGAACGCTGCATATTGTGCTTGCATACGATCAAGCAAGCAATAACATCTCAATTGAAAATTATCTGCCATAAACATTCTCCTTTTCTACAGTCATCTTTGCATGTTGCATCGCAATCCCGATGGGTGTTACAAAGAGTGGTTTTTCTGGTGAGCTGGTTGGAATACCGGTATAATTTTGCACCACTTCTGCCATACCTGGAAAACAAACAGCACCACCTACCAGGGAAATTCCTGTAATGCTACGTCCGTTCAAATGTCGGGCAACAATGCTGCCCACTTTCTCCATCACCGGGCGAACAACCGGAAATAGTGTTTTTTGCATGGTCGCTGTCTTTTTCAGTTCTTCAGCTTCTTCAAAACTGATATCCCTTGCTCCGGCTATCACCAATGTGAAGTGAGTTCCGCCAGTCGCTTCATCCGCAGAATAGACTACATCTCCATCTTCCACCAGGGCAATTCCGGTCGTCCCACCCCCGACATCCACAATTGCACCATTTCGGATGCCCAGTAGATTATTCGCGGCGGTTGGTTCATCCACCAACCCTACACACTCGAGTCCGGCAGCTTCGACCACATTGGCAGTTGCACGTACCTCAACCTGTGGCACACCTGGGGGATAAGAACTGGCTGCTTCTGTTAAAGTTCTACCGATCCGTGCTTCCACACGTTCCTTCATCCCTTTAAGTCGGTCGACCGCCCCAAAATAATCGACCACCAATCCATCTTTTACCACCTGGGCAAATTGATACTCGCCAGCGACCGGTTGCAGATCTTTATCCAACACAACCAAGACCAGGTAGGCCGTACCCAGATCAGCACCTACATAAAGAGGTCCATCTTCGATAGGCGCTGGCGAGGTATTTTGCATCTGACTCGGCAGAATCACTTGCTCTGCGCACATCAGGTATTGTGTGAGATCAAACTCACCTACTTTGCCCAGCACGATAATCTACTTTGATCCGTGCTTATTTTGCAGAAGTGGTACGACCACTGATACTGCCCTTTTCCTTCTGCGGCAGGATCATTTCGACATCGCTATGGGGTCGAGGAATGACGTGGACGGAAACCAATTCACCAACACGCTTTGCAGCGGCGGCTCCGGCATCCGTGGCGGCTTTCACCGCTCCCACATCACCGCGCACCATAACGGTCACATAGCCACCACCGACATATTCTGAGCCGATGAGTACTACGTTTGCGGCTTTGACCATTGCATCAGCGGCTTCAATTGAGCCGACCAGACCCTTGGTCTCCACCATTCCTAACGCGATTAATTCAGGATTTACTGCCATGATTTATTCCTTTCTTTCT
>JAAZNC010000094.1 GCA_012798455.1 Chloroflexota bacterium | reverse complement strand
TTGATTGCGTTTCTCCAATTCTTCACTGACGGTCAGCAGATCGATGGGGATGCGCTCTTCGTAGAGATGAACGAAAACTTCCCATATCCAGCGGTTGCGGATAATATAAAAATTATCCGCTTCGAGCACCTGGGCTACGTCAAAGTACGATTCGGGGTTGATAAGGATCGAACCGAGAATCGCCTCTTCTGCCTGCTTGTTATGCGGTTGTGATTGGAGCGTTTGCTCTTCCCTTGTTTCGAAATTGGTAAAATTGTCCATGTTAGATTGCGTTTATATTTCCATCCGGGTAATCATCTTCATCTTCATCGTCATCTTCATCATCGTACGGTTCTTCTTCATCCGATATCCCGTTATTATCTGATAAATCGTTATCGATATCCAGATTTTTCAAATATTCTTCAAAGACCGATAAACGATCAGAATCAATTTCCTCTTTCATATCGACAGAGCTGTTTTCTGCTGCAGTTATAGGATTCTCATTTTGATCGATTTCCTTGGATACATATTCTTCTTCTACCGGGACGATGCTGGCAGAGAGCATAATGTCATCTGCGATGAAAATCGGCACATGGGTTCTTACCGCCAATGCCAGCGCATCGGAGGGACGTGTATCGAGCTGAATCTTCTTGTTTTTTTGAACGATCTCAATTACTCCATAAAATATATCATCTTTCAATTCATTGATGATGATACGTGTGATAGACCCACCAAGTTCAATAATAGCATCTTTGATCAGATCATGTGTCTGAGGGCGGGAGATCTCGATTTCCTGCAAAGCAATGCTAATCGATTCGGATTCGTATGGTCCAATCCAGATCGGCAGATAGCGCTCTTGTTTGATATCTTTTAGTATAATGATGCGTTGTTGACTGGTAAGACTCATGCGAATACTATCGATTGTTGCTTCAACCAAATCTGCCATTCTTTCTCCCGGATTATTGATTTATGCTATTTTAGCATGTTCATATTAACAAAATGAAATTGGTTGATATAATGTGTTTTATTTTTAAGATTGTTGTATAATTTTTTAACAATCAGTTAACATTACTGCCGCCTATTGAGAATTGATTTTTCAATTCTTTTCTTTGTGCTTAGAGGAAACACTGGAAATCAAGATTTTTATGAAATTATTAAAACCTGTTGTGTTGATTGTCGAAGGAAAACGTTCGGACAGACCTTCTTTTTCTACTGGATTAGAAAAGAAGGAATACGAAGTCTATTCTGTTCCGAATGGGAATGCGGCAGTAGATGCATTACGCGAATTTGATCCCCAGGTTGTTATTGTGGATGCTTCTTCTATGCGCACGGCAGGAACGCGAATATGTACGGCGATCCGCAAAGAAGATTCGGACATTCCTATCATTATCATCGTGGATGATGATGTGGATGCATGCAAGATCAAAGATGCCGATGAAATCCTTGTTTTCCCTTTCACCCTGCAGAAATTGTTGAACCGTATTAAGCCATTTATTCAAAGAAATAATAATGATTATCTGGAAGTTGGTCCTATTAAGCTTGATCTATCACAACGCTGGGTGTATTGCGATGGAAAGAATGAAAGGCTGACCCCACGTCTGTTCACGTTAATGAAAACGTTGATGTCAAAACCGGGTAAATTGATCAATCGAGAGGAATTATTCAAGACACTTTGGGAAACAGATTATACAGGCGATATGCGTTCACTGGATGTTCATGTGAGTTGGTTGCGTAAAGCTATAGAAGAAGATCCTCGTAATCCTATTTATATCAAAACCAAGCGGGGTGTGGGATATTATCTCGATTTACCAGAGAAATCAAGAAAGAAATAGAAAGATACCTCTTCTTTCAAGAGCTATTTATCAGCCAAAGAAGTTCACCAGGGTGAGCAGTAGCCCACCAGCGATGACGCTTGCCAGTTGCCCTGCGGTATTGGCGCCCATAGCATGCATAAGAATGAAATTGTCGAAGTCTTCATCTTGTGCCATCTTCGCTGAAAGACGTCCTGCCATTGGAAAAGCACTGATCCCACAAGCTCCAATGAGGGGATTGATTTTTCTACCGGAAATTATCGAAAGCAGTTTGCCGAACAACAACCCCATGGTGGTATCCATGACAAATGCCAGTAATCCCAAGCCGAGAACTTTCAAAGTGGTAACTTGTAGGAAACTGTCAGCATACATAGTGCCACCGATGGTCAACCCCAAGAACAGAGTTGCTATATTGATGATCTCATTTTGAGCTGCTCTGTTCAAACGATCTACTACCCCCGACTCTTTCAATAGATTTCCCAACATGAGTGCGGCGATCAATGGAGCGGCATCGGGAGCAATGAGGCTGACGATGATCGTTACCAGGATTGGGAAAAGGATTAGGGCGATCTTTGAAACTTTCCGCGGGGCATAATCCATACGGATCAATCTCTCTTTACGGGTGGTGAGTAGTTTCATGATCGGTCGCTGGATGATAGGAACTAGGCTCATATAAGAATATGCTGCCACTGCAATAGGAGCCAGCAGTTCGGGAGCCAGTTTCCCTGACACAAAGATGGCGGTTGGACCATCAATGGCACCGATCGAGCCTATGGAAGCTGCCTCTTTTAGATCAAAGCCCAGCAATACTGCTAGAATAAGAGTGCCGAAGATGCCGAATTGACCGGCTGCACCGAGCAGTGCCATCCGTGGTTGTGCTAACAGAGGGCTGAAATCGATCATCCCTCCCACTCCAACAAAGATCAACAACGGGAAAAGCTCAGTCTGAATACCGGCTCGATAGAGAACCGAAAGAAATCCCTCTCCATCTGCCGTGGCTGCCATACCGAGATTTGCCAAGATGCAGCCAAATCCGATTGGTAATAAAAGTACTGGTTCATATTCTTTCTTGATTGCCAGATAGATGAGTACCAATCCCACCAGGATCATGATGATGTTTTTCCAACTGAAACCTGCAATGTCAAATGTAAATAGATTCAGGATATTTTGAATTCCCATAATATCCTCATCGATCCTGAAGGCGGATCAGCAGTTGACCATGTCTTACCTGATCTCCATTGGATACTAATATTTCCTGAACGATGCCCTCCCGGTTGGCGCGGATGGAATTCTTCATCTTCATGGCTTCCAGAATGCATAGTTCCTGACCATATGTTACTTTGTCGCCAGTTTTTACCGAAATCTCAATGATGACACCCGGAATGGGAGCGCTGATATCATTGTTCCCGTTTTCTGATTGCTCATTAGGAGCTTCTGGGTTTGCCTGGCTGACCACCGGATTGCTCTCAATGGGGGCAATCTGTGAAGGGGATGGAGGATGTGCGATCTCTTCCGGCCAAACTTCAAATGTTTCACCATCCACACATGCCTGGATGGGTCTGGCGTTGAGATCACCGATTTTCACTTCATAAGTGGTGTTTTGGATTTTAACGTGAATTTTCATCGCATTCCTCACTTCTTGCGCCTAGATTGCGGTTGATGACCATAATTGCGATGCATGCTCTGCCACGGGGTGAGCATTTCCTGTTTTGTGGTTGAAGGGATGCGCATGGTGGCATTATGCACATATAGGGCAGTTACTACAGCAGCAGCGGCAACTTTCTGCTTCATCTCATGATGATCTTGGGGTGCTGTATTTTCGACTAGTTCAGAGTTCTTTGGTCTATTGGTAGTTAAATGTACCAAGAGTTCCATGACTGCCCACAATACCAAGATTCCGGCGAATACCAGAATAATGGCTATCAATGTGATCCAGAGCGCGCTGGAAAGATCTGTTAGTCCCATACTGTACCTTTTTTATACCGGGGAGTTCCCATGCTTGCGCAGGGGATGCTGTGCTTGTTTTTGGTGCAATGCTTTCAGTGCGGCAATGATAGCCGGGCGTGTTTGTGCGGGTTCAAGTAATTCATCAATATGACCCGCTTGGGCAGCCGCGTAGGGATTGAGAAATTTCTCTTTATATAATGCTGTTAGTCGCTCTCTTTCCTTTTCAGGATCGCTGGCATTTCTGATTTGATTTCCATAAAGAATATTGGCGGCTCCTTCCGGACCCATCACTGCGATCTCCGCACTAGGCCAGGCGAAAGTGAAATCAGTGCCCAGATATTTGCTGCTCATAACAATATAAGCGCCGCCGTATGCTTTGCGGGTTACCACGCTAACCTTGGGAACTGTCGATTCCGAATATGCGAACAATACCTTGGCGCCGTGTCGAATGATGCCGCGGTGTTCCTGGTTCACCCCGGGCAGAAAACCGGGAGAATCAACAAAGGTCACGATCGGAATATTGAAACAATCGCAAACCCTGACAAAGCGGCAGATCTTATCCGAGGCGTCGATATCGATCACCCCAGCTATCACACTGGGTTCTTGGGCAACAATGCCGACGGTTCCCCCATCCATTCTTGCAAAACCGATAATGGCATTGGGTGCAAAAGTGGCTTGCAGTTCTAAAAATGAACTGCGGTCAACAATACGGGTGATCACTTCGTGCATGGAATAGGGTGTGGCAGGATCATCCGGAATGACAGTATTAAGTTGTTTGTCAATACGTTGAGGGTCATCGGATGGCGCGATGAAAGGTGGGTTCTCTGCATGGTTAGCAGGTAGGTAGTTGAGCAAATTTCGACATAATCGTAGTGCGTCGCTCTCACTCTTGGCTGTTAAGCTAGCAATGCCACTTTTTGAAAGATGTACTGCGGCGCCACCCAGATCTTCAAAATTTACTTCCTCCCCGGTGACGGTTTTGATCACATTAGGTCCGGTCAGGAACATATAAGATTGCTTTTCGACCATGATAATGAAATCGGTCAGCGCAGGGGAATAGGCTGCCCCTCCAGCACAAGGGCCAAGGATGACACTGATCTGTGGAATGATACCCGAATAAAGCGCATTCCTACGGAAGATCTCGCCATAACCACCCAGACTGTAAACGCCTTCCTGAATGCGTGCCCCGCCTGAATCGATCAATCCAATGATAGGAGCTCCATTCTCATATGCCAGATCCATGATGCGGCAGATCTTGGTACTCTGCATTTCGCCCAAAGCGCCACCGTTAACAGTAAAATCCTGCGCATAGAAAAATACCGTTTGCCCGTTGATCTGACCATAACCGGTTATGACGCCATCCCCATAGATTTTTTCCGCATCGGGATCGGAATTGTCATCACGACGCATGATGAATTGACCAATTTCGTGAAAACTCCCAGCATCCAGTAATTCATCCAGTCTCTCACGGGCAGAGGATTTACCCTTTTGGTGCTGTTTCTCGATGCGTTCCTTTCCCCCACCATCCAAGGCTTTTTTACGGAGTTCCAGTAATTTTTTTAAACCTTTCTCACTGTTCATGATCAATCCTTGTTCCAGTTATAAGCTTTATTGTATTAAGAGACGTAATCAAAAAATATCAACCTTATTGATTGTAGAAGATAACACGTCGATCGGATAGGTACTTTTATACTATATTTTGCAGATTGCTATCGGTCAAACTGATTTTAAGTATAAATGCAACTGATGAATTTCGAAAAACGAGGAAGAATATAAGGGGAGATTCGCTAGATGGCAGGGGATGCTACCCCATAATGATCGCCACTCCCAGCAACATGGGTAGTAAAAAACTGGAATAAGACAGAAGATAAGCGTATAAACGCAAGCTTTTTTCTTTATATAATCTCAAACTGACAAGGATGCTTAGAATAGTAAAGAATGAAGATAAGATGGGGAGTATGATAATGCTGCTGCTTGGTTCGAACAACACCAATCCGACTTGAAAAGTTGTCTTCTGCGTTGTAATAAATCCATAAACAATGAATAGGAAAAGATCAAACAGAACCCCAATTATCAAGGGAAAGTAGAGGCTAAAATTTGAACGAATTGTTCGAATTGGGGATTCAAGATTGATGGATTTTCTTTCCAGTGGCGTGATGGAGCCCTGGTAAACTGCTTCCTGAATCCCTTTTTGAAAGGTCTGTATATCAGATGGTGATAAAAACAATACTTCTTGTGATGTTCCGATCAGATAGGCATCTTGCTGGCGGGTGGCGAAGAACAACACATTACCGAGTTCGGATGTGAATATCTTACCGCTGAATACGCCCAAGCGTGCCAGACCCGGAGTGGGGATGGTATACCCCATTTGGTCGTAAGGGCGGATCCATTCGATTTCCTGGATGGGGATGACCATTTTTTGGAAACCCCAATGGATGGTCAGTCCCTCCCGGTTGATGCCATAAAAGCTGCGGCTTATTTGAAAGGTCAGGAATAGAAATATGAATAGTGGTAGCAGGAAAATCATCCCGGTGATGTATGCAAGAATGCGGAATCCGGCATTTGACAGAGTGCTTCCGATGATGAAACTGCCTGTGCTTACACCCATCATGAAAATGCAAAGCACAAGCAGGTTGAGAATGGTCCTCTTTTTTGGGAGTTGGAAGGTCTGTTCACCATTCATTTATAATGATTTCCGTATTCCCTCACAAACTTGCTCGACCTGTTCCTCGCTCATCACACTCGAAAATGGCAGTGCCAGCCCACGATCTCCAAGCGCTTCGGTGACCGGATAATCTCCTCTTCGATATCCGAATTGTGTGGCAATATAAGGTTGTAAGTGAATGGGGAGAAAATATGGTCTAACGGGCACCTCATTGGCAAGCAGTCTACGAGCGAAATCGTCACGATCGATCGATTTATCCAATCGGATGACGTACACGAACCAGCTCATGCGCGTAGTGGTCGGGAGTACCTGGGGAGTTTCGATCATTGGGAATTCTTGTAGATACTGGGCATACCAATCAGCCACCTGTGCTCTGCTATCTAGCATATGATCCAGGCGTTTGATCTGCGAGAGCCCCAGTGCGGCGCTCATTTCATCCAACCGGTAGTTGTAGCCTAAATAAGTATGTTGTAGCCAGGCGTCTCCGGGTGCGCGCCCCTGGTTCCGTAATGCCTGCATGAATGCAGCATCCTCATCATCATCGGTGATGATAATGCCCCCTTCTCCCGTTGTGATCTGTTTATTAGGATAGAAGGCGAACGCACCATATTTTCCAAATTTTCCGGCTGGTTTACCCTTATAAGTAGCCCCCAGCGCTTCGCATGAATCTTCGATGATGGTCAGCCCATGTTCTTCGCATACCGGGATAAGGCTGTCATAATCAGCGGGTTGCCCGAAAACATCCACGCTCAACACCGCTTTTAATCTCCCTGTTTTTTCGGGCAGATTTCGCGGCAGCCACCTGGCTGCATCTTTTCCCCCTTTGTTCAGGTCACGAATTGCCTGTTTTAACTGATCCGCATCGATATTTCCGGTTAATGGATCAACATCCACAAAAACCGGGATGGCTTTCTCAAAAAGGATCACATTCGTAGAGGAGATAAAAGAAAAAGGAGTAGTAATGACCAGATCTCCCTGTTCGATGCCCGCAGCGCGAATGCACAGATGCAATCCGGTGGTGCCGGAACTGACTGCCAGCGCATGGCGGCTGCCAGTTAGATCTTTTACTGCCTGCTCAAATTGATCGATCTTGGGACCCATGCTCAGATTGGTCGTATTTAGAACTTCCATGACCGACTGGCGGTCTTCTTCATTGATCTCGGGGGATGACATCGGAACGTTATTCTTTTTTGAATTTTCCATTCTGGTTTCCTTTTACATACGATGATGAAGTTAGAATTGTGAGTCGATCTTCAGGTTTCTAAGATATGCCAGCACATGCCGGCGTTCAATGATCTTTATATCACCATCTGCTCTGGATTTTATTTCAATTCCACCATTTGATAAAGACCTGCTGCTGACCGTTAGACGGTAAGGCATTCCTAATAGATCGGCATCGTTGAATTTTACGCCGGCACTGACTTCCCGGTCATCATACAACACGGTTACCCCGGCTTGTTGTAGTTCTCTGTGTAGCTTTTCGGCGACTTCTCTGGTGTTATCTTCCTTGTCCTTGATGTGGATCAAATGGAACGGGTAGGGCGCTACACTGCCGGGTAAGCTTAGCCCTTTCTCATCATGATGTTCTTCGGCGATACAGGCTAATAAACGTCCTAATCCCAAGCCATAAGAGCCCATTATGATCAGCTTGGCAGCTCCATGCTCGTCCAGGTAAGCAAGGTTCATTTTTTCGGAGTAAAAAGTTCCAAGTTTGAAAATATTGGCAACTTCAATACCACGCTGGCTGTGCATTGTTTTTCCACATTCAGGACATGCTGAACCTTCTTCGGCACACACGATGTCGGCGATGATGTCTGCTTTGAAATCGCGCCCGTGATTGACATTGAGAAAGTGGTAATCGCTTTCATTGGCTCCGGCTGCCAGATTAGGACATGTGGGGATCTCGTCATCACAAACCACCAGGGTATTACGGACTCCCATGGGGGAGGCATATCCCGGCACTGCTCCGCTCGCCAAGATCTCCTCTTCCGTAGCGGGACGCAGGCGGGAGGATTGGATGATATGGCTTAGCTTTGCCTCGTTCAGTTCACGGTCACCGCGGATCACCGTTTGAACCAGTTGCCAACCCCCGTCCATTTCTGCCATCAGGAAAATGGCTTTCGCTGTGCGGGCGGGGGATATCTCAAGAAATGCAGCCAGTTCGGCAATGGTCTTCTTTTGGGGTGTGAAGACCTTCTGCTTTTCCTGCATTTCTTCAGTTTGGGGATGTTCTTTTTGAAATGTAGCGATCTGGCGGTTGGCAGCATAACCGCACGCCGGGCAGATCAGGATGCTGTCTTCCCCGATTGGGCTCAAGTACATGAATTCATGCGAATACCCGCCGCCCATCATGCCTGAATCGGAGAGCACTGCCATCACCGGCAATCTGCAGCGTTCAAAGATGCGCTGGTAGGCTTGGTAATGCGCCTGATATTGTTGGTCCAGACCTGCCTCATCGCGGTCAAGGCTGTAGCTATCCAGCATGGTGAACTCGCGCGTGCGCATCAACCCGGCGCGTGGGCGCGGATCATCGCGCCATTTCAACTGGATCTGGTAGATCAGAGCGGGAAGTTGGCGGTAGGATTGAATGACATCCCGCACCACTGCGCCAACTGCTTCTTCGTGGGTCATTGCCAGCACCATTTCGTGATCGTTGCGGTCACGAAATCTGCTCATTTCATCCCCAATGCTGTACCAGCGCCCGCTTTCCTGCCAGATCTCCGCCGGATG
>JAAZNC010000093.1 GCA_012798455.1 Chloroflexota bacterium | reverse complement strand
GCTTTCTTATGCCATTAAATTCTCGATCAAAAAAGAAATGGCGATTGATTACAGCGTTTTTCCCTCTGAAGGGTTGTGGTGGGTGGAAGATATGGAACAGTTCACCACGGATGATAAATCAAGCTGGGACTGGACTATGATAATCGCGCAGCCTGATCTTGTCGACAAGGAAAGGATCGAACGTGTCAGATTGGAGGTAATGAAAAAGAAGAAAGATCTGGATGCACTGGGGCAGGTGCGCTTTGAACTATTCCATGAAGGGTTGTCGGTGCAACTTATGCATGTAGGACCATATTCTGCAGAAGGACCCAATATCGCCTGCATGCACGCGTTCATTCAGGAAAATGGTTATGTGGCAAATGGGAAACATCATGAGATCTATCTTTCCGATGTGCGCCGCACTGCTCCTGAAAAATTGAAAACCGTCTTGCGGCAACCGGTATGCAAAGTGTGAACTGAAGACAAATTGATTAGAAGATCAATGCCCTGAAAAGGGCATTTTCTTTTTTAAAGACAATGTCTATTGAATAAATCCAGCCTTTTCGAAATACATTTCCCCTTGACAGAAAGTATAGCTGACTATATACTATGTATAGTAAACTATATATAAGGAAAAAATATTCAGGAGGAAAGCATCTTGAAATTAGAAAATAACCTGAGGAAATGTCGTTTCGAACATGATGAGATGACCCAGCAGGAACTGGCGAATGCGGTCGGAGTAACCCGCCTGACGATCCATTCTGTCGAAACGGGAAAATTCGTGCCTTCTACCCTGCTGGCATTGAAGATCGCCCGATTTTTTAGAAAAAGGGTGGAAGAGATTTTTTATATTAATGATGAAGAAGGTGTAACCGGAGGTAAAGAATGAAAAAAAGTATCCGCTTTCTGCTGATTTTGAGCATTCTACTGCTTTGTCTAACAGCAGGGAATACAGCCATGTTGATGCATATGAAAGCTGTGCTGCAAATGAATTTAACGATCGGAGATTGGAAGAGCTATATGGTGGCGGCTTTCATTATCATGATGGCTTTCATCCATCTGGTGAGCGTCATTGTGATCGGGTCGCATCTACGAAAAGATAGCCAGGAAAATATTCTTCGATCAGCATCCATTGTTTTTTGTGTCTTTTCTTTTTTCCTGTTGCTGGTAGATGTGGTGATGCTGCAGGAAATAGGGAAAGAAGCTCTTATTGTGGGCGATACCATGGGAGAATGGAATATTGTTTTCTTCAACCATGCTGTTCATATCCTGTTCTCTCTGATCCTGCTAATTTATTGTTTGACTGTAAAGAAGTCGTTGTTGGAAAGTGAAACAAGCCAACATGCCTTGAAAGATGAAGCGGTGTTCCTGACGGTAAACCAGGTGGGTGTGATCACTGCTGTGGTTGGCTTGGGTTTCATTTTTTTCTTGCTCAGTTTTCAGATCCCGGATGGGTATGCGGTAGGATTGCGTTTTCTGGCTGCTCTGATCCTGCTGCTTCCTTATTTTCTGGCAGTGCTATATTGGATCTGCACAAAGCAAAAAGAGAAACCGGTTGAATGGTACGATGAAAAGCAGTTTCAGGATATTTCCCATGCTGCCCTGATGATCCTTCTGGTTTCGGTTGTGGGAATGGGTATACTGTATGGGTGCTACTCCAAAGGGCTTATCACCCTTGATCTGAGCCTTTTCTTCCCGGTATATCTATTCCTGGTGCTTCTCTCATTTTCGGGTACCACGCTCTATTTGAACAAGAAAGCATAGATAATAAGGCGACCATAAATACTTTTTGAAAAAGGCACCGAACAGGTGCCTTTTCAATTAAATTTGAGCTGAATTGATAGTTTAAGTGAAAGCATTTACAAGATCAAATACAAAAAACCTATACCTGGATTATCCTCTTTATAAAAATCCAATCATTGAGAACATTATACAAAAAAGCTTTTATCACTCTTTTCTCTCAAGTCCTAAATTCCCTTTGGTGATGATTGCAATCAGCAGCGCTGCTAAAACCCCAATTAAGGCAGAGATGATCCAGCGCCGTAGATCAACATGTGCTGTATCGCTGCCGCTTAGTGCTGTGGACATGGTAGCCTGCGTAAGCAGTACGGTTCCCCAAAAATTATCGGCATTATGGTAGATAAATCCGCCTACCAGCAGACTGCCCTTGGTTTTGTTGTAAATCCATGTCATGAGGGTAGCAAGTCCGATTTCAGCTAAAATGTATAGGGGAAAATAAGCCAACCCAAGTTCGTAATGAACAGCACCTGGATTAAAAAATTGTGGGAAATGCCATACTCCCCATATCGATCCAATAATCACACTGGCCAGAACTGGATTCCATTTTTCTTGCAGACGCGGGAGAGCGAACCCACGCCAACCAAATTCCTCGCCCAATGGTCCACCAATCATGGTAATGACAAAGAAAACTGGTAAAAGATACCAGTCTTGCTTAATAAATGTAAAAGATGGAATGTTTCCCCCGAGAAGAATACTGATGCCGATTGCTGTTAGCGTCAGGAGTGCAGGGAAAAATAAAGCGATTAACCACCATTTCCACCCAACACGCCAACGGATCGCACGAAGGGTCATTTCTTGTAAACCTTCTTTGCCTGCCACCAATACTGTAGTGAGCAAGCCTGCCAGGGTAGGTCCAAAAACAAAGATACCCTGCCCACCGCTGTACCAGGGCAGCCAGCTGATAATAAAAGTGAGAAGAATAAAAAATAGAATAGGATATTTACGGATTATTTTGAGCATGGAAAATCCCTCCAACATTCAATTATTAATTCTACTCTATATAAGATCGCGACCGTTATTTATATTCATTTATCAGGTATACTATCCAAATTCTTGAAATAACTGCTCTGCTTTAAAGTACAGTTGTAATATTGCAGATGACCTGTAAAGGAGAAAGTGAATGACGACGATGAATGATGCGCCTGCGAAAAATCGATCCATTTGGGATTG
>JAAZNC010000092.1 GCA_012798455.1 Chloroflexota bacterium | reverse complement strand
GGCAGATCAGCTACCCAGCTTTTTTCATCCAGTTCGAATAATTGACGCACCGTGGTGGTATGTCTGCCTTTGGTTGAACTTTCTTTGACGGAACGTACTTCCAGTCCCAATCCGGGGCGCAGTGCATTCAATAGACTGGTTTTTCCTACTCCCGAAGGCCCTGCAAAAGCTGATATTTTTTTCAATAATTGCCCGCGTAGCTCTTCGATCCCGATCTTCTCTTTGGCAGAACTGTATACCACCTTATATCCCAGAGCGGTATAAGGAGAAAACATGGCTTCGGCTTTCTGCCTGCCGGTCAATTCCACTTTGTTTGCTACAATCAGAACTTGGATCTTTTGTTTTTCCGCGATCACCACAAAACGATCCAGCATGCGCAAGCTCGGACTGGGTTCAGCACAGGCGAACACAAAAACTGCTTGATCCGGATTTGCCAGCAAGATCTGTTTATAAACACCGCGTGCAGTGGGTGCAGTGCGCACCAGTGTGCGTTCACGCTCTTCGATTTCTTCTATGGTACCTTTATTTTCATTTTCAAGGCTCACCAACACTCTATCACCCACCGCCACCAGATCCTCCATCTTGTGATACTGCTTCAGACGACCTCGCAATTGGCAGGTGATCATCTCTTCACCACATTTGACGGTAAAAAAACCCGCCTGCAGGCGAACCACCATACCGGGAACTTGGAATTCTGTCATCCAGCAGGAGTTGCCGTTGGTTGTATTTCCACCGGTTCACGCGTAGGTGATTGGGTAGGGGTGAGCGTGAATTGCAGGGTTGGAGTACGGGTTACATTGAACTCTGCTTCCCATGGATATAGTTTCTGCGGCTCGCCGAAATAATACGTTTCAACGATACGCCGGAAAATAGGAGCTGCCATTTCCGATCCTTCTCCGGCATTCTCAACCAGCACCACCACAGCAATATCCGGTTTGTCTTCGCGATTGGTATTGGTGTATCCCGCAAACCAGGCATGTGGATCACCCGTAGAGTTAGTTGCAGTTCCAGTCTTTCCATACATGGTAATATTCAACCCACTCAATTCATCATGCGCAGTACCACGTCGTGAGCTCACCACCAATCCCATTCCCTCACGGATGGCATCCATGGTGGATTGGCTGATTGGCAATGTTCCCTGCGCTTCGGGAGCAAAGGTAAAGGTAGTGACACCGGTTGAACTGACCATGCTTTCGATCAACTGCGGTCGGTAGAGTGTTCCGCCATTGGCAATCGCTGCGATGAAACGCACTACCTGCAGCGGAGTGACCAGCATTTCACCCTGTCCAATACCTTGCTGCACTGCATCACCATCAGTCTTCGGATCAGGGATAGAACCACCGCTTTCAGCCACTTGTTCAATACCGGTAGCACTCCCCAGACCAAAACCACGTGCCATATCTGCCAGATAGGTAGCGCCCATCTGCCGGAACAGGTCCAAGCCCAGATGATAGAACCATGGATTGCAGGAACGCATCAACCCTTCCACCAGGGTCAGGTCACCACTAGCATCATATCCTTTTGCCAGTGTCCAGTCTTCGAATTTCTCCCCGGGTAGTTCTTCGAAATAATATCCACAATAATACGAAGAATCAGGAGTATATAAATTGCTCTCCAGCGCTGCTGCCATGGTGATGATCTTGAACACCGAACCCAGCGGATAGGTTCCCTGCGTGGCACGGTTCAACAGGGGTAGATTTTTATTGTTCAACATCTTGGTCAATAGTTGGTCGCTATTGATATCATCCGGGTTGAACAGATTGGGGTCAAAGCCCGGAGAAGACGCCATCGCTAGAATACGTCCGGTTTCCACTTCCATCACGATCGCTGCTCCGGTAAAACCTTGAATGGCATTTTGCGTTTCCAATTGCAAGTTCTTCTCAAGCGTGGTAGTGATGGATTGTGCCGGTTGTGGGTCAGCTTGCGAGATGCGTGTGACTACCTGACCATCCGGATTCACTACATACAGCGAAGCGGATGGCTTTCCAGCCAGAGCTTCTTCAGCATACTTTTCCAACCCAGATTGTCCAATGCTTTCATCCCCCACATAACCTTTTTGAACATATTCCGTTTGTTGTTCTTCAGACATGCCCAATACATACCCAACTGCCTGGGGAGCAATACCACCGTTGTAGTAATAGCGCGAATCATATTCTGTCATGACCAGCCCGCCCAGATTGGAAATGGCATTCCAGCGTTGAGTAACCTCTTCAGCAGATGCTTCTCCGATTGGCACATACCAGGTCGGTCCGGCATCTTCATATGCCTCATAGATAGATTGGGTGGTCTTTCCGGTCAATTCGGACAGATTGTAAACCAGTTGACCCTCTTTCCCATCTTCGATCTCACCGGGGGTGATGCCTAACGCATAAGCAGTGGTTTCTGCCACGATCGGCTCACCGTTGATATCAAAAATATCACCGCGTTCTTGTTTGCTCACTTGCAATGCCAGTGTGTTGCCGCCGCTTAACTCGGGCAGATAGGCACCGTTATCCCATGTCAGCTTCCACCCACCCGCTTCCAGCACCCAATTGGTCTCCGGCTGGCGGTTGAACTCACCAAAAAGAGATGTGATAAATTGAACATCAAATTTGGCATATGCTGTGCTAGGATTGGTGGTGCTTGCCGCTAACTGTGCAGTCATGGATTGTAAGGTTAAGTTCTTTGAAAACTGTGTGAGCAGGGTGGTGAAATCATCCGGTGTTATGGTTGCTTGGCTGGATTGTGATAGAAATCCATACATGCCCGTATAATCAGAGTTCTGCCAGGCATTCAGATAAGCCTGTGCGATTTCATCCACCTCCGGAACCGCTGTCTTGGCGATCACTGGGGTTGGTAGCATTTCAGGTTCTTTAGATCCGCATCCAGCGACCAAAAAGGACATGATCGCGATGATCGAAAATATTTTAGTGAGTTTTTTCATTTTCTATCCTATATCCTCGCCGTCCAACACTCGCGTAAAAATCGGACATGAGTAGTGGAGGTTTTTCTGGCATATATCTGCCACTGGTACACAATTATACCCATCTATCCTGCGCAGATTCCTTTCAATATGACAGAAAGGAAATCCCATCACACTGGCAAAACAACCGTTCAAGACCGGAACCGGATGGAAGGATTGGCTTTGAATGGCATACGCGCCGGCTTTATCCAACGCATCCCCCGATGCTACATACGCCTTTATCTCTTCCGTGCTATAGGCGCGCATCTCTACATTGGAAACGCACAGGTCTGTTAAGTTTTCTCCCACCCCACTGATAATATGGATCGCGGTCGCTACCTGGTGAACTTTCCCGCATAGCGCCAGCAGCATTTCTTCTGCCTGGGTCGCATCTTTCGGTTTACCAAGAATGGTTCCATTATGGATGACAATGGTATCAGCTGCTAGGACGATCTCTGTCTTCCCACAACATTCATACACTTTTTCCGCCTTTTGACGTGCCAGGCGTTTCACATGTTGCAATGGTAGTTCGTCCCGCTGGAAGCTCTCATCGATATCGGCAGGGATGCACTCGAATGGAATCTTCAACCATGCCATCAATTCCTTCCGACGTGGCGAGGATGATGCCAGGATCATATTGGATTGTCGCATATCGCACAGATTTTATCACGTTGTAACCGTTATAATATCTTCACAATATTTCACGCGCAACAGGTGCTCATGCAACTTAAGGTCTTAAATTCATTTCCCGATGAACTTCAAGCTGATTGGGATGCGCTGCTGCAAACCAGCACAACCAATGTTCCATTCCTCCGCTTCGGTTTCCTTAAAAGCTGGTGGCAAAATCTGGGTGGGGGTGAATGGGAGCAAGGCAAACTTCACATCATCCTGGGTTATGATGTAGAACGCCTGCTGGGTATTGCGCCGTTCTTCCTCACTTCTCATGAAGGAAAGAAATTATTGACCCTGCTCGGTAGTGTCGAAATCTCTGATTATCTTGACCTGATCACTGCTCCTGCTGATTATCTTGCTTTCTTGGATGCTGTATTGCATTTCACGCAGCAAGCAGATTCGCTCACTTGGGACATCTTATGTTTTTCCAACATTCCCCAGAACTCCCCGCTGCTGTCGCTCTTTCCGCAGATTGCACTCCCTGCTTCATATTCACGTACTTTGACCAAAGAACTGCCCGCACCTATGCTGGCACTGCCCGACACCTGGGAGGGCTATCTCGCAAGCCTTGATAAAAAACAGCGTCACGAGATCCGCCGTAAATTGCGCCGCCTGGAGCAGGAAGCACCCGCTGCGCAGTTCTACTTTGCCGAAGATGCGTCTGCCTTTCATTCGCTCGCTCCTCAATTTCTGGACTTGATGCGTCATGATGAAGCTAAACGCGTTTTCCTCACGCCTGCCATGCAACAGCAAATGATCGATTTGATGCAGTGGGCTTTTACCGAGCACATCCTGCGCCTGTGCTTCCTGGATATCAATGGCAGCCATGCTGCGGCTTATCTTTGCTTTGATGATGGAGAAACCATCTACATCTACAATTCCGGATTCGATCCAGATCTGCAGTATTTCTCTCCTGGCTGGGTATTATTGAGCGAACTCATCCAGTGGTCTATAGAAAATTCCCGTGCCAGGCTGGATTTTATGCGCGGGAATGAAGCGTACAAATATAAATTTGGAGCGCTCGATAACTTTGTCTATCAAGCTGTGATCGAGAGAACTACAAGGTCTTAGAACTCTGCTTCCCCCCATACTTTGATCAGTCGCCAGTAGAATTTGACCATCCCACCCAACGCAGCCACACTGATGCGCTCGTCGATGCCGTGCATGCGGGCAATATCGGCACTTTCCAATACCAGTGGTGAGAAATGATAGAGCTGTTCGCTCACATCCTGGTAGTGGCGTGCATCGGTCGCGAACATCAACAGATAAGGTGCCACGGGCATGTTCCCGAACACCTGGCGGATCACCAGTTCCAGCGTCTTGTAAGCTGCTGTGTCTGTGGTGGATACTTTGCTCGGACCCCAGGCGTCTGCCATATCGATTTCCGCCTCCACACGTGGGTCTCTCACCACCTTTTGGATATGCTCGATGACCGATTCCTGTGAATCGCCGGGGAGCAGGCGGAAGTTGATCTTGGCACGTGCTTCTGCCGGCAGAATGTTGTCTTTGATTCCACCCTTGATAAGAGTAGCAGCGTGCGTAGTGCGGATCAGTGCGTTGGTTTGCACTGCCTTTTCAAGTTGGCTGATCAGCACTGATTTCAGCAACCAGGTATTTGCCAGTACAAAACGCACTTTCAAGGGGAACAGAAAAGCGACTTTTTTCAAGGTGGTAATCGCCAGTTCCGGTCGCGCCGGGAAAGGGTTATCATCCATTAATGCAATGGCTCTTGCCAGCACACCAATCGCTGTCTGGCGCGGTGGATTTGAGGAATGACCTGGTGTTCCCTTGGCAGTCAGATTGACCGTGACATATTCTTTTTCTCCCACCCCGATCAACCCCACCGGCATCTCCACGCCTGGAACCAGCCCATGGCTGATCATGCCGCCTTCGTCTAGCACAACTGCCAGTTTGACGCCTTTTCCTTTGAGAGCAGCCGCAATGCTCTTGGCGCCGCTCTTCCCGGAGATCTCTTCATCGTGCCCCAGCCCCAGGTAGATATCGCGTTTGGGCTGGAATCCATCTGCCAGCATTTTTTCGACCGCTTCGAACATCCCAATAGTGTGGTTTTTCATGTCCAGCGTACCACGCCCCCATACAAAGCCCTGCTTGATCTCACCTTTGAATGGATCAGCATGCCAGGCAAGTAAGGTCGCATCGTCCACCGGTACTACATCCAAATGGCTTGCCAGCAGGATCGGCTTTAATGATGGGTCAGATCCCTTCCAGTAATATAACAGGCTGTATTGGTTGATGATCTCTTTTCTTAGATTCTTATGAATGGTTGGATAGGTTTTCTCCAACCATTTGTGATACTCCTTGAAAGAATCATAATCCCCCACCCCCATTTCTTCTTTGGAGATGGTTTTGATTCTGATGGCTTGCGCCAGGTGTTCGGCAGCTTGGTTGGCATCCATTTCTTGCAATTCCACATTGGCATTTTGATATTGAGGTTCTCCCAGTTGCAGCGTGCGAAAAAACATAACCAGGAATAACAACAGGGTGATTCCAACGATGATGAGTAAGATAGCCATATTTCAACCTCACTTTTCAAATTATGAGGATTATAAATTCCTTTAAATAGAAAAGCCAACTCTTGTTCAAATTGGCTTTTCAAAAAACTACTTGCTTGCCAAACCGGAGAGCATTTGTAGCACAGTATTGGCTACTAATTCACTGGATTGGCTTCGGTAGGTTTTTTCGCCACTCTGTGTACTGTTGACCAATGCCTTGGTGATTGCTTCGATGTCAGAGCTACCCGATTGCTTGGACTGCATATAAGAGAGTCCCGCTCCAAGCAAATCACCAAGATCTAGACCCTGGTCGTTGCTGGCAGCAGAGGTAGAAGCCGTGCTGCCACCCAGCAATGAACCGAGCAGATCGCCCAACCCGGCACCGCTTTGTGTCTGGCTGCTGGTTTTGGTCTCCCCACCGCTCATCAGCGTTTGCAATAGCGGCAGAATGGTGCTCATATCAACGGATTTTCCGCTGATCTCTTTCGAGGCTTCGGTCAACCCTTTGGCATATACCTTTGCCGATCCGCTGCTGGATTTTTGGCGTAATAATTGCGCTGCATATTCCAATTGGGCAGCCGGGTCAGCGCTTTTCTTTTCTTTCATGGCAGTGGTGATCACTTCGAAGATCTCAACCATATGATCGCCGTGGTCATGATTATATTCATCTGCCTCGTTCAACGAATCTTGGTTGGTTTTGATCGTCTTTGATACTTGTTTGAAGATGTCTAATAAATTCAATTGCGCAGTACTCATCTCTTATCCTGTTCTCTATTGTTTTCTATATTGTACAGTTTTTTTTGTTTATAAATCAATGGAAGCGCAATTCTTATATTTTTCTTAAGCATTCTTTTCACCTCAAAGCTCTCAGATTTTCTTGATACTAAGATTATTATTCAAGGTAGGGATAGAATAAATAAAAAAGCAATGATATTTCATTGAAAAAAATGTAATTTTTAAGGACAAACTCATGGGCAAAAATATCCATCTCATTTTTAAAACGCATTTGGATGTCGGTTTTACTGATTACGCCTCAGCAGTTCTCCAGAACTATTATTCAAAATATATCCCTGCTGCACTAGCTACAGCTCGAGAAATGCGTACCATGGAACAACCCGAAAGATTCATCTGGACCACCGGTTCCTGGCTCATCTATGAATATCTCGAACAAGCCACATCTGCACAACGCAAGGAAATGGAAAACGCCATCCTGGCAGGGGAGCTTACCTGGCACGCCTTGCCATTTACAACACATACTGAATTAATGGATGTCGAACTTTTCCGCTTTGGTCTATCTCTTTCTCAAGAACTCGATCAGCGCTTTGGAAAACACACCATCGCTGCCAAATTAACCGATGTGCCTGGTCACACGCGGGGAATTGTCCCGTTAATGGCTGAAGCAGACATTAAGTTCCTGCACATCGGTATAAATCCTGGTTCCGCCATTCCCTGTGTCCCTCCACTTTTTCGCTGGCAAGATCCTTCGGGAAAAGAGCTCATCGTGATGGTGGAAAGCGGTTATGGAAATATTTTCACGATCGATGGTATGGAAGATTCACTGGCATTCGCCCATACCATTGATAATCTTGGACCACAATCAACCCAGCAGGTGCTTGATATCTACCATTCGATACGAAAGTCTTTTCCTGATGCGCATATTTTTGCTTCATCACTCAATGATTTTGCCAGTAAACTAGAACAAATCCGCCAGCAACTTCCCCTGGTCACTGAAGAAATAGGCGATACCTGGATACATGGCGTCGGCAGTGATCCTCTCAAGGTAGGTCAGTTCCGCGAACTGCTGCGTTTGCGCAGGAACTGGCTTGCAGACGATCCTGCTATTCGCGATGAATCATGGTTTAGAAATTTTCAACGGTGCTTGTTGCTTGTACCCGAACATACCTGGGGCATGGACGAGAAAACATTCTTGCAAGACCATGAAAATTATACGGCTGAGAAGTTCAGCGCTGCTCGCAGTAAACCTAACTTCAAGAAATTCGAATCCTCCTGGGTGGAGAAGCGTGCTTACATTCAATCAGCAATAAAAGAATTGGATGACACACCATTCGCCAGTTCTGCCAGAAATCATCTTGATGCCATTCGCCCTTCTCATCCCGATCTCTCCAATTGGCTCCCAGTGATTGACACGGAGCAGTCAGTTGAATTGGCACATTGCACTATTCAATTTGATATCTCCACCGGTGCGCTGATCTCACTGATCTCCCATAACAACGCCAGAGAGTGGGCCGGGGAAGATCATCCGTTGGGCTTGCTGCGTTACCAAACTTTTTCGGCGGAGGATTATGAACGTTTCTTCCACCAATATATTCGCCCGGCTGAACAAAAAAATAGCTGGAGCCGCGAAGATTTCACCAAGCCGGGCATGGAATCAGCCGCCTCCCCCAGTCGTTTCTGGCAGCCCTCGGTAAAAGATCAGTACATAAAAGACTCAAAGGGAGAAACGCAATATTTGTTTCACCTGATCGCCGAACCTCCCAGCAGCCAGGCATATGGCTGCCCGCAGGATTTCTACCTGCAATATACCTTCCATAAGAATATGTCTGCCATTGATATCGATCTGCAATGGTTCAACAAACCTGCTTGCCGGCTTCCGGAAGCGTTGTGGTTCACCTTCCACCCCCACCTGTCTAAAAGCGCGGAATGGAAAATCGAAAAACTTGGTGAATATATCTCTCCTCTTAATGTTGTAGAAAACGGCAACCGCCATCTGCACGCCTCCGGAAAAGACGTGGTATGTGAGGATGGAATGGAAGGGCTGAAAATGATCGCGCTGGATTCTCCACTGGTCGTGCCCGGACAACCAGCTTTATTAAATTTTTCTAATGAGCAACCTGATATGGCAAGAGGCATTCACTTCAATTTGTACAATAACGTGTGGGGAACTAATTTCCCAATGTGGTTTGAAGAAGATTGTCGTTTTCGTTTTGAATTGCAATTCTATCAACGTTGAAAATAAATGGGGTTGGAGATTAAAACCGGCAGCCTTGGTATACCGGGTAACAAAACGCGCAATATCTCGATTCTGGCAAATCCAGGGGATTCCTTGGTATACGATAATTTGCACTTTCCGTCACTGGGAGCTTCCAGGAGAATTTTGCTTTCTGTCTCTGTGACCATGCGCAGAACGTCCCCTTTCAATAAATGATCTGCCTCAATGCACAGCTCTTTTTCTTTTGTCCAATCCACGCTATCCCCTAATATGGCTTCTCCGGCGGTCATCTCCACTAGAGGTCCGTGCGGTGCATAGCTGATAAAAGCATGCCCCGCTCGGATGGCAGCCAGAACATCCTTCCGGCTGGGAGACATGGCATACACCCAAGTGGTGGGGCCGCCCATAAAAATAAAGGGGATGTCATCCCGGTGAAAATCACTCCCGCCGCAAATCGAAATTTTCTTCCCTGCTGTTAATAATTGCTGCCATAGACCGATCGCTTTAAGATTCGATTCGCGCATCGGACCGTTCCATACTTCCAGATAATGAAAAGGGATTTTATTTAGATCAAACTTAAATTCACAACCCTCTTGAAACGGATGGTTGATCCCGATCAGTGCTCCCCGCTCATGCGCCGAATTAAAACGCGTTCGTACTTCCTCTAAAGTATTTGCGATAAAGGGATCATCATAAGGTTTTTCCACCCCTAAAAAATTGGAGTGCCCCAGATAATGGGTATATTCTATTCCCGGGATCACGCTGATATCGCGTGCCTGGGGGAAGCTATCAGATGAAACCATCTGGTTATGGTCGGTGATGGCAATGAAATCCAATCCCAGCTTGCGCGCCCTCTCCATCAGTTCTTCAACTGTAAAAACTCCATCGGATGCCAGTGTGTGCACGTGCAGGTCGCCTTTGTAAAGACGCCTATGTTTCTTGGAGAGATTTATTTCGAAATTTACCTCCACTCCTCCTTGGGCGACCTTATACGCTCCGACAATGATCTGCCATTCACCCGGCAACAGGGCACAGGTTTTGTAACCGGGTGTAGCATAAACTTCACTGATGGTAATCTCCTTTTTATTGGAACCTGAGGCTCCCACCTGGCTGCCATCCGGGGCGATCAACCCCAGATCGATGATATTGATCTGCTGTCGAGCCACAAAACTGCCATTCTCTAATGCAGTTTCTTTCTCGTCGAAGCCGGCATAGTTGTAAGTCAATGTGATCCATTCAATATCATCTGGCATAGAAAAAGGAAGGGTAAGATATGTCCCTTCCTTTTCATGTTCGATGAAAACCTGCTTTTTTAAGGTGGTAAGGGTTGAGTTCTCCATTTTTAATCAATTCTTCCCAAAACAGCCTCAAGAAATCTCTGGATCTGTGTATTCCAGAAAAACCAGTTATGCTTTCCATCCTCTTCATGGTAGTTCACATCGACTCCCAGGGATGTGCATGCTTTTGCATATAGCTGGCTCAATGGATAAAGATCATCTTGCCGTCCACACACAATGTGCAATGTGGGTAAAACAGACGGGTTCGTTGATGCTCGCTGTAACCACACTGCTGGATCATGTTCGCTGCCATTGAGCTTCTCCAGATCGCCGAAAAGATAGGTGAATTCCTCATAGCGGGGATCTTGGGGATTCATTTTCAGAATATCCAGTGATAACACCCCCGAAAAACTGGCTGCAACCGAAAAGCGCTCCGGGTGTGAAAAAGCAGCCTTGAAAGCCCCGTATCCGCCCATGGAAATACCTGCGATCAACGTATCTTCCCGTTTGGGGGTTAGGTTAAATACGTCTGCCAGATACTGCGGTAATTCATCTATTAAATACGCATAATAGTTCTGTCCATTGGGTTGGTCGGTATAGAAGCTGCGCCCGGCGGATGGCATGACCACCACCAATCCATATATATTGGCAAGCGTTTCAATAAAAGTGTAGCGCTGCCAGGCGCTGGCGTCATCGCTGAGACCGTGCAGCAAGTAAAGGACTTTGCGGTTTCTTACTGGAATATCTTCCATACGTCCCGGGTCAGGGATGATCATATTTAAAGGCATGTTCACTTTAACAGCTTCAGATAGATGATCGATATGAATCAATGCCATATCTATCCCTCCGCTTTTACAGGCTTCGCGCTGGCATTATTCCGGTTGAAATTAATGAAGAATGAGAAAATGAAACTGATGACCATTAATACCAGCGGGAAGACGGTTAATAAGAAACGAGCCGCGTTATCAGGTTGCACTCCGGGTTTATTGCCGCTCTCGAATCCGAATATGGCAAACACCAGATAAAATGCAAAACTGGTGAACAACCCATTCAATCG
Source organism: Chloroflexota bacterium (assembly GCA_012798455.1). Lineage (GTDB taxonomy): Bacteria > Chloroflexota > Anaerolineae > Anaerolineales > Anaerolineaceae > UBA4781. The sequence continues at coordinate 11,990 of JAAZNC010000092.1, read as the reverse complement.
ATTCATGAATCCTAAAGCGTTGGAGATGATCCCTTCACGCCGCACTTTGTATTTCATTCTATCTTCATCAATGATCTTAGCTCCGATCAAATCCATGGTAACAATGACACCGGAAATGCCAAAACCAACAAAGGCTCCGCTGATGATTGCAAAGATCAATGAGTTTGCAAAATACATTGGGATAAAAGCCAGCGCCAGTGCCAGCAAAGCAGACCGCCATACATTGATTAGGTGATATTTCCTGACCATGGCTGCCCAGAAAGCCACACAACCAATGGCAACTATCAATACCGAACCGAACAGCAATGTTTGCTGGCTATCCGAAATACCCAGTGTATATTTGGCGAAAAATGGAACTGCTGCCAGAACCAGAGATACAGCAGCACTGTAAAATGCATTCGCAAACCCGGCTATCCAGAATTTCTTGTTCAGAAAAATCTCTTTTAGACTATTCCATAATTTGGGTTTTTCTTCCTCTGATTGGATCCCTGCATCTTTACAGCGAAGCGTCATATACATGATAACAGCTCCTCCCAGCAATCCATAGATAATGGAAGTTTTTGAGTAGCCAATAGCACTGGTAACTACAGGGGTCAGAGCAATACTGATGATCATTGCCACTAATTGAAACGCCTGCCGCATTGCATTGGTTTTTGCGCGGATCTCATCGGTAGGAAAAAGCTCTGGAAAAAGCGCGGCATAATTCGCGTTGATCACCGAATCAACAGTTCCAGTAAGGATATAGAAGATCATACAGTAAAGGAATAATGCCTGCCCTGCTAATTGAAGGGGGGTATTATAGAACGCGATCAAACATAACGCCAGCAGGGGTGTGCTGACTAACAACCAGGGACGCCTTCTTCCCCATTTTGTTTTGGTGCGGTCTGATAAAAATCCATATACCGGATTGTCAAGTGCATCGATGAACGTATAGATGAACAGCACCAGGGAAAACTGTACAGTGGTTAATCCCAAACGATCCACATAGAAGACCGCTGCATAGGTTTTAAGCATATTGATGGGGATTGAAGTGCCAAACATTCCAATGGCATAGTCAAAGGTTAGTGATCGTTTCTTACTCATCGCGAATTTCCTCCTCTTTATTGAGAGTACCTGCAGAAATTGATACCGACAATTAATTAATCATATACCGGATTTTATTAAACTTGATGGTCTTTAATTGACCCTTAATAAAAACTCTTATTTCTCAACGCAGGGGTTAGATTTCTTTTTCCACACTTGATACAACCCCACATTCCCCTCTTTTCCATCCGAATAAAAACTATTGCTTATAGAAAAACCGGTTTCCGCAGCCAGTCCCTTCAATTCTTGTTCATTGAAGATATGGACATAACGAAACCCAATTTTGTTATTGCTGGATTGTTCTGCTCTCCAATCGAGCAGATAATCGCCTTCCTCCACATCTATTTCTTGCAGTCCCATCTGATCCCAAACCAGGAAGCGTTTTGTCAGACGGCTGCTGTTTTGAGGCTGCCATACGCTGAATACGAATTCCGCTTCGGGTTTTAACATGGAGCGAATTTGGCGGAAAATCGCACTGCGCGTGTGCTTCCCGGGGATGTGATGGAATACGGCAAATGCGCAAATCACATCCCAATCCATTTTTATGGGAAATATATTCCAGTCTGACAGCGCCAGGTCAAAAACATCAAATTTCGTTTGAAAAGCTAATTGGTTGTTTGAAGTTTGAGATATCCTTTGGCATTCTCTGATCAAATTTTCACTGAAGTCCACCCCTGCATAAGTCCCCCTGAAATCATTCTTTTGCAAAACCTGCATTAGATTTCCATTGCCACATCCCACATCCAGGATATTACTATCCTTAGGAAAATGCGCTGCGATCTTTTTTACACCCGGTTGCACTTGAGAACGTGTGGCAGAAAAGGAGGATGTAAAAGTCTGATAAAATTCGCGATTGAGAGCAACTAGTTTTTCAATGACTGAGTTTTTCACAAACCCATTATAGTGTACGCTCAGATAGTAGAGAAGCAATGAATACAACCAAAAAACGCTGGCGCGCTGCCAAGCATTACTCTGCCGAAGAAAAAACCATCGCGCGCACAGTATTAAATGAGATCATCGCTGGAGAAGCGGTGATGAAAGCCGTCCGTAATCATCCTCTTTCCGAAGGTGGCTATATTGCCAAACATACGCTGGTAGCAACCTATCAGGAATTGGTCAACGAAGGCAATTTGCAGCGCGATGCGCAGTTGTTGGCAAAGATCCGTATGAAACCCATCCGCTCTCTTTCGGGGGTCACCACCGTGACTGTGCTGACCAAGCCTTTCCCCTGCCCTGGTGACTGCATCTTTTGCCCGGATGATGCCGAACTACCCAAGAGCTATCTCAAGCTGGAACCGGGTGCTGCGCGTGCCTATGAAAATCAATTTGATCCATTCCTGCAGGTGTCTTCCCGCTTAGCTTCCTATGATGCCATCGGGCATCCTACCAGCAAGATCGAGCTGCTCATCCTGGGCGGCTCCTGGACTGCCTATCCGCAGGATTACCAGGAAAAATTCATCCAGCGCTGTCTGGATGCCATGAACGGCATTCCCTCCACCTCCCTGGCAGAAGCTCAGTCCATCAATGAAACCGCCTGCCGCCGCAATGTTGGCTTGGTAGTCGAAACTCGCCCGGATGCCATTACTCCGCAAGTGCTGGCAGCCATGCGCCGCATGGGTGTGACAAAAGTTCAGATTGGGGCGCAGAGCTTCGATGATCACATCCTTGCACTGAATAAGCGTGGTCATTCCACTGCAGATACGTTGCACGCCACCGCTCTACTGCGAGCAGCCGGGTTCAAGATCGTCATGCACTGGATGCCCAACTTGCTGGGTACAACCCTGGCATCTGACCGAGACGACTTTCAAAAGATGTGGCAATCTGGCTACTGCCCCGATGAACTGAAGATATACCCTACCCAATTGGTTGAGAACAGCCAGCTATATCAATATTGGCTGGCTGGAACCTACCAACCCTACAGCACGCAGGAACTCATCAACCTGATCGCGGATATCAAACCGACCATCCCCGCATACAGCCGCGTCAATCGCGTCATCCGCGATATCCCCGCTTCCTATATTGTGGCGGGCAGCAAGCGTTCCAGCTTGCGCCAGGACGTGCATCAAGAAATGCGGCGGCGCGGCACCCAATGCCGCTGTATCCGCTGCCGTGAGATCCGTGGCGATTCCATTGCAGAACAAGATCTGGTACTGGCAGACCTGGTCTATCATCCCCACTATACTGAAGAACACTTCTTGAATTACAGCTCACCCAACGATCGCCTTGCCGGGTACCTGCGTCTTTCTTTCCCCAGTGACAAAAACGAGCCAGCTCGCCAGATCCAAAACCAGGTGCAGACAGCCATCCCTGAGTTGCAAGGCTGCGCCATCATTCGTGAAGTGCATATCTACGGGCAATCCCTGCAGTTTGGAGTTGAAAAGAACGGAGCCGCCCAGCATGTTGGCTTGGGCAGTCATCTCATCGAGCAAGCCGTGCAGCTCGCCCACGCCAGAGGATTCAAAAAGATCGCAGTCATCGCCGCCATTGGCACCCGTCGCTACTACCGCGACCGCGGATTCGATGGGGGTGAGCTGTATATGATCCGGGATATCTGAACCTTTCATGGCACTGCAATTTCGCTCCGGCATCGCTTACCAGGAAAATTATGTAGATAGTACTGCAGCTACCACCCCGCTGGTGTTCATCCATGGGGCAGGCAGTTCCCACCTAGGATTTCCTGCCACTTTCCGTTATGACACTGCCTTTCATACTCTTACCCTGGATCTCCCCGATCATGGGCAATCTGAACACAAAGGTCTATCCTCTATCGCTGATTACGCTGATGAATTGGGGCAGTTCCTGACCGCCCTGGGGTTACAGCATGTTGTGCTGGTCGGTCATTCCATGGGTGCTGCCATCGCTCTTCAGCTTGCCTTATGCCAACCTCATTCGTGCGCGGGTCTGGTGTTGCTGGCTTATGCCCCTCCGCCATTTCTAGATCAAAATAACCTTTTTGACACGAACTCTGACGAACCTTTAGAGATCACACTACCCATGTTCAAGGAAAAGTTGTTCAGTTCGATCACAGATCCGCTTTTGCGAGCACACCTCAGCCAGCCGCTCGATCAACTGGATCAGACGGTTTTACGCAACGACCTGCATATCACCCGCCGTTACCAGCCCACCTTCCCCGAAACAAAGATCGCCATCCCCTTGCTCTATCTGGTCGGGCAGCATGATCCATTCTTGGATCCGCATGCGCAGAAAGCACTGCTGGCACACTTCGCCAACCCGCTCGTAAGCAAGCTGCCACAAGCCGGGCACCTCTTGATGTGGGAATATCCCGTGTTGGTTTGGGGCTATGTACAGGGTTTTCTGGAATCCATCCGGTAGATCACTGCCGGTAATCGCGTAACTGCTGTGATTTCTGTGGTTGGCGTAGACGGCGCAGTGCCTTGGTCTCCAGCTGCCGGATACGTTCACGTGTCAAACCGAATTTCTGTCCCACTTCTTCCAAAGTGTAATACTTGCCGTCTTCCAGACCAAAACGCAGTTTCAAAATGCGCGCTTCACGGCAGGGCAGCGTATCCAGCACATCATTCACTTTTTCTTTCAGCAGTTTGGAATACACCGTTTGAATGGGGGTGGGCGTTTCTTTGTCCTCTACGAAATGACCCAATTCTGATTCATCTTCATCGTCGTTGATAGGGCTCTCCAGCGAGAGCGGCAGCCACGACACACGCAGCATCCAGGATACCTTTTGTTTATCGGTGCCCATGGCTACCGCCAGTTCATCGATAGTGGGACTTCTGCCCAGGTTTTGTTCCAGTTCGTGAACACGTTTGTAGAGCTGCCGGATGCGATCCACCATGTGCACCGGCACCCGGATGGTGCGTCCCTGGTCGGCGATGGCGCGCGTGATGGTTTGCCTGATCCACCAGGTGGCATAGGTAGAAAAACGAAAACCTTTGGTGTAATCGAATTTCTCTACCGCTTTCATCAATCCCAGGTTGCCCTCCTGGATCAGATCCAGAAAAGGCACACCGCGGTTAGTATAACGTTTGGCAATGCTCACCACCAGGCGAGTATTGGCTTTGATGAGATGGGTTCGTGCTTCTTGCCCGCCATCCACTAACTTTTGCAGTTCCTCTTTTTGCAGCAGGGTGGCGTTGCCATCCAGTTTGCGCAACTGGATCTGGGCATCATCACCTTTTTCGATGGCAATAGCAAGTTCGCGTTCCTCTTCGCTATCCAGTAGTGGGACACGCGACATTTCACGTAAATATAAAGAAATAGTGTCATCGCTCGAAATATGCCCAATACCGGCGTAGGGATCCATATCTGTCAGAGGTGATGGGTCTGCCTCATCCGCTGCGAATTCACCTTCTTCATCCATGATCTCGACCCCCTGGCGGCGCAACGAATTTACCACATCATAAATAAAATCCTGATCGATTTCTTCCGAATCAGGCAGCGCGTTGTATATATCCTCCATGGAAAGTTCGTCATGGGTTTCTGATTGCTCTAATAGGATCTCAATGATGTCATCTTTGATCTTATCTTCGCTGTAAGACAATGATTACCTCCCACACCAGATTGGTTCCCTTTTTACAAAGAGCTCCTTGTTGTCAACCCCGTGCTACATGCTCACAGGCTGACTCATTTAAATTCTGACCGCATACCGCACACAATCCTTTGCAGTCGCGACTGCATAAAGGTTTGATCGGCAGCTCAAGAAAGATATAATCACCAATCGATTCCTCAAAATCGATGAATCCATCTTCAGGGACGGATTCTTCATCCTCTGAGAGAGGCTCGCGGGCAAAAGTATATAATTCTTGAAAACTGGTGGTTAACTCTTCCTTGAAATCATCCAGGCAGCGTACACACTGGGCATCCACCTGTGCGGAACAATCGATCAGCGCTTGAACACCCGAACGCGTTCTGATCAACCTGATCGTTCCCTTGAGGTTCTCGGTTTTCTCGTCATTCCCGAATTGAAAAGTTTCATATTCAAATGGGAATTCGCGCATGTATCCGATGGGCTGGTTGATGAGAAAACCAACATTGATACGGAAGGGTTTGCGGGGTTGATTCACAATAAATCCATTAAAATATAGGTACTTGGTCGATTATAGCACGCCAGTTCTACACGGTCAAGTTTTTATGATATTATTCATATTTATTAAAGTGTAAAACCATGCAATTACTCATCGCAACCACCAATCACGGCAAGATCACCGAGATCAGCAGCCTTTTACATGAGCTTGACCTGGAGTTACTGACCCCCCAGGCAATCCACCTGGATCTGCAAGTAGAAGAAACTGGCACTACCTATCTGGAAAATGCGCGTCTGAAGGTACTAGCTTATAGTCAGGCTACCGGGCTGCCCACTCTGGCAGAGGATACCGGGCTGGAAGTGGCAGCGCTTGATGGGCAGCCCGGGTTGCATTCTGCGCGTTTCATCCCTGATCCACTCGCTACTGACCGTGACCGCCGTGCACTACTGCTCGAGAAATTAGCTCCCTTCCCCCATCCCTGGCAGGCTCGTTTTGTCTGTGTGGCCGTCTTGGCATTGCCCGGTCAGGATCTCATTTTTAAGGAAGGGGTTTGTCCGGGCGAGATCATCCCGCAGGAGCATGGTCTGCACGGTTTTGGCTATGATGCCATTTTCATGGTGGCAGGCACCCATCACACTATGGCAGAATTGGATCTATCACAGAAGGATCATATCAGTCATCGCGCACAGGCTATCCGCGCGCTCTATCCATATTTGCAACCATCCGGATGATTGGATTATTTCTCTGAGAATTGGTCTTTGAGGGTCTGCGCCTGGATCTCGCGCCAGTGCGCCACTTTTTCTGCGGTCTGTTTTTCCCTGCCCTGTTCGGATGGACGGTAAAAGGTCTTCCCGATCAAAGCAGTAGGTAGATACTGTTGCCCGATGAAATGCTCGGGGAATTCATGCGGATATTGGTAACCTTTGCCATGCCCGAAAGCTTTGCTGTCGCGGCTGGCATCCATCAGGTGGGTCGGCACCGGCTGCGCGCCGTTCTGTTCAATTTCTTTTAAAGCCGAAAAGTAAGCGCCCGCCGAGTTCGATTTCGGGGCGGTCGCCAGATACAGTGTGGCTTCCACAATGGGATAGACGCCTTCCGGCAGCCCCACATATTCAAAGGCATAGGCAGCCGAAGCAGCCACCTGCAGCGCCTGCGGGTCAGCCAGACCGATATCTTCACCCGCCAGTATCAGCAGCCGGCGCAGGATGAAACGCGGGTCTTCCCCCGCATACAACATCTTTGCCAGCCAGTACAGCGCCGCATCCGGGTCACAGCCGCGCACCGATTTGATGAACGCCGAAATGGTGTCGTAGTGTTCATCCGCGTTCTTGTCATAGCGTACCGCGCGTTTTTGAATGGATTCTTGCGCATCTTGCAGAGAAATGTGGATACGCCCCCCCTCCTCTTGCCGGGGAGTGCTTTCCACTGCCAGTTCCAGCGCGTTCAGCAGGTTGCGTGCATCTCCTCCGCAAATTCGGATCAGGTGCTGGCGCGCCTCTTCATCCATATCGATGGGTAAGTTCCCGTATCCGCGTTCCTTATCTTGCAGTGCGTTCTGCAAGATCTTGCCCAGTGCCTCTTCATCCAATGGTTTCAAAGAAAAGACCCGTGAGCGTGATACCAGCGCCGGGATCACATCGAAATAGGGATTTTGGGTGGTTGCTCCGATCAGGATCACCAGTCCGTTTTCAATATTGGGCAGCAGTGCATCCTGCTGTGCACGGTTCCAGCGATGCACTTCATCTACGAACAGGATGGTGCGTTTGTTGTAAAGACGCCGTCTTTCCATCGCTTCGTCCATGATGGTCTTCAATTCATTTTTTCCAGCCATCACTGCCGAAATGGTCACAAAAAAAGATTTGCTGTAGTTGGCGATCATCTGTGCCAGGGTTGTCTTTCCTGTTCCGGGTGGACCCCACAGGATGATGGAAGAGAAGAGCCGGTCTGCCATCACTGCCCGCTGCAGCATTTTGCCTTCCCCTACGATCTCAGCCTGCCCAAAGAATTCATCGAACGTGCGCGGGCGCATACGAGCTGCCAGAGGCGCTTGATTGCTTAAATTGACATTGAGCTGATAATCGAACAGATCCATAGTTCGTTTTCCTGTTTTACTTATTATAGAACATATTTCCGATTATTGGGAACAGAAAAGCAATTTGCTCCGGTTCAGTAAACTTTTCTAATAGATAAAAAAATTCTACTGCCCGTAAATATTCTGCTGACGATAATACAACGTTTGTATTTCTTCTGGGTTGAATCCTTCGGGATTCCCCATCTGCAACGCATGCCAGGCGATAAAAGCAGAATTTTCCACCAGGATTGCCAGATCCACCGCCCTGCGCGCAGAAGCAGCAAAAGTGAAAACGCCGTGCTTTTTCAGCAAAACCGCATTATAGCCTTTTCCATATTTCACAACCTGTTTGCCAATCTCGCTATCGCCGATCAGGACGAAATCCGAGCAGGGAATTTCTCCACCAAATTCTTCGGCTGTCTCCGTGAATACAACCGGGATATTTTTCCCAAGCGAGGCAAATACCGCCGCATAACGCGAATGGGTATGCACAATTCCATTCACATCTGAATAGTGCTGGTAAATATACAGGTGGCTAGCGGTATCGGAAGAAGGCTTGTACGTTCCTTCAACAATATTTCCGTCGATATCAATTACAACAATTTTCGATATATCTATCTGGTCATAAGGAACACCACTGGGTTTAATAAGGATAAGCCCTGATCGTGTATCACGTATGCTTACATTGCCACTCGTCAAGCAAACCAGATCATTTTCTGGAAGCTCCTGTAACAAATCCACCAGTTCTTCCTTTAACTCCTCGAGCATTGTTCACTCCTAAAATATTCTTCCTAACTCCAATTGTGAAAAAAGTTTTAGCATTTCATACAACTGCCGTTGTGTAATAATGCCGCTTATCGCTCATTATTACACATATTTTTGTTATATTATGTATTTTATACCACACATCATATCAAGTGATACATTATCAAAAGATAGGGTAAAAATAAGCGGTCGTTCCCATTATCCTTAAACATAATGGCGCCTTCCAGAATGCGGTGGATGTAAAGCGGGTAAAAGCTTCTCTGAGCAAAACAAAAGCTTTTCGAGAAAATCTCCAATTCCTTGCTGTTTTCATTTTTCCTGAAAAGAAATAGCCTTGCAAAATACACTGATATGTTTTCTGCGTTGATTCCTAAAGAAAATTTCCTATACGCAGGCAGCTTTCATCTTGCGAATATTTTCTTCGATACCGCCATTCATAAAGATTCCCCGCCCCGCCACCACAATATCTGCCCCACTCAAGACCGCGCCATCCACATTTTCAGGTGTGAAGCCGCCATCCACTTCACACAACAGATCTTTCATTTCTTTTTTCTCTTTTATCTGCCTAATCTTCTCAAGCACCTGCGGTAGATAGGTGCAGTCGTCCACTTCTGGCTCGGTGGTCAGGATGTTCACAAAATGTAAATAAGGGAAATAAATGGAGAGATCGCCGATAGGGGTTTTGGGATTGAACGCCAAGCCAGCGCGCATACCCGCTTTGTTGATCATGCCCAACACCCGGCGGGGATACTCCGTTGCCTCATAATGAATCGAAAGCATTTTTATGCCTATTTTGGAAAGCACAGGAACGATCCATTCAGGATCTACCATCATGAGATGCACATCGAAGGGAAGTTTTGTGATTGTCCGTAAATCCTGTATGACCTTTATACCGAGACGCATTTCTTTTACAAAACTGCCATCTTCAATATCGAAGTGGAGAAAATCTGCTCCCGCGTTTTCCAATCGCTTAACAACTTTAACTAAATCTAAAAATGAAGCGGAAGCAATAGATGGTGAAATTTTAATCATGGAATACCTTTATTTTGCCAGTATTAATTTTGTTGAAAATTCTTTGCTCTTTGACTTTATATCAGAGGGACAGTTCGCATCAGTAATCAAAAAATCGACTTCTTTCAGCGTTCCAACTTCGGCGAAACCCTTTACGGCAAACTTTGAGGAATCTGCCAATAAGATCACAGAAGAAGCTGCTTTGATCATGGCTTGCTTGATCGCCACCTCTTCGATATTCACATTTCCAATAGAGCCATCCGCATGAATGGCATCTGCCCCAAGAAATGTCTTATCCACTCTCAGTGTTTTAATAAAATCCACCACTTCTGTACCCTGCAGTGTAAACACATGCGGGCGCGCAATGCCACCAGTGCAAATGAGATGAATATTGGGATGATTTGCCAGCAGGATCGCTATCTGTAGATCATTGGTCACCACAGTCAGGCGCTGTTTTTCAGTCAACAATCTTGCAAGCGCATAGATGGTGGAGCCAGAATCCATGATCAAAGTATCACCATTTTCGATCAATTTGACCGCTTCGCGGGCGATCGCATCTTTCTCGGTGATAAATTTCTGTTTCTTTAACTCATAAGGTAATTCCAGCGTGGTGCCCTGCGATGATCGCACCGCTCCCCCGCGTGTGCGCATGCAGTATCCCTCTTTTTCGAGAACCGTCAGGTCGCGCCGGATGGTAGCAGAAGAGATATCCAGTTCTTTCGCTAGCCCGGTCACCTGAATATATCCATCTTGTCTTAATTTGTTGATTAGAATTGCTCTTCGTTCATCACCGATCACAGCTGCCTTCTTCGATCATTTCTGTTTTTACATTTTCTTGCATTAATTTCGTTTATAAATGTTCGTTTGAGAACATTATAGCATCACAATACAGGATATCGATTTTTACCACGGATGTTTTTCTGAATCACTTACAGGTGTTTTTCGTAATACAATTAACCCTTATGTTATCCAGACCTGTGATCATCTCGATGATCATCGCTATCGCGCTCATCATCTTTTCAGAGCTGCTCATCTTTTGGATCGCGAGGAAGTCCAAAATGGTGGACATGCACACCGTTAATCCCTGGAAGAATAAGGATCCCCGCAAAAAGAGCTCCAAAGTGATTTGCAGATCCTGCGGAGCGAAGAATCCGCCTGAAAACAATTACTGCCGCTCCTGTAAGAAACCTTTGTAGCACAAAGTCACACAACCAAATTTCGTCCGTTTCGTATTTAATTTAAATAGTTTTGTTCATTTGGAGGTTGAATCATGAATAAGAATTGGCTGTATCCTGCTTTTCTTGCAACCATTTTGCTTGCGTTCACCGCAGGTTGTGCGGTGGGGGTCAACCGCACCGAAACCCGTGCTATTCAGGATGTTTCTGCTATTTCCATCAACACTGTTGGCGATTTCATTATCAAACAGGGGGATCAGGAATCTCTGACCATCGAAGCTCCCAACAACTACCTGAGATACATCTCCACGGATGTGATCGGTGGTACCCTCTATATTGATTCCGAACGTGGCATCTTTGGCAGTTCGGTCCAGCGCATCGTCTATACCATCACGGTGAAGAACTTGAATGAGCTCTCTCTTTCCGGTGCAGGGTCGGTTTCTATGCATTCCCTGAATGCTGAGAATTTATCGGTCAATCTCACCGGCGCGGGCAGTATCGATCTCTACAACCTCAATGCGCAGTCTTTGTCGGTGCTGTTAAATTCAGCCGGATCGATCCATGTTTCCGGCACGGTCGATTCTCAGATAATCGAGCTCAACGGGTTGGGCAGTTACGAAGCTGCCGATCTGCAGTCACGCTCAGCCACCATTTCGTTGGCAGGAGCCGGCAGCGCTGACCTGTGGGTCACCGACAATCTCGATATCTCCGTATCAGGGGTCGGTTCGGTTTCGTATTATGGATTCCCCACCGTCCAGCAGAATATCAGCGGGGTCGGTTCTGTCAACAACAAGGGCAACAAATAGTTTTTCTTAATCATTTTCTCAAACAAACCACCTAACAACCCTTTGCTAACATGCAAAGGGTTGTTTCTTTTTTTCCTTG
>JAAZNC010000091.1 GCA_012798455.1 Chloroflexota bacterium | reverse complement strand
TTGCCCTCGAACAGGGTTCTGACTTCGCTATCCGCGAAGGCGGTCTCACCGTTGGCGCTGGTGTTATCACTGAAATCTTGGAGTAAACCAGATCCGTCTGGGATAATATAGAATGGCAAAGAAAAAAGATGTCCGTCCAGTCATCACACTGGAATGCACGGAATGTAAAGAAAGAAACTATACAACGGAAAAGAACCGGCGAAACGACCCTGGTCGCATGGAGCTAGAAAAGTATTGTAAACGTTGCAAAAAGCATACAATGCACCGTGAAACGAAGTAAAATGCGGTTTACAATGCGGGTGTGATGCGGTAATCTATTACACCCGCACTTTTTACAGGCCAGTAGCTCAATTAGGCAGAGCGCCTGTCTCCAAAACAGGAGGTTGTGGGTTCGATTCCTGCCTGGCCTGCCTTACAAAAAAGCGACGCCAGCACCGTGGGCGTCGTTTTAGACATAAAAAAGGAGTTGCTACATGCCTAGCAAAACTGAAAAACCGAAGACAAAGAAAGAAAATGGTATTGCACGCTGGTGGCGAGAGACTACCGGTGAGCTGCGCAAAGTCACCTGGCCGACCAAAAAAGAAGCCTGGCAAACCACCAAGATCGTTCTGCTGGTCATTGTATTGGTCGGATCACTGCTTGCCACACTGGATTCTGTTTTCACAAGATTGATCGCCCTTATCCTTTCCTAGTTTTTGTATTGGATTACCGGCAACGGTCAAAGAGAGGTAAATAATGGCAAACGAAGAAGAGTTTAACGAACAAGAGAATATCATACCTGAAGAACCCGTTTCTGAAACAGATGCTGCCCCTTTGGAGCAATTAAACGCTCCGGAAGGCGAAACTTTGGATGATCTTGCCCCCTCTTCTTCAGATGAACCAGATACCATCGAGGAAGAATCATCAGCACAACATCCCATCGATATTTCGGAACATGATGACGACCGCGCCTGGTACGTTATCCATTGTTATTCTGGTTACGAAAAAAAAGTTCGCTACAATCTGGAACAGCGAATTGAAACCATGGGTATGAAGGACCGCATTTTCGACGTGGTCATTCCAACTCAGGAAGAGATCGAAGTCCGAGAAGGCAAACGGCGCTCCATCGAGCGACATGTTTTCCCCGGTTACGTACTGGTCAATATGATCCTGACCGAAGAGACCTGGTTCGTAGTACGTAACACTCCCGGAGTAACCGGGTTTGTGGGCATGGGTAACGATCCCACCCCATTGCGACCGGAAGAGGTGCAGCACATCCTCAAGCGCATGGAAGCTGAAGCACCGCATGTGAAATACAGTTTCCGCGAAGGAGAACGTGTGCGCATTATCGATGGTCCATTCAACGATTTCCAAGGGCATGTATCAGAGATCGATGTGGATCGCGCAAAAGTGGTAGTGATGGTAAACTTCTTCGGTCGAGAGACACCTGTAGAATTGGACTTTTTGCAGGTGGAAAAAGCGTAGACTTCCTCCAGTATGGAGGTTGTTGTGGGAGGGTGACCCAATTCACCCGCTAAAACCACTTAAGGAGAAAAGCTGTGGCTAAGAAAGTAAAAGCAATTGTAAAACTGAACGTCCCAGCCGGAAAAGCAAATCCGGCACCCCCCATTGGTCCGGCACTGGCTGGTCATGGGATCAACATTATGCAGTTCTGCAAAGAATACAACGCCAGAACACAAAATAAGATCGGCGAGATCATCCCCGCCGAGATCACCGTCTTCACCGATGGTTCCTTCACCTTTATTCTCAAATCACCGCCTACCGCCGAACTTATCAAAAAAGCAGCCGGTGTCGAAAAAGGTTCCGATATGCCCAATCGCAATAAGGTTGGTAGCATCTCGCGCGACAAGGTTCGTGAGATCGCCGAGATCAAAATGAAGGACATGAACGCCAACGACATTGAAAATGCGATGCGCCAGATCGAAGGCACTGCTCGCAATATGGGAATCACGATCAAAGATTAATCAGTTTGTGGGAGGGTAAGACTATTACCCGCCAACACCACGAAGGAGTAATGATGGCAAAACACGGAAAAAAATATTTAGAAGCAAAAACCAAGGTCGATCAAGAAGCGCTGTTATCCCCCAAAGAAGCGCTGCAGTTAGTAAAAGATACTGCCTATACCAAATTCGACTCGACCGTTGAGGTACATTTACGCACCGGTCTTGATCCCCGCCAGGCTGATCAGCAGATCCGCAGCACCGTTGTGCTGCCCAATGGTTTAGGAAAGACCGTGCGTGTGTTGGTTTTTGCACAGGGTGAAGCAGCCAACGCCGCTCGCGAAGCTGGAGCAGATGTGGTCGCTGACGACGATGAATGGATCAAGAAGATACAAGATGGTTACACCGATTTTGATGTAGCGATTGCCACCCCTGAAACCATGGGTATGGCTGGTAAACTGGGACGTGTGCTCGGTCCTCGCGGATTGATGCCGAATCCCAAAGCCGGTACTGTTGTAAAAGGCGAAGACCTGCCCCAGGCGATCAGTGAAGCCAAAGCCGGTCGTGTTGAATTCCGTTTGGATAAAACCGCTAACATTCACGTACCGTTGGGAAAAGTTTCGTTTGACATCGATAAGTTGACCGACAACATGGCTGCTTTGATGAGCGCCATCAAGAAAGCCAAACCATCCGCTGCCAAGGGTTCGTTCATCCGCAAGATCACCGTCACCTCGACCATGGGTCCCGGAGTAAAAGTGGATGTGAACCGCGCCCTTTCCATGGAACGCGAAGAATGATATAATGCTGCTTCGATAGATTTCTATCACCCAAGACAGCCGGTGCCAGAAATGGCTTAATATCCTGCTCAGGTGAAGTGAAAAGAACACTTTTTACGATCAGAGATAATCTCTGCCTGAGCAATGTCGGTAGAGATTATTTTTTTGAAAGGAGGTACTTTCATTGGCTTTTACAAAGGAAGAGAAACAAGCACTGATCGGGCAATACGAAAGCTGGCTCAAAGACAGCCGCGCCATTTTTGTCATGACCTATTCCAATATGAACATGGACAGTATTGATACGGTTCGAGCTTCTGCACGTGAGATTGGTGGCGAACTGCATGTGGTAAAGAACACCTTGATGAAGATCGCACTGGAAAAAACCGGGTATAAAGACACCGGAATTTTCAACGATTCTTCCATGGTGGGGTTTGCATTTGAAGATGCACCAGCGATGGCAAAGATCCTCAACAAATCCGTCACAGATGACAAATTCTTTGCATTCAAGGGCGGATATCTGGATAAGGAATCCATCGACACCAAACAGATCGTCATGCTGGCCGAACTGCCTTCCCGCGATCAGGTACGCGCACAATTGCTGGCGCTTATCAACACCCCCGCTACCCAACTGCTGCGCACCATTTCGGAACCCGCGCGTGGTTTGGCTGCAGTGCTTAAAGCATATTCAGAAAAACAAGCTGCTCCGGCAGCCTAACGGATAGAATAAAAAACATAAAAGGAATTTAAGGAGTATTTAAAATGGCAGATATCAAGAAACTTGCTGAAGAACTCGGCAAATTAACCGTGCTGGAAGCAGCCGAATTAGTGAAGACCCTGGAAGAGGAGTGGGGCGTTTCAGCAGCCGCTCCGGTTGCCGTGGCAACCGTTGCCGGCAATGGTGGCGCAGCTACTGAAGCCGCAGAAGAAAAGACCGAATTTGATGTCATCATCAAAGATGCCGGTCCCAAGAAGATCGAAGTCATCAAAGCCATCCGCCAGATCACCAATCTCGGCTTGGTAGAAGCCAAAGCCATGGCTGAAGCCGCCGGTTCCAAAGTATTGGAACAGGTAGGCAAAGAAGCTGCCGCCGATGCAAAATCCAAACTGGAAGCTGCCGGTGCCGTTGTCGAATTAGCATAATTGAAATAAACTTAGCTAAAACAGGAATAAGTAATACTTATTCCTGTTTTATTTAATAATTGATCGATTTCTGTGTACAATGAACTTCATGTACGACGATATCACAACTATCTACCAACAAATTTTCTCCTTGAACCAGGCATTTCTACAATTCATTCAAACCTTTATTAAGAAAATGCCATCTAGAATCCTTGACCTGGGGTGTGGTCCGGGGGACTACGTGAATGAACTAGCCAGACAGGGGCATCAAGTCACCGGCATCGACAGCAGCACACAGATGATCGCCTGGGCAAAACAGCACCACCAGGGTAACTTCCATCATCTTTCCTTTACAGAGATCAACACACTCAAAGGACAATTCGATTGCATTTACTGCATTGGCAACAGCCTTTCTTATCTACCATATGATGCGACGGATGAATTTATTAATGATGTTTTCAGCCTTCTGCTTCCCGAAGGTCGCTTCATTCTTCAACTTGTCAACTGGGATAGATATCGCCTTGCCGGTGATCTAGATTTTCCGGTCATACAATTGACAGACGGCAAAACATTCCACAGAACTTATGAAGCTCATCCAGACTCTACTGTATTGTTTAAAACAGAAATCCAGAAAAATGGGCAGCCACTACAAACCTGGGCAGATCACCTTTACCCACGATATTCAGATTCTTTCCCACAAGAGTTCACAGATAATGGTTTTAAAGACACTGCTATTTACGGAGACTTTAAACAGAACCCGTTTGGTACCGAAAATAGTCCGGCTTTCATTCTTATCACACACAAAGGGTCATGAGCAAATGGGAGGTTTGGATGCGTTCTGATGACAAAACTCCTTGCATCAGATACCTTCCTCTTTACAATAAGTAGATGCAATTATTTTAAGGAAATATCCATGAATACTGCTGCTGTTATCATCGATTCCATCCGCACTCCCATCGGCAACCTGGGAGGAGCCTTAGCCAGCATGCGTCCCGACGACCTGGCTGCCCATACCATCCGCGCCCTGCTGGAACGCACCCGCATCGATCCGGCATTGATCGAGGAGATCTACCTGGGCTGTGCCAACCAAGCCGGGGAAGACAACCGCGATATTGCCCGCATGGCTGCCCTGCTGGCAGGCTTACCCATCGAAATCGCCGGGGTGACCTTCAACCGCCTGTGCGCCTCCGGTTTGACCGCAGTCAGCAGTGCAGCCCGTGCCATTCAGTGTGGTGAGGGAGAAGTGTTCATCGCTGGCGGGGTAGAAAGCATGTCGCGCGCTCCCTACTCGCTACCCAAAGCCGAACGCGCATTCCCACTGGGGCATGCTACCCTGTGGGATACCACCCTGGGTTGGCGCTACCCGCATCCCGCTTTCGTCAAAAAAGGCTACACCATCGGGTTAGGTGAAACCGCCGAAAACCTGGCAGAGCAATATCACATCAGCCGCCAAGCGCAGGATGCTTTTGCTCTGCAAAGCCATCAACGCGCCATCGCAGCCATGGATAGCGGTAAATTCAGAGCAGAGATCACCCCTGTCAGCATTCCACAACGCAAAGCAGACCCGATCCTCTTCGATACGGATGAACGCCCGCGGCGTGATACCAGTCTGGCGGCGCTGGCACAGCTGAAACCCGCTTTCAAACCCAATGGCACGGTGACTGCAGGGAATTCCTCCGGGTTGAATGACGGTGCCGCAGCTCTGCTGCTGATGAGCGAGCACAAAGCGCAAGATCTGGGGCTCGAGCCCGTGGCACGGGTAATCGCCAGCGCGGCTGCCGGGGTTGATCCGCGCATGATGGGCATTGGTCCTGTTCCAGCTACCAAAAAATTACTGCAGCGAAGCGGGATAAAATTGGAGCAGATTGGGCTGATCGAATTAAACGAAGCTTTTGCCGCACAATCACTGGCGGTGATGCAACAATTGCAGATGGATACCACCATCACTAACGTCAATGGTGGCGCCATTGCCCTGGGGCACCCTCTGGGTTGCTCAGGAGCGCGCATTCTGACCACTCTGCTCCATGAGATGCAACGACGTGCAAAAAACCAACCAAAACCTTTCTACGGTCTGGCGACGTTGTGTGTAGGTGTCGGGCAGGGTGAAAGTATGCTGGTGGAATGGCTGGGTAACTGATCTATGCAAAGGGTCATTCGTTAATCCCCCGTGGGATGGGTATCACTACCAACGTTACTTTCCTGTATAATACAATACCAACTGGTAATAACCCTTTTTGGTTCTTATTACTCATATTTTCACAAGGAGATCTCAAATGCCTCTGACTGGAACGATAGTTGTTGATGAAAATCTGTGTAAAGCCTGTGAACTATGCATCGTAAACTGCCCGGTGCAGGTGATCGCACTGGATAATGAACACATCACCCCACGCGGATTCCATCCCGCCCACTTATTCAAAGAGGGCTGCACTGGCTGTGGAACCTGCGCAGTGGTCTGCCCCGAAGCCGCTATCACGGTCTACCGTGAAAAACGAGCTGAAAAAGAAAGCAACGCATAGGAGGAGCCCATGGCACGTGAACTCTGGAAGGGAAATGAAGCAATTGCGGAAGCAGCAGTTCGAGCAGGACTGCAAGCTTACTTTGGATATCCCATCACCCCTCAGACTGAAGCATTGGAATATCTTTCGTGGCGCATGCCTGAATTGGGCAGAGCATTCTTGCAGGCCGAAAGTGAACTCGGCGCGATCAATATGGTTTACGGCGCAGCCTGCGCCGGTGCACGCACCATGACCTCCACCTCCAGTCCGGGAACATCACTGATGATGGAAGGGTTATCATATATTGCCGGCACTGAGGTTCCCATGGTGCTGGTGGATGTGGTGCGCGGTGGGCCGGGTTTGGGCAATATTGCACCTGCCCAAGGTGATTACAACCAGATCGTGCGTGGTGGTGGGCATGGAGATTACCACCCCATCGTCTTCGCACCTTCCGGCATCCAGGAAACCGTGGATACAGTTTATGAGATGTTCGACATCGCCGATAAATACCGTACCATCGGTATCGTCATGGTAGATGGCAGCATCGGACAGATGATGGAACCGGCAGAAATGCCTCCCATGAAAGAGGTTCGCAAAGAATGGCCAGCTTGGTCGACTTCCGGCATGGAAGGCAAACGCGATCGCAATGTACTGACCTCCATTTACCTTGATCCAAAAGAGCAAGAAATGACCAATTTGCGCATGATGAAGAACTGGCAGATCATCGAGAAGAACGAGATCCGGTTTAAAGAATATTTCATGGAAGATGCCAAATTCGCCGTGGTCGGATTTGGGTCTGCCGGTCGGGTGGCATTATCTGCTGTCCGCGCTGCTCGTGCAGCAGGTATTCCGGTAGGCTTGTTCCGCCCCATCAGTTTAAGCCCCTTCCCAAAAAAACAAATTTTTGAGCTATCACAAAAATTACAGGGGCTTTTCGTAGTAGAGATGAATTCCGGCATGATGCTGGACGATGTGTTGTTATCTTCACAGGGACGAGTTCCGGTGGAATTTTACGGGCGCATGGGTGGCATCATGCCCTTCCCAGATGAGATCTTGCGTGAGATCAAACGCCTGCATTCGGAAGGGTGGCAGGCAGAAGGTCATCCACGCGACCGCTGGTTGGCTAAATTGGAAAGAATCATTGAAGAGGAGTAAGGAAAATGACGACCACAAATATTGAAAACATGCAGGTCATTTATCAACATCCTGAAGCTCTGTTAAATACCACCACCCATTACTGTCCGGGGTGCACCCATGGTGTGGCACACCGTCTGGTGGCAGAAGTGATCGATGAGATGAACTTACGCCAGAACAGCATTGGGGTTGCCTCGGTGGGCTGCTCGGTCTTCACTTATAATTATTTCGATTTCGATTTTGTCGAGGCGCCGCATGGACGTGCACCAGCCATGGCAACGGGCATCAAGCGTGTGCATCCCGATCGCATCGTACTGACTTACCAGGGAGATGGTGACATGATCTCGATCGGCACCGGGGAGATCACTCATGCAGCAGCACGTGGTGAGAATATCACCGTTATTTTCATCAATAATGCTAACTACGGTATGACAGGCGGGCAAATGGCACCCACCACCTTACCAGGGCAGAAAACCACCTCTTCACCCAAAGGACGCGACATCGAACAAGCTGGTTATCCTATTCGCGCCAGTGAGATGTTGGCAACCCTAGATGGCGCGGGTTATATCGCTCGCCGCAGTTTGCATGATCCTAAAAACATTCGTCTGGCTAAAAAAGCTATTCGCACTGCATTTGAAATTCAGGTGCGCGGGTTAGGTTTTTCAATGGTAGAACTGCTTTCCACTTGCCCCACTAACTGGCACCTCAGCCCGGTAGATGCCACCCATTGGCTGGAAGAAAATATGATCCCTTACTATCCATTGGGAGATTATAAAGTTCACCCGGCACTGAAAGATCTGAAATTCTAAGAGGAGAACGAACATGCAAAATGAAACTGTGATTGCAGGATTTGGCGGGCAGGGAGTGTTGTTTGTTGGAAAAGTGCTTGCGCATGCCGCCCTTGAATTAGGCATGGAAGTAACCTGGTTCCCCTCTTATGGACCTGAGATGCGCGGAGGTACCGCCAATTGCTCGGTAGTATTTTCCGATGAAGAGATCGGCTCACCGCAGGTTCGCAACCCCAAGAGTGTGATCGTGATGAATCAACCTTCTTTAGATAAATACGAGGATCTGGTCGAGAAAGATGGATATCTTATTGTGAACACATCCATGGCCAATCGAGATGTTAGACGCAGAGATATCCATGCGGTTTGTTTACCAGCCACCGAGATCGCCGAAGAGATCGGTGATAAGCGGCTTACCAATATTGTTCTCCTGGGAGCATTGATCAAAGCATCCAATTATTTTGGACAGGTCGAGATGGAAAACGCTCTCAAAATGAGTCTGGAAGGCAAAAAAAATGACCTAGTAGCTCTCAACATTGTCGCACTGCAAAAAGGGTTCGAATATAATTCATAAGAGCACACAAAATAGGGTATCTTGTAGAGGCTGTGGAAAAATGGAGGAAATTTGGAGAAAAGTGGAGAGAATGAAGATTTTTCAACGCAAAACCCTCTATCTGAATGGTATCTAGCAGATCACACCCTGACCGTTTTTATACTCTTTGCTTCTATTCGAGTCATTAT
>JAAZNC010000090.1 GCA_012798455.1 Chloroflexota bacterium | reverse complement strand
TAATGACTCGAATAGAAGCAAAGAGTATAAAAACGGTCAGGGTGTGATCTGCCAGATACCATTCAGATAGAGGGTTTTGCGTTGAAAAATCTTCATTCTCTCCACTTTTCTCCAAATTTCCTCCATTTTTCCACAGCCTCCATTCCCCTATATATTTAAGCATAGTGGCTCTTCCCGTCCCCAGGAAAATGATTTTTTGGATAGAATAAAGAAAAAATCGAGGGATTCAATGAACAATAAAAACAATGACCGTGAATTCTCTTTGAAAAAAACCTTCGGGAGTTTTTCATGGTATTCCGTTCTCGTTATTGGAATCATTATCGCAGTGCTCCTGTCTCGTTTTATCGGACTTGGAGATCGGGTCATGAGCCACGATGAAGTCAATCACGTTGTCCCCTCTTATGATTTTTATACCGGCTTGGGATATGAACACAACCCTCTCTCCCATGGCCCCTTGCAGTTTCACCTCATCGCTCTTTCATATTACTTGTTTGGCGATAATGATTTCACCTCCCGCTTGCCACATGCTATTTTCAGTGTAGCCACCGTGATCTTTGTTTTGTTCGCTTTTCGAAAATATTTCAAAAAGAGTGGAGCCACCATCAGTGCATTCCTTATCCTGATTTCACCTTTTCTACTTTTTTATGGACGGTATGCACGCAATGAGGCATTTGTCGGATTATTCCTGGTGGTCATCTTATATTCCATCATCCGTTATTTCGATAAACGGGATGATTTTTCTTTGTTCCTTTTTGCCACCACCTTGTCCTTCTATTTCACCAGCAAGGAAACCGCTTATATCCACACCGCCATTTTGATGATCTTCCTTTTCTTCAAATTTATAGCGGAAATATTGCACAACCGTCTTGTCTCTTATCGCACTCTGTTACTCAATATTCTATTGATCGGAGTGATCGGTGCCTCCCTGGCAGGCTCGGTCTTGCTTTTCCGCAGTACCGATCTATCTGTCATTGATAACAATGCTCTGGTTCTGCAGAGCGCCGAGATCCAAACCCTCAGCTCTCAATTCTATTTTGTGGGTCAGATCTTGAAAATAATGCTGCCCGGGATCCTGCCTCTGGTGGGTGGTTTGTTCATCATTCTGTTGATCCGTCGCTCGCTACATTGGGATAAATTATCAGCTTCCCCTGCTTTCAATCTCTTTGTACTGGTTACCACGCTTGTCCTCCCTCTTTTATCTGCTTTCCCGGTGCGTTTCTGTGGTTTTGACCCCATCGCATATACCAGTATCACCAGCAATATGTTGGACGTGGTATATATCCTCTATCTGGGTTTCATTGCCATCCTCCTGGGTTTTACGTGGAGATCGAAAACGTGGTGGAGATTTGCCGTTCTTTTTTACGCCATTTTCTTTGTGTTCTACACCACTTTCTTGACCAATATGAATGGTGCGTTAACCGGCATCGTTGGATCGCTGGGATATTGGTTAGCACAGCAAGATGTGAATCGTGGCAACCAGCCGCTTTATTACTACGCCCTCGTCCAATTGCCAATCTATGAATTCTTGGCAATGCTAGGGTCGTTACTGGCAGTCATCTTTGCTTTTCATCATAAAAGGAAAGCTCTCCGCTTGTCAGAGCAGGAAGAAACAACGGCGCAGTCCGCCCAAGAGTTTACCCAAACGCCGGAACCTGAAAAACCGCTTTTTATCAGCAATACCCTTTCCATTACAGGATTGCTGCTTTTCTGGGGAATTGCCAGTCTAGTAGCGTTCTCTATTGCCGGTGAAAAAATGCCCTGGTTGACGGCACAGATCGCTGTGCCTTTTCTCTTACTGGCAGGCAAAGCGCTCGGTGATCTGGTGGATTCTATGCCCTGGCACAAACATACCATCTGGGAGAACGGTTTCATCATATTGGTCAGCATTAGCATTCTTCTGGTTTCTTTCAATCTTTTGATTTCTTTGCTCGGAAACACCATGCCTTTTCAAGGTAAAACTCAGCAACAACTTCAGTATACTTACCGGTTCTTACTGGAATTGCTCGTTCTTGCGGGGCTGATTCTCCTTTACCGTGTTGTCATTAGAGGATGGTCGAGAAATGGGAAGTTCAAGATTCTCATACTGGCATTCTTTCTGATCCTGAGTGTCATCACTGCCCGTTCCGCCTTACGCGCCGCGTTTGTCGATTATGATTATCCGACCGAATACCTAGTCTATGCGCATGCCGCTCCGGGACCCAAGGAAATTCTGGATCAGATACAGCAGATTTCAGAAAGGATCACCGGGGGCCTAGATTTACGGGTGGCGTATGACAACCAGGCACTCTATCCCTTCTGGTGGTATTTCCGCCATTATCCCAATCGCATCAGCTACCTGGAAAATCCCACTCGTACACTGGAGGATGTGCCCATCATCCTCGCCGGACAGGAAAATTACAACGCAGTCGAACCGATCATCCGCAACAATTATTATGCTTTTGATTATCACCGCCTATGGTGGCCTAACCAGGATTATTTCAACCTGACCTTCGAGCGCCTATTCAGTATGTTGCGGTCAGCAGATATGCGTCAGGCACTATTCAACATTTGGTACGAGCGCGATTATTCTCTATACGAAGATGTGACCAACAATCCGTCACTGAATCTCGCAAATTGGTCTCCCGCAGTAAAGATGCGTATGTACATTCGTAAAGATATCGCGGATCAGATGTGGAATTTTGTTTCAGAAGAAAAACTGACTCAGGTTCCCACCGGTGATATCTATAACGAGATCACCACCATTATTTCACCCGATCAATTTATCGGGGGAGATGGCATTCTCAATCAACCACGTGGTATCGATATTGCCCCCGATGGCACCATCTACGTAGCTGATTCTAAAGATAATCAGATCAAACAGTTCACCACCGGCGGTACACTGCTCAATAATTGGGGTGCTTTTGGCAGCCTTACCGATGAAAGCGCTCTAGGTGGTACATTCTACGAACCGTGGGATGTGGCAGTCGCACCCGATGGCAGTGTCTATGTCGCCGATACCTGGAACCACCGCATCCAGAAATTCACTTCGGATGGCATTTTCATCACCATGTGGGGCTATTTCGCCCAGGGTGATAGCTCTCAAGGCTATTGGGGACCACGCAGCCTCACCATCGATACCGATGGTAATGTCTATTTCAGCGATACGGGAAATAAACGCATCGTGGTCTTTGATAAGGATGGCAACTTCCTGGCACAGTTTGGCGGTTCAGGCACCAGTTATGGACAATTCAACGAACCGGTTGGGATCGCACTGGATGAAAACAACCAACTCTACATCGCTGACACCTGGAACCATCGCGTTCAGGTACTGGTACCAGACCTGGAATTGAACACCTCCACTACACTCATGAGTTGGGATGTGGATGGTTGGTTTGGGGAATCGACCGACAACAAACCCTATATCGCTGTCAGCGCTCAAGGCAATATTTTCGTCAGTGATCCGGAAGGTTCACTTATTTTGGAATATAGTTCTGCCGGTGAACTCCTTCATGTTTGGGACCTGCGTGGTGTGGTGGACGACGAGATCGTCATGCCGGTAGATATCGAATTTTCTACTGATGGCACTATGTGGGTCAGTGATGCCACGAATAACATGATCTACGGGTACACTCTACCGGCGAATTAGGATATTTTTCTCCTCTTCCAATGCAGAGTGTTCAACATGTGCATCCCGATCACACTGAAGCTTTCTTCTGCACGTCCTGCTGGATAATTGACCCTGATTTCCTTCCCTACCCTACCATGGGCAAATGGGATCAGGGTTCGAAGAAAGTGGCTCTCCACTGATTTCTCTTGTGGAACAGCTAACCACAGGTTTAGGTAAGTCTGGTATGGAACCAGTTCATAGCTAATGAATCCTTTTGTTTCCCCCATCTCATCCATCCAGTGTATCTTGATCCTATCATGCAGGCTGTCAATAATGAAGCGTTTCAGTGAGGGCTGGAATGATCCAATTTCAAAGCCGAAGGAAGCGGTCAGTTGCGGGGGATGGAGGGCTATGAATTGATCTCGTTGAATACTCCAGTCAGCCTTTCTTCTTTTACGCATTGTCGCATTGGTTTCTTTTAAAAACAGAGTGTTTGCCTTTTTTTTCACCCAGGTTGTGCGGGTCATGAGTGTCTCAAATGCAAAATCATCATACAGGTGCAATGCTGCCTGGTTGTCATTTTTTACTTGTAGCCAGGTTTCTCCGACACCCTTGCTTTCAATATATTGTAGAGCGGTCTTGGTCAATGCTTTGGCAATCCCTCTTCCACGCGCATTTGGCTGGACAGCCACGTTGGAGATCACATATACCAGCCCATGCCCAACCTTCAATGGGGAAAGCGTTATATTTCCAATGATTTTGTCTTTTTTCTTATAAACAAAACCCTCGCCTGGTAATGAATATTGTTCCGGATTACGTTGGGCAATTTTCGCAAAGAAGGGAGTTTCAGAGATGCGCCGCAGATAGTTGATGTATCTTTCCCCATCTTCATCCATCACTTCCTGGAAACACTCATATAAAAGGTTGGCAACGGGTTTCAGGTCTGAGGTAATACTGATGGGTCTTATATTTTTATCGATCATAAATAAATGTTTTTCTATTTGATATACAATCCTTTAAAAAGCATTTCTTATACTATTTTTATAGCCTTAGTATATGATTGAATCTATCAAATGTTATAATGCCGATTAACATAGGAGACAAGTACTATGATGAGATTTGACCGTTTTACTGAACGTGCTCAAGAAGCTGCACAAAAAGCTGCTGAGATCATCCAGCGCTATGGGCACAATCAGATCGATACCGAACATATTTTATTAGCTTTGATCGAGCAGCAACAGGGGGTAGTAGGACAATTATTGGAGATCATGTCCGTTGACCCCATGCTGTTGCGCGACAAATTGGACCAAATGCTGCGCACCAGCCCCAAAGCCAGCATCTATGGTGGTGGCGCCGGGCAGATCTTTATTACCCCCCGTGTAAAACGTATCATCGAGGTTGCCAATCAAGAAGCTACCGCTTTAAATGACGAATATATTTCAACCGAACACCTTTTCCTCGCGATCGTGGAAGAAAAAGACACCCCTTCCTCACGCTTATTGAAGGAAAATGGTATTAACAAAGAACGCGTTCTGGACGCTATCAACCAGTTGCGTGGTGGTCAGAAGGTCACCGATCGCAAATCGGAAACGCGCTACCGCACCCTCGAAAAATATTCTCGCGACCTGACCCAACTGGCATCCGAGAACAAGCTTGATCCGGTTATCGGACGTGATAAAGAGATCTTGCGTGTGATCCAGGTCCTTTCTCGCCGCACCAAGAACAATCCCGTTTTGATCGGTGAAGCGGGGGTTGGAAAAACTGCCATCGTGGAAGGGTTGGCACAAAAGATCGCCAAGAATGACGTGCCCGAGATCCTTATGGGCAAGAAAGTGATTTCCCTTGACCTGGGAGCCATGATTGCTGGTTCGCGTTTCCGTGGTGAGTTTGAGGAACGTCTGAAAGCCTCCCTTGAAGAGGTACAGCGCTCTGCTGGTGAGGTCATCCTTTTTATCGATGAACTTCATACCGTAGTAGGTGCCGGTGCCGCGCAGGGTGCTATGGATGCTTCCAATATGCTCAAACCTGCCCTTGCACGCGGTGAATTGCAGTGTGTAGGTGCCACCACCCTAAATGAATATCAAAAATATATTGAAAAAGACGCCGCCCTTGAAAGGCGTTTTGCTCCGGTCTATGTTGATGAACCCACCATCGAAGACACCATTTCCATGCTGCAAGGGTTACGTGACCGCTATGAAGCTCATCATAAGGTGCATTTCACCGATCAGGCACTCACCAGTGCCGCTAAACTTTCAGCGCGCTATGTGACCGACCGCTTCTTGCCCGACAAAGCCATTGACCTGATGGACGAAGCTGCCGCTAAACTGCGGGTTGCCCTCTATTCTCTCCCTCCTGAACTCAAGAATATGAAGAACAAGATTGACAAGCTGCGTTCGGAAGAAGAACAAGCGGGCGTAGAAAGGGACTATGAAACTGCTGCTCGCAAGAAAGCCGATCGCTTGAAAATAGAATCGGAGTTCAATACCAAGCGTGATAAATGGGAAAGCGAGCACAAACTGGATGAGGTTGTGGACGAGAACGATATCGCCGAGGTGATCGCACAATGGACCGGTATTCCCGTCAGCCAGATGATGCAGACCGAAGCAGATCGCCTGCTGCATATGGAAGAGAAGCTGCACGAACGCGTCATCGGTCAGGATGAGGGCATTGCCGCCATTGCCGATGCCATCCGCCGCTCGCGCTCCGGGCTCAAAGACCCCAAGCGCCCGGTGGGATCGTTCATCTTCATCGGGCCTTCGGGGGTTGGCAAGACCGAATTAGCCAAAGCTCTGGCAGAATTTCTTTTTGATGATGAAGATGCTCTCGTACGTCTGGATATGAGCGAATACCGCGAGCAACACACCGTTTCTCGTTTATTCGGTGCGCCTCCCGGATATGTAGGATACGAAGAAGGTGGTCAGCTCACCGAAGCTGTCCGCCGGCGCCCCTATCGTGTCATCCTGTTCGATGAGATCGAAAAAGCGCATCCTGAAGTATGGAATTCATTGCTGCAAATCCTGGACGATGGTCGCCTTACCGATGGTCAGGGTCGCGTGGTCGATTTTCGCAACACCGTTTTGATCATGACTTCCAATCTGGGCACCGAATTCATTCGCCGTGGTGGTACCCTGGGTTTTCTGCAGCCGGAAAGCAGCGATGAAGAAAAAACCTCCCATGAAAAGATCGAGAAAGCACTCAAAAGCACTTTCCGTCCTGAATTCCTCAACCGCATCGATGAGATCATCATCTTCTCCCAACTCACCCAGGAGCAAATGCTGAAGATCGTCGACCTTCAGATGAAAGAGATCCAGGAGCGCCTCCAGGAACAAGGACTGCAGGTCATTCTCACCAAGAGTGCTCGGGATTGGCTTGCCAAAGAAGGTTATGATCCCAACTTTGGTGCCCGTCCATTGAAACGTATCTTGCAGAAATTTGTGGAAAGTCCTTTATCAGTCGAGATCCTGGCTGGTAATTACGAACATGATGATAAAGTCAAGGTCGACCTATCAGAGGATGGGAAGAAGATTATCTTCTCCAAAGCATAATCAACACCCGGTGAGAGGGAAATCCCTTTCATCGGTTTTTTGTGGTTTGACAGCACTTCATAGCCTGGGCTATACTTTGCGTACTAGTTGAAAGTTGGAGGATGCTCTTGAAAAAAGCATTGATCACAGGGATTACCGGTCAGGATGGTTCATACCTGGCTGAATTTCTTCTCTCAAAAGGTTACGAAGTCCACGGGGTTATTCGTCGCGCCAGTACTTTCAATACCCGCCGTATTGATCATATCTATCGAGATCCGCATAATGGCGATAAGATCCATCTCTACCTGCACTATGGTGATATCGCGGTAGGTGAAACACTGCAACACATGGTCTACAATGTGCGCCCGGATGAGATCTATCACCTGGCAGCTCAATCGCATGTGCGGGTCAGTTTTGACATGCCGGAATATACCGGGGATGTGACCGGCTTGGGCACCACCCGTATTTTGGAAGCCATTCGCAAAGCGGAGGTGGATGCCCATTTCTACCAGGCTTCTTCCAGTGAAATGTTCGGTGCTGCCAAACCCCCACAAAATGAAGACACCATTTTCGAACCACAGAGCCCTTACGCTGCTGCCAAGGTATATGCTTATTGGATCACTCGCAACTATCGCGATGCTTACGGCATCTATGCCTGCAACGGCATCCTCTTCAACCATGAGAGCCCGCGTCGTGGGGAGACCTTTGTCACCCGCAAGATCACCCGTGCTGTCGCAGCCATCAAAGCAGGCAAACAGAAGAAACTCTACCTTGGCAATCTGGACGCCAAACGTGACTGGGGCTACGCCCCCGAATATGTGGAAGCCATGTGGAAAATGCTGCAGTTGAACAAAGCGGATGATTTCGTGATCGGTACCGGTGAATCGCATACCGTAAGAGAATTTCTGCAAGAAGCTTTCTCTTATGCTGGAATGAAGTATGAAGATTATGTGGAGATCGACCCGCGCTATTTCCGCCCTACCGAGGTGGATTATTTGCTATCCGATCCTTCCAAAGCAGAGCAGCAGTTCGGATGGAAACCCAAGGTCAAGTTCCACGAACTGGTACGCATCATGGTGGATGCCGATCTCGAACTGCAGGGTCTGCCCTGCCCCGGTGAAGGGCGCAGCATTCTGCAGAACAATTTCGGTGGCTGGCACCGCTGGGAAAATCAAGTCATCAGCATGGAATAACTTCAAAACGGAGCAAAGGCTCCGTTTTTCTTTAATTGATTTTATTCATGTATTGACAATATAGTACTTTTGTTCTATTATTTCAACATGCATACGAATAAGATGGTTTTTCCCGGCATCATCCTTCTGTTGGGGCTATTTCTGGGTTTGGTCAGTCTGGTCAGTTCGCCGCGCGTTACCCTGGCTTCCAGTAACCCCTCCGTTTCGCGGGTGGAAGATTCCTCCGCCCACATCACCCTTCTTGCTCAGGCATATCCCGCCAGTATCCGCCAGTGGGAACCACTGATCGTTTCCCGCTCGCAACAGCACGGGTTAGATCCCAACCTGGTAGCCGCGCTCATTCTGCAGGAAAGCGGTGGAAATGCGCAGGCATATTCTGTCAGCGGTGCGGTCGGGCTGATGCAGATCATGCCACGTGATGGCATCGCCAGTTCCTTTCAATGCGGGGATCATGCCTGCTTTCAAAATCGCCCTTCCATGAGTGAATTGCAGGATGCGGAGTTCAACATCGAATATGGAGTTCGCTATTTATCTTCTTTGATCAACAAATATGGTGATGTGCGTGAAGCACTTTACCATTACGGACCGATGGACGTGGGCTACCATTATGCTGATACAGTACTGGCAATCTATAGATCTTACCATTAGATCTGGTACGGAAAATATATTTTGTTTTTCATTGGTGATTCACAATGACCAGGTTAAATATTGACAATATTTTTAAAGGCGCATATAATCATCGCACTTACGCGGGCATAGTTCAATTGGTAGAACGCTTCCTTGCCAAGGAAGAGGTTTACGGGTTCGATCCCCGTTGCCCGCTCTCTATGCAGTCGTTGTGGCTGCTTTTTTATTTAATCTTCAGTTTCAATTTCATAGATTCTTGCTTCAGTGGTCAGATCATCTTCTTATTTCTTTCTCATTCTTCTTGAGATTTCACTTTGATTGGACTAGAATCTCTTTTATTCTGTTCAATTGACAAACATCCTTGAAGAATAGGTGGCAAATATCATGCATAAAACTATGGATAGTATTTACAGCAGAAGAAGCATTCGCCAATATAAACCTCAGCAGATAAACAGCCAGGAAACGAAAACGATCCTCAATGCAGCGTTATACGCCCCCAGTGCACGCAACCTGCAAGACTGGCATTTTTCGGTCGTTCAGGATCCTGCCCTGCGTTTGAAATTGAAAAAGATCCTTATAGAAAACATGAATAATTCAGGGGTAGGATTTCTCATTCAGAAGGCAGAAGATCCTAGTTTTGATCCTTTTTTCAATGCGCCTACTGTTGTATTCATTTCAGGCAACGCTGACGATAAATTTGTGGATATTAGCTGCGGTGCAGCCGCACAGAATCTGATGTTGGCAGCCGAATCACTGAATATTGGTTCTTGTATCATTACTACTCCAGAGCTTCTTTTTGCCGCAGATAAAGAGGATGAACTGAAAAAGGAATTAGGTTTCCCTTCGGGATATCGTTTTGTTTACGCAATCACATTAGGGTATAAGAATTGCGAAAATCCTGCAGCCGCACCACGTAAAAACGTGATTTCATTTTTATAATTTACCTGATTTTATCATTCTGATTTAGAATTTTCTTAATGCTGAAACACGCATTTTTAATCAATTGCTCTTCTGTCGTTGACAAAGCAACCAGCGTCCCTTTATAATTGAATCATTCCGACGGCGACGTGGCCAAGCTGGCAAGGCAAGGGTCTGCAAAACCCTCATCACGGGTTCGAATCCCGTCGTCGCCTTTCAATAAAAAGCGCTCGATCAAGAGCGCTTTTTACTTCTCTCTGATAGCAGCTTTCGCGATGTGGTCCACGCGCTCATTATAGCGGTGCCCGGCATGCCCGCGCACCCATTTCCAGGTAATCGTGTGGTTCTCAATTTCCTTCGCCAGTTCCTGCCACAATTCCACGTTCGCCAGCTTTCCGCCCTTGCGCCGCCAATTGCGCACGATCCAGTTTGGCATCCATTCTTCGATGCCGTTTTTCAGATATTGGGAATCGGTGTAGATCACAACCTTTTTATCTTTTCCGGAAACCGACCTGATAGCCTGCAGTGCAGCTTTCAATTCCATACGGTTATTGGTGGATTCCCGCTCATGCCCCTTGAGAATGGTTTCCTTTCCCTTTTCGATCACGATCGCACCCCACCCTCCTCGCCCCGGATTCGGATCGCAAGCGCCATCCGTATAGATGGTCACATCATAGGTTTCATTGATTGGCATTGATGACCTCGTTCAGCATGTTCTCCAAATTCTCCAGGATGGAAGGGATATCCGTTTCTTTCACGTTATACAGAGAAAGCTGCCAGCCTACATCATCCAGCAGGTTTCCGATCACATTCCACTCATTAATCACGGGCGCTGGTTTCGCCAGCGGCACATACGCCAGCATACTTTGCCAGCCAGGATTCTCATTCAAGAAATCACCTAACTGCGACACCACGTCAAGATTGACCGGCACACTGAAACTATCCTCCACCAAATTCGTTTGCACATCCCCGGACATCATCCAGTGCACGAAATGCCAGGCTGCCGCCTCCTTCTCTGGAGTGGTTTGAAAGATGCCATACGATAAGCTTTCCCCGTTCACAATGGGATTCCCTGCATTGCCGGGATAAGGGATCACCGTCCATACATCATTATTGTCTTCCACCGCATCCATGCTGACCTGGGTATACCAATCTGCACTGCTGCCGCTATAGAACAGTGCATAGCGTTTTGCAAAATACTGGTAAGGAGTATCCTCCTTCCCGGTCCAGGCACAATCCAGTTGATAAATGGTGCGCAGGAATTCCATGGCATCCTGATTTTCCGAAGTATTGAAGGCAAAACCTCGTGTAGAATCACTCGGGATTTCTCCGCCTCCAAAGACCTGCATCCAGCTCAACATGCTTAACGCATCATGAGCATAAATCCACCCACCTGTGCCGTTGTTCTCATCATCTGCGTCATTGGCATTGTAACTGGCTGCCATGCAAGCCTGGTTCAGGAATTCTTCGGAAGTGGTAGGGGTATTTTCGAAGCCCAGTTCACGCGCCCAACTCTGGTTATAGTACAACAAGTGCAGATTATATTCTGCCGGAACACCATAGCGCACCCCATCCAATTCATCTTGTTTCCAGAACAGGCTGGGGATGGTTCTCTGTTCTTCTTCCGGGATACCGTTGACCTCATCATTCACGAAATCGTTCAGTATCGTCAACAATCCCAGGTCCTGATATAGACTGCGCAGATAGTCCGACGGCACCGCAACAATATCGGGAACCGCTCTTTCCTCGATTGCACCCAGAAGCTTCGAGATCAGATAATCCGCATCACCCGCGGCCAGCACTTCTACGGTGATGCCATCTTGATTGGTCTGATTGTATTCTTCCACCAGTGCTGCCACGCTCTGCGCTTTTACACCCGTCCAGGGATGCCAGAAAGCCAATATCTGTGCTTGGGGTGCTGTGGGAGTCACCGTCGCGGTGGGTCGCATAGTAGCGGTTGCAGTGGCAGTTTTCTGTGCGGACACATCAGTTGCCGTGGGGAGCATACTATCTCCACCCGCGCTACAGGCTGCCAACAGCATCACACTCAATAAAATGATGGGACTGCTCTTCTTCATATGGATTAATCTTATCAGCATAAATTCTTCTGTGTACTGGTTTTTTATCAGAATTGACAAACCAATTTGAAGTTTGTATAATCGTGAAAAGATCATCAGGAGTAGTAAATTTCTCCAACCTGGTAGAGAAGGAATGCCCCGGCTGAAAGCATCCGCAGGATCAGACGAATTGAAGTCGCTTGATGTGAGTATTGCTGAAGAAATCCACGGGAGAATAGACCAGCACGGGTAAGCCCGTTACAGCGCAACCGGAATGATGGTTCCGGAGAGAGCGCCTGAAAAGCGAAGTGAGGTGGTACCGCGCAAGGATTTATCCTTTCGTCCTCTGGATGAAAGGATTTTTTATGCCTAACGGAGGAATGAATGACCAAATTTGAACTAGCCAAAGCCTATGATTTTCAGGCGACCGAAAAAAGGATCTACGATTTTTGGGAAAGCTCGGGCTTTTTCCAACCCAGCAATGATCCCAACCAACCGGATTTCGACCCCACCCAAAAACCATTCGTCATCTCCATTCCTCCTCCTAACGTGACCGGCAAATTGCACCTCGGGCATGCCATGTTCATTTCCATGGAAGACCTGATGATCCGCCATGCCCGCATGCGCGGCATTCCCACCCTGTGGGTGCCCGGTTCCGATCACGCGGGCATTGCCACCCAACTCCAGGTCGAAAAATCCCTGTCCGAACAAGGGAAAACCCGTGATGATATTGGTCGTGAGGAATTTGTGAACCTTACCTGGGCATGGAAAAAGGAATACGGAGGGCATATCACCCAGCAGATCCGCCGGCTGGGCGCTTCTTGCGATTGGAGTCGTGAACGCTTCACCCTCGATGAGGGTCTCTCGGTGGCAGTGCGCGAAGCTTTCGTACGCTTGTATGAGAAGGGTCTGATCTATCGCGGACCGCGCCTCATCAACTGGTCCCCCAACCTGCGCACTGCCGTCTCCGATCTGGAAGTGGAATATTCTCAGGAACAGGGCAAGCTATTCTTCTTCAAATACATGCTGGCAGATAACTCCGGGGATTTCATCCCGGTTGCTACCACCCGCCCCGAGACCATTCTGGGAGATAGCGCCGTTGCAGTGCACCCCGAGGATGATCATTATCGTAAGTTCGTGGGCAAGCAAGTGTTGGTTCCCATCCTGGGTCGCCCTATCCCCGTTATTGCCGACGCTTATGTGGATCGTGAGTTTGGCACCGGTGCTTTAAAGATCACTCCGGCGCATGATCCCAACGACTATGAGATCGGCATGAATCACAAACTGGAAATGATCAACATCATGAACAAGGATGCCACCATCAATGAAAATGGTGCTCAGTACCAGGGTTTGGATCGTTTCGATTGCCGCAAGAAGTTATGGGAAGATATGCGCGCAGCCGGGCTGGTGATCAAGGAAGAACTTTATCCCCTCAATGTACCGCGTTCCCAGCGTGGCGGTGAGATCATCGAGCCCCTCATCAGCACGCAATGGTTCGTCAAGATCCAACCGCTGGCACAAGCAGCCCTGGACGCCGTCAAGAACGGACAGATCCGCATCATTCCCGACCATTTCACCAAGGTCTATTACAACTGGATGGAGAACATTCAGGATTGGTGTATTAGTCGCCAATTATGGTGGGGGCATCGCATCCCGGTTTGGTATTGCGATGACTGTAACGAAGTCATCGTTGCCCGGCAAGATCCCGACCGCTGCCCGCACTGTGCTTCCATCCATCTGCATCAGGATGAAGATGTGCTCGATACCTGGTTCTCCTCCGGATTGTGGCCGTTTTCGACGCTGGGCTGGCCTGAAGAAACACCCGATTACAAATATTTTTATCCTACCACCATCCTCGAGACCGGTTATGACATCCTGTTTTTCTGGGTAGCACGCATGATCATGGATGGCATCGAATTCACCGGGAAACCACCCTTTGAGACTGTCTATCTGCATGGTCTGGTACGCGATGAGAACGGGCAAAAGATGAGCAAGACCAAGGGCAATGTGATCGATCCGCTAACCGTCATGGACACTCTCGGTACTGATGCCTTGCGTTTCACCCTATTGGTCGGTTCCACTCCCGGCAAGGACACCAATTTGAGCATCAAAAAGGTGGAAGCTAACCGTAACTTTGCCAATAAGATCTGGAATGCCGGACGTTTTGTCATCAGTGCGCTTGAAAAAGCGCCAACCCGTCCTCAAGCAGATCCGCACTGGACCAGTGCTGATGAATTCATTCATGCCCGCATGCGCACCCTGGTACGGGATGTAAATTATCTGTTCGAGAATTTCCAGTACGGCGAAGCCGGGCGCCAGATCTACGATTTCTTCTGGAGCGAATTCGCCGACTGGTATATCGAAATTGCCAAATTACAACTCAACGAGGGTGACGACCGAGCCTATTACACCGCCTGGACGCTGGTGCGTGTGCTCGATAAATGCCTACGCCTGCTACATCCTTTTACCCCCTTTGTAACCGAAGAATTATGGCAGAATCTCAAGCAAGTGGTATTACAACGTGGCACAGCGATCGATATAGATGGAGATTGGGTTGAAGCTCTGATCGTGATGAAATGGCCTGAGAGCACACTTGAAGAAGCATGGGAATCAATCGCCATCCACTCCTTCCAGCATGGTGTCATGGAAGTAGTGAAGAGTATCCGCAACATGCGTCTGGAAAACAAACTCTCGTTCAGAGAGAAATTGGAAACCACTCTGGTTACAACCTCGTTGACTGCTCAAGTAGAGAAGGATCGTTCGACCATAACAGCCTTGTGTAATCTTTCAGCACTCCACATCATTGATAAGCTACCTGCGAATAATGCTTTCAAGCAATACCCTTCCGCATCCCTGCCCTCTTCCGGCTCGACCATTTTTGTCCATCTGAATAATTCCACGTTGATCTCCGAAAAAAGGGAACAATTGGAAAAAGAATTGTCTACGGTAGCGGGGCAGATTGACCGGCTGGAAACCTTATTAGATTCCGACTTTTCCAAAAAAGCACCGCCAGCCGTCGTTCAAAAAGAAAAGGATAAACTGGCTGCCTTTCAGGAGACAGCCGCCAAGCTCAAGAAACAACTTGCATCACTCTAAAACAAAAACCCCGGTATAGTGGAGAATCCGGGGTTTTTTCTAACTTCGAACCTGGTAAATTCCCAGGATGCGCCCGTAATAGATACGGTGATAATCTGGTTGAGGATAGTGACTGGCAATATCTGCTTTAATAAAATGTTCTGCGTCCATATCTTGCCAGTACATTTTTTCACACTCAATGCATAGATTTGCCTCCTCGAAACTCGGCGCCGCGATATACTGGCTGGGGCACACTGTCAATCCCGCAGAAGCGATCTTGTCGCAATTCCTGCCCGATTCACTTCCCAGAAAGTTGAGCGCATCGCGATATTCATCAGCGAACGTACATAAACTGAAAGTCCTGTATTGCTCCATGAAATCAAAAGTATATCTTGAGTGCCGTACAAACACCTGGGCGAAAGGGATGTTCCAAACGTTTCCTAGGCTACCCCAGGAAATGGTCATGGAATTATATTTCCCTTCAGCAAGATCCCCGCTGGTGAGTACGAACCATCGATCCGCCCATAGGGGAAAGATGTGTTGTGAAAAATCCTGGAAGGAAATAGGATGTCTCTTCATGGGATATCCTCTAAGCGCATACGGTCACCCGGATCACGGCATCCAGGTTCAACGGACCATACAAATGTGGGAATAACTCACCATTTCCATGCAAATCCTCATAATGTAGTTCCGCCGACAATAGAACAGGGTCAATCTCCAGCAGCACCAGATCGGTCTGCCCATGAAACCAATTCTCCTGAACTGCGTTCACCTGGTCCGGAGCACAGAGATGGATAAAACCCTCTGTTTCCAGTGTATCGGCGCGATATTCTCCACTTTCGAGAGCATCCCGCCACGTTTTCATGGGAGTGATATGATAGATGTTCATGCTTGTTCTGCCTGGATCTGAATCTTGATGATGCTGTAATACTGCAGAATGATTTGCTGTTCTTTTTCATCCAGCGCACTGCTATCACCCGGATGAACATCCAGTTCAGTTTGCAATTCAGGGATACTTTTTAACAATCTCCCCAGCATCTCCTTCAATTCCGTTTCATCATGAACAGCCTCTGCCCAAGCGCGATGGTCATTCCCTTTGATGGTCACCTTTACCAGTGCGCCACCTTTGAGACTGCGCCACCATTCCTCTTTTTTCTCCACCAGGATATAGAACGCATTCCTGTGTTGATAAAAATAAGCCGGGAAGGAAGCCTCCTTGCCTGATTCTCTGCTCATGTAATGTACTGCCAGAGAATGTTCACTCATCAAACCATGAAGTGGGGAGTTCAGAATGGTATTTACAAAGGAATTGATAAGGTTGCCGAAGATTTTTGATCTCGCCATGGATTTAACCACCTTTTCAGGTTTTGATATTTTATATACGTATTTACAACCGTTTAGTTGCTCTAGTAATAACCCGTTTAACCTCCTAACGTATCGCTTAAAAATTGCAATACAATGGTGAGTGCATTATGTTCCAATCCCGGCTGAATGAGCTCCATACCATGGTTTGAGCCCTGGTATTCCACCACGGTAACATTTTCGATATCCTGAACAACCTGACATACAAATTCTGATGCCCTGTCTTCGCTAGAATAAAAGCACTGGACTGGAACCGATGGATCCATCGCCAACAAATCTTTCACATTACTGTAATAATCTAAAGGAAGGTAGTTCCCGGGAGAAAGCGAAAGGGCTCCCCTGCACGTTCCGAGATATTTCGAATTGAGGTACAGGCATTCACCCACTACTCCATCTGCACCGATGCTTGCACCGATACCAACCACACGAGCAGGATCGACGCTTTCCAGTGTTCTGGCTGCTTCAAAAGCCGCCTGCATATCCAGCACCCATTTATCACGCCCGAGGTTTGTCCGGCAGCCAGCTTCCCCACATCCATCACATGAAAATGTGAGCACATTATAAGTACGGTCGGCTGGCATCTCAGGGAACCAGGTTGAATCCAGCCAGGGATCGCTGTTGTTTTCGCTTTCAGAAGTACCCGCGAACCCTCGATTCTGCAGCCAATACGCAACCTGCTCCCATACCTCCTGCCCGCTGCGCGCCCAATGCGCTAATATTACTACCGGGGCATCTGGTTTTGCGGCGGGATAAAAAAATGCGTCAATACTTCTGCCATCGGAAGTTGTGATCTCCATCGCGATCTTTCCATTTATTTCCTTCCCTGATGAACACGCAGAAAGGATCAACAGACAGACCAGTGTACAGCATAGGAATGAAAGAGCATTCCTTTTTTTCATTCTACCCTCCCAAATTAACGCTTTTATTCAATACGTGCTTGAATTTCAAG
>JAAZNC010000089.1 GCA_012798455.1 Chloroflexota bacterium | reverse complement strand
TGAAAATCCGGCAGGCTGAGGGTCGCCAGCCCCACCTCACCATAGGTGTGCGCGTCCGAGCCGACCGTGAAGGGCTTGTGCCACTGTTCCGCCAGCTCCAATGCCAGTTCGTTGAACTCCGCCTTGAAGCAGCGCGCGTTGAACACCTCCACCGCGTCCACCAGTGGCAAAATGGTCTCCAGCTCGCCCGGCTTCCACATGGCGCGGAAGGCGTCTTTGGGATGCGGCAGGGCGATGAAAGCACCCTGTGCTTTCAACAACGCGATGGTCTGCAGCACTGGCAGTCTGGCGGGAACTTCCTCTTTCAAAAAATAACCGATCACTTCCCCGCTGGTGGTCTGCACTTCTTCCGACACCACCACCAGTTCCGGATCCATCTCGCTGGCTTTCAGGGCGCCCGCAATGGTATCGTGATCGGTGATACACAAGCGCTGGATGCCCATTGCACGCGCTGTTTCCAACAATTTTTCCAGGCGGTTGCTGCTGTCGGGTGAATAGCTTGAATGGCAGTGAAATTCTGCCCGCACTGTTTTATTCATCCTGATAGATATCTCCACTGGGTGGTTCCAGGGTTACTTCGGGGCGACTGATCTTGGTCAGGTAGTTACCCCACGGGTAAGCCTCTACCACGCTATCACCGTTCTCCAGCGTCCCTTCGCAGAACTTGGGCTTTTCGAAAGCCTGGTAACCGCTCAACACGAAAGGCAGCCCGCCCTCTGCCAGCACCCATTCACCGTTGAATTTGCGCGCCAGGTGGATGTGGATGCCCGAAGAGCTACCGCCATCACAGGAGGGGTGCCCGATGCGCTCGTCGCGATTGACATAATCACCCACCTGCACCTTATCCGTGCTGGCAACATGCATATACAGCAGGTCCCAGCCGGTCTGTTCGTAACCATCCCCATCCAGGTCCAGCACCACGATGCCGTTGCCCCCGCGCACCACCAAACCAGATGCGGCTGCCAGCGCCCATTTATTGGAAACACCACAGCCCGCGCGGTCAAGGGGTGGCGCAAAATCCAGCGCTGCTGCCGGACTTTCCTTACCCCACGCTTCATGCGGACCGCAAGTATAGTTCCAGGTCTGCCCATCGGCAAACGGCAGCAGCAGTTCCGGCTGCAGCGTTCCCGCCGGGAAGAGCGGTTCCACCTTTGCCGCGCGTTCCCACATATCACCAAACAGGCGTTCATGCACTGCGGGAATGGCATTCTCGCCGTACAGGGCTGCCTGCCATTCGGCAAGGGTGGAGATGTTTGCCACATAGCTCATCACCGCCACCGTGCCGGCGTTCAGGCCGGGAGCCAGACGCAGGGTGGTGCCATCGCTGAAGGTCAGATCGGTCAGGGTGCCCGCCCGCCAGCCGTAATAGCCGATCTCGAGCTGGCTGATCACCAGCCCCAGTTGTTTGTATAAGCCACCCTTGTTGGATTTGGTAAAACCGTAGGGGTAGTTGGATTGATCCGGGGTGGCAGGCTGTCCGCTCACCCACCCGCTGCGTTGTTCCAACAGGGTCAGCAGGATGCGCGGGTTGATGGAATATTCGATGGCGATCTGGTTGAGGATCTGCGCCCCGGGCGTGGTGCCCGCCGTCATCAATTCGGAGTAATCCGCCAGCTTGCCGTCCTGCTCATCGACGAATGCCAGTGCGTCAAAACCGATGGTCGAGGGTGAATACACGATATCGCTGTCGGGGATGAGCAACTCGTGCGGGGTGGTTTTCCCCAGCACATCCGGGATGAACAAGCGCGTTTCCGGTGGCAGCAACAGATCTTCCACTACCCCATCCGGGAAGAGGATCACCTTCGCTTCCACCCCGAAATGGGCTGCCACCGCTGCCAGTGTATCACCCGATTGGGTATAGTATTCGACATAGTCATCCGGCAGAGCATCCTGTGTGGGGGTTACTATAGGGATATCCGTCACTTCCACGGTGCCGGTAGGGTTTTCTCCCGTTACCATATTGGAAGATACTCCGCAGCCCATCAATATGCTCAATAACAATATACCTGCCAGCCATTTACCAGCTAATTTCATTTTCATCATTCAAATACTCAGAAGCTTCCACGATTGTATCATTGCGATTCAAGGTTCCTTCATATTGACTGTCTGAACCCGCCG
The DNA here is from genome assembly GCA_012798455.1 of Chloroflexota bacterium. Lineage (GTDB taxonomy): Bacteria > Chloroflexota > Anaerolineae > Anaerolineales > Anaerolineaceae > UBA4781. The sequence goes on along the minus strand of JAAZNC010000089.1, from coordinate 5,100 downwards.
ATATCCATCCACTTAATATAAAGGGCAGATCGCGGTCGGCAGCCACCCATTCGCCATTATACCGCCGCGCCAGGTGCAGGTGGGTACCGCTTGAATACCCGCCCTCACATGAGGCATAGCCGATCACATCGCCAGCTTGCAACACGCTTCCAGGTGCTGCCCGCCCTGTACTGCTGATGTGCATGTACAGCACCACCCAGCCGCTGCGCACATCGCCATCCCCGCTCAGGTCTTGCAACACCGCTCCGTTTTCCGCGTAACTGACCATCCCATCTGCCACAGCACGCACTGCCTGCTCGCTCTGGTAGCAGCCCCAGTTCTCTCCGGGCGGCGCCAGGTCAATGGCTGCCCAGGCAGCCCCATCCCCCCAGGCGGAGTGCGCTCCGCTGGTGTAGTGCCAGCGTTCCTCCTGCGCGAAGGGCAATTGCATAAGCGGTTGTGTGAGATCCGCTGGCAATGGTTCCCCGCTGTCATATTGATGGGGATCGCCAAATAAGCGAACATAATCAGCATAAAAACCCAGCGGCGAGATCGCCAGTTCCCAATCGTGCTGATCCATGAATAAGGCAAACAGGTACTGCACGGCAGCGCCGGCGTCGTTCAACTCCGCATCCAGGTTAATCTGAGTGCCATCCGGCAGGGTAAAGCCATCCAGCGCGCCCACTTCATGCGTGTAAAATCCGCGATTCAACTCATTGGCAGCCCACGAAAGCTGCGTGAACAAACCCGCACGGCTGGTATCCGCCGGATTGATGGGATACAGTTCTTGATACGGTGGATCTGCTTCCGTCACCCAGCCACAGCGGTATTCCAGCAGCGCCAGCAGCAGGCGCGGGTTGACCGAATACAGCAGGCTGATCTCTTCCACGATCTCTGCTCCGCTCAAAGTGCGCCCTTCCACCTCTTCGCTGTAGCTTGCCAGGTAACCATCGCTGCTTCGGATGAACGCCGTAACTTCAAAGCCCATCTGCCCTATGCCATATACCAGCTCGGAATCCGGCAGCAGATTAACCCGGTTGGGTACGTTGTTGGCAGTACCCCCGTGGTTAATGGATAAATCCCCACCCGCTCTCGCACAGGCAGGGATGAATATCAATAGGATTAGAAAAAACGAACTGCGCAGAAAAAGATCACGGTGTTTCATCATCCGATATGGATTGGCAGGGGTTTGCCTGCCAGCAGGTGCACATGGATGTGGAACACGCTCTGCCCGGCGTTGGGTCCGGTGTTGATCGACAGGCGATAGCCTGCCTGATCCACGCCCTGCTCTTTGGCGACCAGCTTTGCCACGTACACCAGATGCCCTACCAGTGCTTCATCCTCTGCGTTCATCTCATTCACCGAAGAGATGTGTCTGTTCGGCACGATCAGGATGTGCAGCGGCGCCACCGGGTGGATATCCCAAAAGGCGGTAGCCAGTTCATCGCGGTAGAGAACACGACTGTCGATCTCCCCGGCTGCGATCTTGCAGAACACGCAGTCGGATGCCATCTTATTGCTCTTTTTTTCCGGCGATGAAAGCCTGTGTTTCAGCCAATGCCATATCATCCTTATATTGGCGCGGCGGGGTCTTCATGAAGTAGGATGCCGGTCCATACAGCGGTCCGCCAATGCCACGGTCCATGCCCAATTTCACACAGCGTAGCGCATCGATCACCACGCCGGCGGAGTTAGGGGAATCCCATACTTCCAGTTTGGCTTCCAACTGCAGTGGTACATTGCCGAAGGTGGTGCCCTCCATGCGGATATGCGCGAACTTGCGGTCGGTCAGCCACGGCACGTAATCGCTGGGACCGATATGGATATCGCCCTCGGGCAGTTCATACGGCAGCATGCTGGTGACGGCACCGGTCTTGGAGATCTTCTTGGATTCCAGACGTTCGCGCTCCAACATGTTCATAAAATCGGTGTTGCCTCCGAAATTGAGCTGGTAAGTGTGATCCAGACGCACCCCGCGATCCACGAACAGGCTCGCCAGCATGCGGTGCAGGATAGTGGCACCCACCTGCGATTTGACATCATCCCCGATGATGGGTAATTTCTTCTCGGCAAAGCGCGGCGCCCAGTAGGGAGAGCTGGCAATGAAGACCGGGATGGCGTTCACCATGCCGCAACCAGCTTCCAGGATCTGCTCCACGTACCATTTGGTTGCCATTTCGGAGCCCACCGGCATGAAGTTGATCACCACATCCGTCTTGGTTTCCTTCAAGATCTTGGCAACGTCATCAGTCGGTCCGGGCGCTTTTCTGACGATCTGACCCACATACTTACCGATGCCATCGTGCGTCATGCCGCGATACACCTTCACGCCCATCCCGGGCACGTCCGCAAAGCGGTAGGTGTTGTTGGGGAAAGCATAGATGGCTTCTGACAGGTCCTTGCCGACCTTGGTATCCACCACATCAAATGCGGCGGTGAATTCGATATCCCGTATATGATAACCACCCAGGTTGACATGCATCAACCCCGGCACGCGGTCATCGTCCTTGGCATCCTTATAGAAATGAACGCCCTGTACCAGGGCGGAAGCGCAGTTCCCTACGCCGATGATGGCAACCCGTACTTTTTGCTCCTTGCTCATGCTTGCCTGCTCCTTATGGAAAAGTGTTGTGGTAATTCTATCACCACTGGGTTTACGCCTGGAAAGCAGAAGTTCTAATACGATCTAATCTATTTGTAATATACCATCACAACTTTATACTCAACTGCAGCACCCAATTATTTTTTATGTAAACTTTAGTCATATTCACAATTCGTCCATAATAATAAGTAATATATTACTTATTATGACAGTTATTATGATTTAATATGTAATATATTATCTATTATATTGCCATTATTTCAAATTTATGATATAGTTAGACAAACAGAACATTATTTACTATCTGTAAAATATTACCTATTATAAATAGATTTAGCTATTATTGCGCCAATTATTACCTGTTATCTAATGGACGGAGGTATTTGTTATCCATGACATACAAAATTGATTTTTCAATTGCATCAAGTTCACAAATAGAAATAGCACTCGGCAATCGGATAGAAAATATAAGATTATCTCGTAATATCACCCAAGCAAAACTTGCAGATGAGGCAGGCGTCGCACTGAGGACCATCAGTCGTCTTGAAAAAGGACAAAATGTCTCTCTGGATACTTTTATCAGGGTTCTAATAGCTCTGGGAATCCAACATAATCTCTCAGGATTATTGCCAGATCCAAGTGTAAGACCTATTGAACGGGTAAATATCGGAGGCACCGAACGGAAGCGGGCAAGAGCCAATAAATCAACCAAAGAGAGTGGTCCATGGTCGTGGGGGGACGGGATCGATGATGAGGATTCATGAATGATGCGAAAGTTTTACTTTGGGGTAGTGTAATCGGTGCCGTTTCTTGGTTAGAAGACAGAGAAATTGGAGTTTTTCAATATTCTCCCGATTTTCTTAATAGCGGTATTCAAATATCGCCACTTATGATGCCGTTAAACGAATTTCCTTACGAATTTCCTGCACTCGCTCGAAATACTTTTAAAGGATTACCAGGTTTATTAGCCGATTCGCTCCCAGATAGATTCGGAAATACACTTATAGATGCCTGGCTTTCATCCCAGGGACGAACAGCTGCAAGCTTCAACCCCGTTGAACGTCTTTGCTATACAGGTACTCGGGGCATGGGCGCACTTGAATTTGAGCCTGCCCTATTCGGACCAACTTCGGATTCAAGTGTAATTGAAGTAGAAAAACTTGTGGATCTGGCAAATAAGATTTTGGAGCAACGCGCAAGCCTGAATGGAATTCTTACCGGCAAAGACGATCGAAAAGCGATGGAAGATATTTTGCGCGTCGGAACATCCGCGGGAGGTGCACGAGCCAAAGCCATCCTGGCATGGAATCCAGAAACAAATGAATTCCGATCTGGACAAGTGAAAAATGAGCCCGGTTTTGAACAATGGTTGCTAAAATTTGATGGGGTTAAAAATAATCGCGATAAAGAACTCAACGATCCGCTTGGGTATGGCAAAATCGAATACGCATATCACCTTATGGCATTAGAAGCAGGTATCCGGATGACAGAATGTCGGCTTCATAACGAAGGAGGTCGTAGTCATTTCATGACAAAACGGTTCGATAGAACTGTCAATGGTGATAAATTGCATATGCAATCACTGGGTGCTATGGCACATTTTGATTATAACCAACCCGCTAGTTACTCCTATGAGCAAGCCATAGGCGTATTAAAAAGATTGGGGTTGCCTCGAGAAGATTTAGAGCAGCTGGTATTACGAGCCATGTTCAATGTAATTGGTCGAAACCATGATGACCACGTAAAGAACATTGCATTTTTAATGAATCGACATGGGATATGGCGACTATCCCCGGCATATGATATCTCTTATTCATATGATCCAAATGGGCATTGGACAAATCAACATCAAATGAGCATAAATGGAAAACATGATTCATTTACACGCCAGGATTTAATTTCATTAGCTAATTTTGCTGGAATTAAAACAGCTCAGGCAACCGATATGCTTAATCATACGATCGGCGTAATCTCCAGATGGAATGAACTCGCAAAAGAAGTTGGAATTGAAAAAAAACGCGTCGAGCAAATTCAGAAAAACATGAGAACTTATTTGTCAAGTTAGGTTTGATGAAGTGTAGTGTCGCAAATAACTCTATTTTGATAACCGACTATAGATGGTAGTCAACAACAGGATCGCCGACCTATCATACCCCACCCAGCCACAATTTCGCGACCCCGCAGTGCAATGGATAGCAAATTTTCTAACTGCAATCTCAAAAAGTTGAGCTATTGATGGCTTGCAGTTCATCCATGAAGCTGATATAGCTATGAAACATATTATCAATTACAGAAAGTAATATTCCTTGCGCCTTTTGATAACTCCTATAGTATAATTTTTCCATTAGTACAATTTAATAATGTTGAGGTGACCCAATGCCCGGAAGTTAGGGTGTAAAGGTGGAAGCTGGTTCAAGTCCAGCGCTGTACCGCAACTGTAAGTCATTTTTGACAAGCCAGGATACCTTCCTCAACAAAACTCTTTTTGAACCCTTCTCGGATTAAGGAGGTAGAGTATG
>JAAZNC010000088.1 GCA_012798455.1 Chloroflexota bacterium | reverse complement strand
TAGCTCAGTTGGTCAGAGCGCATCTCTTACACAGATGAGGTCGTAGGTTCGAGCCCTATTCCGCCCATTTCATTAACCTATCCCCAAAACATCATTTCTGATGACGTTTCAGCTTACAAAAACTCATGAGTGACCGTCTATGTATTATGGGGTAACATATGCGCAAACACAGACAAGCTCTTACCCTTTACCAACGTTTCCCCCCTTCAGAAGCATGTAATTGTGAGATCTGCCGCTCGTATTGTGCACGTCCCGGTTGGTGGAATGTGATAGAAGCTACCAAATCATTACAATTTGAATTTTCGGAACGCATCATGTTGGAAATTGCTCCAGAACGAACCTTTGGAGTGCTTTCTCCTGCTTTCAAGGGCTGCGAAGGAAGTTTTGCCCTGCAGGAATATGCCCACAACGGCTGTACCTTTCTACAAAATGGATTGTGTGAATTGTTCGGCAGCGGGTTGCAGCCATTGGAATGCCGTTTCTGCCACCATACTCGGTTTGGGTTGGGTTCCCAGTGTCATGCTGCCCTCGAGAATAATTGGAAAACCACTGCCGGGCAAGCTTTGGTGGAGAGATGGGCAAAAAAGCATCGTTTATGGGAATGCTATTGCAGGATTATCCGATTTTAAATAATTTGCTCTCAATGTTTCAATATGGGGAAGTTGGGAGCGAGTGCGGAGCAAACAAAGCAAGTGCAGTTGACAAAACTTGACAAAAGTTGACAGAAAATCAAGTGCCAAGAGTCGTTTCTAAGGAACGAATCACCAGCAGAAGAATCACAATTGTAAGGCACATATGGAAATGTACTAACTTGAACCCAGCGAGGGCTCGCTATGCTTGACGTAATGTGGAAGAGAAGAAAATAGATTCTGGCTTAGATGATAGATGCATTGTGACATGAAAGATGCTTCGCATGCGCTCAGCATGACATATCGAAAGGTTAAGGGGGTAAAAAACGGATTTGATTGACCGGCATGGTTTGTTGAGATGCTTGTGTCTTAGAAAAGGTGGCGGTTATGGAAAACCACCCTATAGTTTTATGTCAGATTGTATTAAGTGGTGCGGTGGCACCGCACCACTTAATACATGCCTGGTTTTTTGGCGGGTTAGGAACCCACCCGCTATATATTAAAGTTTATAAACACAATAATTATCAACTTGAATATCATATATGGTTTCACTCGGAATGATTCCCATCTCTAACAATGTGGGTTTAGCAAGTATTGTGATATAAAAAGTACTTGCATTTGTATCAGTATTCGTATTTTTGTTCGTTTTGCTTGTGTCACTTATCGCAAAGGCATTTTTTCCATTGATATTTATCGTAAACACATCCTCTATAATATCTATTCGTAGTTGGTTTATGCCATCCATATCGAAACTATTTATTTTTTGAGGGTCATTAAGTTTTACGATATCAGTTAAAAAAATGTCTTCATCTTTTTTCCATGTATTCTTTTCAATCCAAGCGTATCCATTTGAAGTGATATTCAATGTGTAAAAATAGTCTCCGTCTTTTACTTTTACTATTTTTTGTCTAAAACTGATAGAAACTTGTTGTTGTAATTCAGGCTGTTCAGCTTGATCAATCTCACCAAGAAACTGTATATCCAGTTCCATGATGATATCCTGTGGGAAATTTTGCTCAATATCTACCATTTGGAACCAAAGACCAGTAAATTGATAAACTCCATTAACCGGACCTGATTTTATGGAAAATGCTGGAGATTCATCCTCAATAGTATCCCAACTTGTTGTTGGATTAGAAAAATCCTGTTCATAAAGGACTTCTGTTGCTCCTACTTTAACAGGATCACATATCATTGCATTTGTTGTTGTCGTTTCACTAGAGGCTTTTGTCGTTGGAATTGAGGTTGTTGTTGATTCAATCAATATATCTGCTTGTGTTGCACAACCTGTAATAGTTCCAACAATAAATAACCCTAGAATGACCAAATTCTTCTTCATTCATCCCTCCAAGAATTCGATTTTGTATAACGTTTTATTTTTCACGAAAACGTCTATTAATTCAATTCATATTACCATTTCGCATGATGTTCTTCGGCAAAGCCGATCAGATCCTTGATGGCGACTCTCTTCCCCCTATCCGTGATGAAGAAGCCATTGTATGCTCCGAACATCTGGTGCACTTCACTATCAATGATGAGTAGATTGGTCTTCGCCACGCGCTCCTTGAAGGGAATAAAGGTCAGATCGAGCCTGCCTTCGTTATCCTTGAAAATCCAGGGTTGCATGTAATCGCCGCTGTCATATTTGAAAGGTACCTGATCCAGCTTGTGGATCTTGCCATTCAGAATAACAGCATTTTCGGTCGCTTTAGTGATATCGCCAAAGCCGCAGCCCAAGTTCAAGCCGATGGTATCGCCATTGGGCATGAAACCGGAAGCGCTGGCCCAGTTCCAGAAGCTGGAATACTCCCACACACCGCGCCCCCAATCCAGCGACGCGATGCTGCTCTTTTCATCCAGTTTTTCCTGTATATCTCCATAATGAATGACTCCTTTAACCGGCATGCAGTTGATCTTACGGTTGTAATAAAAACGCTGCTTGCCGATGGGAATGACGATGTTCATGGAATCATGTTCCTTCAATTCCTGCAGGGTCAGATCAGCGGAAATGCCTTTGCCACCATCAAAACCCGGCCAAGCTACCAGCACATGACGGATCTTCTCATCCACGCTGAACTTCACGCTGACTTTTTCATTCTCGAAGATGGTCTCCCCTGTCATACTGTTTCTTGGAAGTTGGATGCCTTTTCCAAACGGTATTACCAATCCTTCCTCATGCAGGTGCCGGGTGGTGAAATCCATGTGATAGACAAAAACGTTGCCGGCATAACCCAGATCGGCAATGGTGGCGGAAAAGAAACGCTGGGGGGTGAAAACAGCATAGTAATCCCAGCGTTTGATACGAAATGGCTGGAAAGTCTTTAGCGTGTAAAAATGGGCATCCTCCAGGTTACAATCCAGATTCTGGCTGCGCGCCCAGCCGACCTGGGCCAGGCTGCCATCCGGGTTCAGTAATTTTCCGTTGGTGGTGATCTCCTGTTGCATTACATCCCTCCATTTTGTTGTACTGTTTTCTGATCTTTATTATATATGCGCAGAAGCGAATTGCAGCAATCCTCATCCTCAAGTAGGATAAAACAGGTATTGCAAATCAGACCCCAAAAAGGCAGAATTCAGCCCTGTGGGCGAGCCGTTACAGTACAGATCCCTATACAATTTGCAACATTGAACGCATCACCCTCCCATCGCAGCGGGGTTACCCCCGGCACAGCCAAAAAGGCGCTATCTATCAGGTTGATCTCCTCCAATCTGAAGCACAGCGCCGGGGAGGAACCGCAAGTTTCTCCCTTCTTTTCGGCAAAACATTCAAGTTGCTGTTTTAATGCGAATTAATAACAGCGGATAACATTCCTTCTTTCCTGCTCTTCTCAGTGCGCGGAATGGAACTACCTGATTTGCGGGTGTTCCATTCCGCCGTTTAAAGCATGGTCTAACACATTTCATATATCCTTTATAATCAAATCAAGGCAAAATATAAAGCATGGCAAATTATCCCCAAGCTTTCAAGGTGTACTATGGACTGCATTCAAATTCAATTCAAGACCTGTGATCCTCATTCACTGGATGAGCGCAACCCCGTGCATTTCAGCGCACGCATCACGCGCTGGCAGGTGATCCCCAAGCCGCACGCCTGGCGCCCGCCCACTGATCTGATCGAAACGGACGACGAATATGTGGTGCGCATGGAGATCGCCGGCATGGATGTGAACGATTTCTCCATCAACATCCTCAACAATGTGCTGACCATCCTGGGCACCCGCTGGGAGAGCTTTCCGGATTGTGCTTTTCACCAGATGGAGATCCCCAGCGGTGATTTCGCTTCTGCGGTGGATATCCCCTCTCCCATCGATGAGAATGCCATCACGGCAGTATATGAAAATGGTTTTCTGCACATCACGCTGCCCAAAGCCAGCGTCAGGCAGATCAAGGTCAATTAGCCTATGCCTGCCTCACGCTGGAAAACCGACATTCTGGAAATCCTGGAAATGTTTGCCGACGAAGAACGGGACTTTAACGAAATGGTATTAGCCATGAACATGGAAGATCTAATGAGCGAAGAAAACTTGATCGAAGAAAAGAACAAAGACGACAAAACCCTGACAAGCGAAGAATTGCCTCGGGAGATCCCCATCCTGCCGTTGCGCGGCTTGGTGGTGTACCCGCAAACCGCGGTGCCGCTCACCATCGGGCAGCCGCGCTCCATTCGCCTGGTGGATGAGGTGGTGAAAAGCAACCGTCTGGTGGGACTGGTGGCTTCCAAAGACCCCGAAATCGATGAGCCAGGAGCGGATATGTTATATCGCTACGGCACTCTGGCAGTGATCCACCGCTTGTTCCGCGCTCCGGATGGCACCATCCGCCTGCTGGTACAAGGTTCTATCCGCTTCAAGATCGTCAATTTCACCGAACACAGCCCTTATCTGAAAGCGATCATCCAACCAGAGCCTGAAAAAGTGGAAAGCGGTTTGAAGATCGAAGCGCTGGCACGCAACGTACGCGACCAGTTCATCCAGATCGCCGAACTAGTGCCTTCCATTCCAAGCGAAATCGTGGCTTCCATCTCCGGGCTGCAAGATCCCCTGCAAACCGTTTACAACATTGCCAACCTGCAACGCATGGAAGTGGAGGATGCCGAGGAGATCCTGGAATTGAACTCCACCTCCGATAAATTGCGCAAGCTGGTGGGCATTCTGACGCGCGAAAGTGAAGTGCTCAACCTGGGCAAGAAGATCCAGAATGAAGCGCGCGAAGAGATCGAAAAAGTACAGCGCGAATACTACCTGCGCGAACAGCTCAAAGCCATCCAGAAAGAATTAGGCGAAAACGACGAGCAGGAAGTGGAGATCCACGAATTCCGTGAACGGCTAGAGAAAGCCGGATTGAGCGAAGAAGCGGAAAAGATGGCAAGGCGTGAACTGGAGCGCCTGTCGCGGCTGCCCAGCGCTGCCGCCGAATATGGGGTGATCCGCACCTATCTAGACTGGTTGCTGTCGCTGCCATGGGCTAAGGGCACTCAGGATGACCTGGATATCAGCCATGCCAAACAGATCCTGGATCGCGACCATTTCGGATTAAAAGATGTCAAGGAACGCATTGTGGAGTACCTGGCGGTACGCAAACTACGCCTGCAACGCAAAGAGAACCTATCCAAACAGGAGTACAAAGACAGTATTCGCCAAGAACGCGAAGGTGTGATCTTATGTTTCATCGGACCGCCCGGGGTGGGCAAGACCTCATTGGGTAAATCCATCGCCGCGGCGATGGGGCGTGAATTCATTCGCGCTTCTCTGGGCGGCATGCGCGATGAAGCCGAGATCCGCGGGCATCGCAGAACCTACATCGGGGCTATGCCGGGCAGGATCATCCAATCCATCCGGCGGGTAGAATCGAACAACCCGGTCTTCATGCTGGACGAGATTGATAAACTGGCTTCCGACTTCCGCGGTGACCCGGCTTCGGCACTGCTGGAAGTGCTAGACCCGGAGCAAAACGCCGAATTCCGCGATAATTATATGGAAGTGGCGTTCGACCTCTCACAGGTGATGTTCATCACCACCGCCAACCAGATCGAAACCATCCCGGCGCCGCTGTTGGACCGCATGGAGATCATCCAGATCTCCGGTTATACCGAAAATGAAAAAGTGCATATCGCACAAGATTACCTGATCCCGCGCCAGTTACAGGAAAATGGGCTGCTGCAGAGCGAAGTGTGCTTCGAGGAAGATGCCATACGCACCATCATCCGCCAGTACACGCGCGAATCGGGGGTGCGCAACCTGGAACGCAATATCGGCGGGGTATTGCGCAAGATCGTGACGCGCAAGCTGGAAAAGAAGCGTCTGATCAAGAAGGTGACGGTCAAACATGTGCATGAAATGCTTGGCAGAGCCATCTTCAAACCCAGCGAGGAGGTCATCAAACGCACCTCCATCCCGGGTGTGGCAACCGGGTTGGCATGGACACCAACCGGGGGAGATATCTTGTTCATTGAAGCCAGCCAGATGCCGGGCAACAAGCAATTCAAGGTGACCGGTTCGATCGGCAATGTGATGGAAGAATCTGCCAACGCGGCACTTTCGTATGTTCGTTCACACGCCCAGGAGTACAACATCGACCCAACCTTCTTCGAGAAGACCGATATCCACCTGCACGTGCCCGCCGGCGCCACACCCAAAGACGGACCTTCAGCAGGCGTCACCATGACCACCGCGTTGATCTCGCTGCTCACGAAAAAACCGATCCGTGCAGATGTGGGTATGACCGGTGAGATCACACTGCGCGGGCAGGTATTGCCAGTGGGTGGCATCAAAGAAAAGATGCTGGCAGCCCACCGCGCCGGGCTGAAGACCATCTTCCTTCCTAAAGAGAACAAGGGTGATCTGGAAGAATTACCGACTGAAGTAAAAAACAGCATTCAATTCATCCCGGTGGATGATGTCAAAGAAGTGGTAAAGAAAGCGATCGAGTTCGGAGATAAGAAATAGATGCTATCAACCAGGAATGCCTTGTGAAATGAGAATCTCCCCATTCTCAAGGCATTCTTTTAAATCCATACGGTAATCAATGCCATACAGGGGGATTGCTCGCACTGCCAATTCATCCGACAAATTCCGGGGAATTGAGGACTCGGAGGCTATTTCTTCAAAGGATGGACGGTTGATCAAGATATAGATGGGATGAAGACCACGGGCACTGGAAAGATCCAGCATGGCAATGGTCTCCTGATCGAGACGGGGAGAAATATAAATGATCGTGCTGCCGCTGTTGAGATATTTATGATATTCGCCCACAAAATCATTGAAAGGCAGGTTGCCATCCGGTTGAATGTACGCCAGCATATCTAGCGCGCGCCCCAACTGGCGAAAACCATGATCAGAAACCAGCAACTGCTCCTGTGAATTGGATGAGATGATGCCCACTCCAAAATTATGCAGAATGAAATAACGGGTAATTGAAGCAGCCACCGTGACCGCATATTCGAAAGTACTGCGCGGCAGCGTATACTGTGCCTGCTGGCGCACACTCCAGTAATCAGAGGGATGGCTGGCGCGATCATGACTGAGCTGTTCAAAATGTGCCTGTGACTGGCAATCCAGAAATAGCCAGGTGTTCATCTGGGGATCGCGGTCGAATTCCTTGACCATCAGTTTTTGCTTGCGGGCAGTGGTAGGCCAGTGGATGCGATGCAGAGGGTCACCCGGGTAATATTCGCGTACCCCGGCAGCAAAAGGAGTGGTTTCAGGGGATGCAACGCGCAATTCCTTGCCGCCACTCAGATACGCTGGCAAGTGGGCGAACCTATCCAATTCAACGATGCGCGGCAGCACCACCAACCTGCCGGGTAAATCTACCAGGCGGGAACATTCAAAACAATCCAATGGATCGCCCGAAACCAACTGCAGCGGTCCCATGGAATAAATTCCACGTTTATTGAGAAAGGTATAGGTATTGAAAGTACGGATCTTACGCGCTTCCAGCCCGCTCAATACGCGCACTTCTTCAGGGTTGCCCGAGATACCGGAACGATCATGGATCTCCAACCATTGTTTCCAAAGAGGAAATTTATTTTCAATGTCAAAATGGTCTTCGAAATAATTGCCCACATTCATTTTTTGATAGCGTGAAGTGCGCTGGATGATGATGCCCTGCAATGAGAGGCGAACAAGCAAGTAACTAGAAAGCACAACCAAGCCAAACAACACCAACAGCACCAGGAACAGATCATCCCTGTACACCAGCCACAGTACCAGAAAGGTCAATAATGCTGCCAAAAAGAAAGGAAAACGGGCTTTGATCTGCATGCCATCACGCGGAGAGAGGTACCTCGATCTGTTCCAAAATTTCTGCCAGGATGGTCTCTTTCTGCACATCTTTGATGCGGGCAGAAGGATGCAACACAATACGGTGCGAGAGCAGTGGGATGCTGATCCCCTTGATATCATCGGGGGTCACATAATCGCGCCCCTGCAGGGTGGCATAAGCCTGCCCTGCCCGGTAAAGACCCAGGCTACCGCGCGGAGAGGCACCCAGATAGATATCCTTGTTACTGCGGGTTGCTTCCACGATCTCGATGATATAACGTTTTATGGCATCCGCCACATGCACATCCTTGATGGCTTGCTGGGCATGTTTCAGTTCATCGATATCGGTGACAGCCTGCAACTGCTCGATGGGGTGTTGCTGTCTCTGGGATTCCAGAATCTTCATCTCATCCATAAAAGCCGGATAACCTATGCGCACTTTCATCAAAAATCGGTCAAGTTGCGCTTCTGGCAACGGAAAAGTACCCTCATATTCGATGGGGTTCTGAGTGGCAAATACTATGAATGCCTCAGGCAAGTGATGGGATTCTCCATCTACGGTAACCTGGCGCTCTTCCATAGCTTCCAGCAGTGCAGACTGCGTTTTAGGAGTGGCGCGATTGATCTCATCTGCCAGCACCACTTCCGCTACGATCGGTCCGGGACGGTATTCGAAATGCTGCGCTGCCTGGTTATACATGGAAATGCCGGTCACATCACTGGGCAGCATATCAGGGGTGAACTGGATGCGGCTGAATTTTCCACCGATGCTGATCGCCAGGCTCTTGGCAAGCATAGTCTTGCCGGTGCCGGGCACATCTTCAATAAGAATATGCCCGCGGCACAGCAGCCCCATCAACACCATTTCCAAGGAAGCGCGCTTTCCGATGATCACTTTTTCAAGGTTCGCTAATATGCGGTTGGTAAGTTTGTTTATGACCTGGACATCCATTTTCACCTCATTTATCTATTCGGTGGCTGCAATCAGATATTCCTGTACTGCCCAACCAGTAATACCGCTCTGTTCTGACCACATCTTCCACCAGATACGCCCTTCAATAATGGTAGGACCTTCTATTATTATCCACTGGCTGCCTTCAGACGCAATTGTCAAGGTGTCCGATTCGATAGCTGGTTGACTGTGTATCTTCAATCCATGCCCTTCGGTGTTGGTAACCTGAACACGCATATCGGTAGCAAAGACACCCGGCAGAGCGGTGGCTTGTTCCGCAGCGGAGACAGTCTGCTGTTCCTGCTCAGAAGGGGTCGCACTGGGGTAATAGGGAGTCACGTGCAGGATAGCGGTTGGTTGGACCTCATTCTTGATATCTGGGAAGGAAAAGATGATGAAGAGAATGATTGCAAAGGCTGCCACACCCATGCTGGTACCCAGCCAAAAAGATAATCTATTCTTTTTCATATTCGCCCATCCCGTTTACAATATTATTATCTATCATACCTGAATATGAACGACTTGATGAAATCAGAATCATTGTTACCCGATCACCTGCTGGATGGACGCTTCACCATTCGCAAGCATTTGGAATCCGGTGGAATGGCACTGGTCTTTCTGGCACACGATACAAAGGATGACAGCAAGGTGGTAATCAAGTTATGCAACGATGAAAAGAATAAGAAAAATTTTCAAGGAGAGATCAAGCTGCTGGGAAAACTGCACCATCCTGGCATCCAGCGTTTGATCGCGCACGGCAGCTATACGGGGATGCCCTACTATGTCATGCCATTCATCTCCCCCACCAATTTCCGCCAGTATCTGGATAACAAATACCAGATGCCGGAAGAGGAAATCCTGCGTTTTTTCAACCAGATCACCGATGCAGTGGCATATCTGCATCGCCGATATATCGTCCACAATGACCTTAAACCACAAAATCTGCTGGTCAGAGCGGATGGCACGCTGATCTTGAGTGACTTTGGATTATCCCATTCCATGCGGCACATTCAGCGGCACATTCAAGGGAGAACCATCCATCAAAAAACCATCTGGGGATCGCCCGTTTATCTGGCGCCGGAACTACCGGAAGGCAGGGCAGCTTCTTTTACTGCGGACGTATATGCACTAGGCATCGTATTGTTCTTGCTGTATCTGGGCTACCCACCCTTCTACCACGATGATCTGGACAGCCTGATCGCCATGCACCAGACGCAAGCGCCGCCCAGCCCGCGCCTGCTCAACAACGCCATTGATCCGACAATGGAGAACATCATCCTGCGCGCACTGGAAAAGGACCCACATCTGCGCTTCCAGGATGCCGAAGAGATGGGACGGGCTGTTCAGGGGTACCGGAAAACCCACCAATGCGAAATCACAGACCGGATTATCCAGCGCCATCCGGATATGTTGGCTTATGATCAGGAAACCCGTGTTTTAACGATGGGGGGGAAATCAACAGGCTTGTAGTAAGATTAATCAAGATAAAGCGAAGGAGTAATGTGTGCAGAAGATCATCAATGCTTCCATTTTGAATGCGGATTTTTCAAATCTGAAAAACCAGATCGATCAGGTGGTCAGTGGAGGGGTGGATTGGATCCATCTTGATATCATGGACGGTCATTTTGTACCGAACCTTTCCATAGGACCAGGAATTGTGAAAACATGCCGTTCATTAACTACGCTTCCCATGGATGCCCATCTGATGATCAGCAATCCGAACATGTTCATCCCGATCTTTGCCGAAGTTGGCGTCGATCTCATTTCAGTCCATATTGAAAACAATGCGTTGATTTATCGCACACTCCAAAGCATCAAAGATCAAGGTTGTAAAGCAGGGATTGTTTTGAATCCCGGCACTCCAGCAGATGCAATAACCTCCGTCATGGACATCGTGGACCTGGTGCTGGTGATGAGCGTCGAGCCCGGATTTGGCGGGCAAAAATTCATCAGCAGTGTACTACCCAAGATAAGCCAGGTCAGAGAAATGATCGTTGCCCAGAACAGAGATATCCACCTGCAAGTAGACGGTGGGGTCGATGTGAACATCCTGCCAGCTTTGATCAAAGCCGGCGCCGATTCCTTCGTTGTGGGTTCTGCCATCTTTCGCAATCCTGCCGGTATCGGTGCAGCAGTTCAACAACTAAAGCAGTTGCTCGCCTGAAGAAATTTCTAATAATCTAATAAACAGGGCTGAAGATGTAAACTTCAGCCCTGTGGTATGCATGGTTACGGTCTAGTAGAGATCAGCTGCTTCGAACTGGCTATTGTACATGGCGGCGTAAAAACCACCCCGCTCCAGCAGCTCTTGATGTTTGCCCTGTTCGACGATATCGCCATTGTTCATCACCAGGATCAGGTCGGCATTGCGAATGGTCGACAGGCGATGAGCAATAATGAAACTGGTACGGTTCTGCATCAATTTATCCATGGCTTCCTGGATCAACACTTCGGTGCGGGTATCCACCGAACTGGTGGCTTCATCCAAAATGAGCATCTTGGGATCTGCCAAAATCGCGCGGGCGATGGTGAGCAACTGTTTCTGCCCCTGGGAGACATTGGATGTCTCTTCATCCAGCAGCATCTGATAACCATCCGGCAGAGTGCGGATGAAGTGATTCACATTGGCGGTCTTGGCTGCGGCAATGACCTGTTCATCGGTGGCAGCCAGGCATCCATAGCGAATATTTTCCATGATGGAAGCGTTGTACAGCCAGGCATCCTGCAGCACCATGCCGAACATCTGACGCAGTTCCCGACGGGTGAAGTTGCGGATATCATGCCCATCGATCGTGATCGAGCCGCTATTGACGTCATAAAAACGCATCAGCAGTTTCACCATAGTGGTCTTACCTGCTCCGGTCGGACCGACGATAGCGATCTTCTGTCCCGGTTTGACACTGGCACAGAAATCGTTGATGATGATCTTATCAGGCGAATAGCCGAAATGTACATTCTTGAATTCCACAGCGCCCTTGACTGCGGTCAATTTGACCGGATCAGTGGTATCGGAAATCTCTTCCGGCTCACTCAAGAATTCAAAAACGCGTTCTGCTGCCGCAGCAGTTTGCTGCAAGGTGTTAGAAATATTGGCGATCTGGGTGATGGGCTGTGTGAAGGAACGCACATATTGAATGAAAGCCTGGATATCACCGACCGTGATGGCATTTTGGAAGGCAAGATAGCCGCCCAGAATACAGACTACCACATAACCCAGGTTGCCGATGAAGGTCATGATGGGCATCATGAGCCCTGACAGGAATTGTGACTTCCAGGCGGAAGAATACAGCACATCATTGGAACGATCGAATTCTTCTACGCTTTTCTGTTCACCATTGAAGGCTTTCATAACAATATGACTACCATACATTTCTTCGACATGACCGTTGACATGCCCGAGATAATCTTGTTGCTGTTTGAAATATTTCTGCGATTGCTTCACCACCAGACTGATGAACAATGCGGAAAGCGGTAGAACAACCAGCGTCACCAGGGTCAACAGCCAACTGATGGAGAACATCATCACCATCACACCCAGCAGGGTGACCACCGAGGTCAGGATCTGCGACAGACTTTGATTGAGGGTCTGGCTGATAGTATCCACATCATTGGTGATACGCGAAAGCACCTCACCATGACTGGTGCCGTCAAAATAACGCAACGGCATGCGATTGATCTTTTCAGAGATCTCCTTACGGAAGCGATAGGTCAGTTTCATGGAGACATCGGTCATGATCCAACCCTGGATGTAGCTGAACAGAGCGGAAACAACATATAGCCCGATCAGTAGCAAGATGATCTGCCCGATATAGTTAAAATCAATGCCCGTGCCGGTACCTGCGATCTGCGCCACCACGCCTTCGAACAGCCTGGTGGTGACCTTGCCAAGGATCTTGGGACTGACGATCGCAAAGATCGTAGAAATTGTGGCAAACAACAAAACAATGATGATCTTGACCTTGTAAACCGACAAGTAATTGACCAATCTGCTCATGGTGCCTTTGAAATCACGGGCTTTCTCTCCGCCAAGCATCATGCCACCACCAGGTCCTCCCCCACCTGGGCCAGCATGTCCCAGACCCCCGCCCATACGACGAGGAGATTGCGAACTTTTACTTTGCATGCTCATGCCAATTCCTCCATGCTCAACTGCGACAATGCAATTTCACGATAGGTCTTGCAGGACTTCATCAATTCTTGATGGGTACCTATCCCAACTACCCGTCCTTCATCCAACACCACGATCTGTTCAGCGTTCTTGATAGTCGAAATACGCTGGGCAACGATCAACACGGTACTCGATCCGGTATATTCTTTCAACGCTTTCCGCAAAGCCAGATCAGTCTTAAAATCCAGGGCGGAGAAACTATCATCAAAAATATAAATGGGCGGTTTTTTAACCAGCGCGCGTGCAATCGCCAGACGCTGCTTTTGTCCACCTGAAACATTGGTGCCACCCTGGGAGATATCGCTATTCAATCCTTCTGATATGCTATCGATGAATTCTGATGCCTGTGCCACATCCGTGGCTTTTCTAAGCGTATCCATACTGGCATTTTCATCCGCATAACGCAGGTTGCTCTCGATGGTGCCTGAAAAGAGCAATCCTTTTTGCGGTATATAACCGATCTTATCTCTGAGATCACTTTGCTTTACTTCACGGACATCCAGCCCGTCAATAAAAAGCTGACCGGCGGTAACATCGTAAAAACGCGGGATCAAGTTGATCACAGTCGATTTGCCGGATCCGGTGGACCCAATGATGGCAGTGGTTTGCCCCGGCAGGGCAGTAAAACTGATGTCATGCAGCACATCTTCCTCTGCGTCGGGATAGCGGAAAGACACATGCCGGAATTCGATCTTCCATTCGGCATCATCTTTAAACTGCTGCGGTTTTTCAGGATCCTTGATAGAAACATCCGTATCGAGTACATCTGCAATACGGTTGGCAGAAATGGAAGCGCGCGGCAGGATAATGAACATGATCGACAGCATCAAGAAAGACATGACCACCTGCATGGCATACTGCAGGAAAGCCATCATGTCACCAACCTGGATCATAGATTGGGCGATCTCATGCGCACCCACCCAGATGATCAACAGAGATAGCCCATTCATCAACAGTGTCATAACCGGCATCATCACCACCATCACACGATTGACGAACAGACTGGTACTGGTCAGATCGAGATTCGCTTTATCGAAACGATCTTCTTCGAATTTCTGGTTATTGAAGGCACGGATCACCATCATGCCAGACAAATTTTCACGCATCACCAGGTTCAGACGGTCAATCAGGTTCTGGATGATCTTAAACTTCGGCATTGCCATAGAAAAGACGGTCAAGATCAAGCCCAGCAACACCACCACACCCAGCGCAATGATCCAGGTCAATGAAGGGCTTTTATCTACCGCATGAATGACCGCGCCCACCCCCATGATGGGTGCATAAAAAGCCATACGGACGAGCATGATAACCGCCATCTGCACCTGAGTGACATCGTTAGTGGAACGGGTGATCAAGGAAGCAGTGGAAAATTCATCAAATTCGGCTTTTGAAAAACTTTCAACTTTTTCAAAAGTATCACGTCGTACATCGCGTGCCAAACCGGCTGCAATACGGGCAGATAAATAACCAACAATGACAGCAGTGCCACCAGCCAGCAAGGTCAACAATAACATGGAACCCCCGATACGAATGATGTAACCGGTTTGCAGTCTGGAAAGATCCATACCCAGGGCATCGTATTCTGCCCTTACCGATGTTGTGGCTGATTGGATGAGCATACTATCGGACATGGATGCAAATTTCTCATCAATGACAGAGGTGATGTTAACCAGCTGAGATGGCGGTAAGCTGGAGAGCAGAGCATAGATATCCATTCCGGCAGGTATTTGAGAAAGATCGAAACCGCTGGCTTGAGACATAGCGGATGCCTTGGCAGGATCGGCTATTACCTGGTCAATGGTAGAAATGGTAAGGAGAGCTTTTCCCATGATGGGATTCAGTTTATCGATCTCCGCTTCATCGGAAGTGGTCAGAACATACACTGCTTCGTTTGCCAACGCCGGGTAATCTGCCAGGTATGATTCAACATCAGGAGATAAGCTGTCTATCAGAACATAATCAGCCATGACCACTGTCTTATTCGCATCGCTCATGAACAACATAAGTTTATCCATTTGGCTCTGGCGGATAGCAAGCGGCACGGCATCCGCAATACCGCCCTGCTGGATGCCCACGTTGATGATATCAGACATGTAATCAGGCAATGCCAGGTTTGCTTGAGCCTGTGCATACAACACGGCAATGGTGATCAAAATCAAGAGAACATACGGTTTGAAATACTTTAATAAGCGCAACATTAATTTATCAATTTCCTTTCTTCTTCACTAACTCGTTCCAAAGAGGGACTCTTATCGTACAGGTCTGACATGTGTCTGCAGGGAATGCACAAGTTTCCCAAGCAGCGCAATCAGGTGATCGCTTTCTTCATCGGTCAAATCAGCGGTCAGCATGTTCATGAATTCCATTTGACGGGGCGCCAGTTCCTTCACTAAAGTGCGTCCTTTATCTGTGATCTTCAAACGATATATACGCCGATCCGAAGGATCATTTTCACGCTGTAATAGACCCTGCTCCTCCAATCCATTCAAGAGCGAACTGATGGTGTTCTTTCCCACATTTTGAAAGCGACTCATAATAGTAGGAGTGATTCCTTCTCCAGTACCCCTACTATCTTCGATATACAGGCGAATCAATATAGCCAGCCGCGGTCCGGATATATCCGAATCTCCATTATGCTGGTGGTAAATCGCATCATAGATATTGGCAGTCCGCCGAATCAAATTAGCGAGCTGGAATCCGCGTAAATCATCCGTCCCGGAAAGGTCCACCATAAACTTCTCAAAATGGCGGTGCATTTTTTCGAAGCGGGCTTGATCTTCCTCGGACTTGAATGAATGAAAATGCCTCATTGAATACCTCTTCTAATAATTCGACGTCGAACTATACTACAACGAACTTTCTATGTCCAGTGTGAGGGATTTTTCTAATATTTTGTTTATATTTGAAACTTCATTCATCAGGATGCTTGGATTCACGCAAATTAAAGTTTAAATAAAAAAGCCACGCTTACGATGCTCGTATTCGTGACTTTGTTAGTGGTATTTTTGAGAGTGATGGTTGCTGTTGAATTGACAAGCAATTCACTTCTTACGTACCATTTGCAATTGCTGAATTTATTTCTCTTTTACGAGTGTTTTCAAACAGCGCGTGCAGATGGTTTTGCGCACGGGTCTTCCATCTACAAAAACAGTGGTCTTCTGTAAATTTGGTTTGAATTTACGATTCGTAGCCCGCATGGAAAAGCTGCGATTATGACCAAAAGTGGTAGTTTTTCCACAAATTTCACATTTTGCCATTTTCAATCCCTTTCAAAGATTTCCCAATCTTCTAAATTCAAAGTAAAATAACGAGTGAATAGTTTACCATAGT
>JAAZNC010000087.1 GCA_012798455.1 Chloroflexota bacterium | reverse complement strand
TACCGGTTATTTGGCTGGAAAATTCTAGTAGCGATCGCGGTTGTAACCACCACCGCCACCGCGCCGGTTGCCACCGCCGCGATTGCCGCCGCCACGGTTGTAACCGCCTTCGCGCTTCTCGGGCGGGCGGGCTTCATCAACGCGCAGATCCCGATCCATATAAGAATAGCCGTTGAATTTTTCGATGGCAGCTTTCATGCCCTCTTCGGTCTTGAATTCCACAAAGCCAAATCCTTTTGAGCGTCCGGAAAACTTATCGGTGATGATGTTCGCCGAGACAACTTCCCCTGCTTCGGAAAAAAGTTCCTTCAGGGATTCTTCGTTGGTATCAAAAGACAGATTACCAACATACACTTTTGTTTGCATTATTACCCTTTCTTCTGGAAAAAAGTTGCCGGACGTTTGGATCGGGCTTCTTTTTAACCCACCTGCACTCCCACGTTGGTGGCAGGTCTTTTAAATTTTGTTAATTATACAATCAAAACCGCAGATTAACGCTCGGGTTGTCAAGGCTATGCCAGGGGCAGGGAGAACGATGGTTCCTGCTGGATGGCATTTCGCAAGGTGCGCGAGAGCTGCACGAAGGCAGGATCGTAGCGGGTTTCCTCCGTGCGCGGGCGCGGCAGGCGGTTGGGCAGGTCGAGGCAGATGGTGCCGGGGCGGCGGGTGAGCACGATGACGCGGTCAGATAACAGCAGGGCTTCGGAGATGGAATGGGTGACCAGCACCACGGTCTTGCGGCTGAGTTCCCAGATGCGCAGCAATTCGGAGCCCATGCGCTCGCGGGTGATGGCATCCAACGCACCGAAGGGTTCATCCAACAGCAATAGATCGGGGTCCTGGATGAGCGCCCGCGCAATGGCAACACGCTGCGCCATGCCACCCGAAAGGGTGGCGGGCCAGGCATGCCGGAACTCGCGCAAGCCGACCAGCTCGATCATCTGTTCCACACGCTGGTGCTGCTGTGCTTCGGGCACGCTGCGCAACTCCAGCGGCAAGCTGATGTTGGCAGTGACGTCGCGCCAGGGCATCAGGTTGGCATGCTGGAACACCAACCCCACTGAGGGCTGGCTGCCCTGCGGGTAACGGATGGCGCCGGCAGTGGGCTGCAGCAGCCCCGCCAGCAAGCGCAGCAGCGTGCTCTTGCCACTGCCGGAGGGTCCCAGCACGCACAGGAACTGGCGCGGGGGTACGGAAAAGGTGAGGTGTTCCAGCGCTTCCAACTCGCCCTGGGGATCAGGGAAGTTCATGCTGACATCGGTGAACTGGAAAGCGAAAGGGTTGGCTGGGTTCATGGCTCGGGGATGAACTGGTTGGTGAAGGCATCTTGCAGCGAGAGCGGCTGAGAAAGCAACCCCATCTCGAGCAGCACATCTTGCATATTCTGCCAGGCAGAAAGGCGGGTGATGCCGTTCTGGCTGATATCGAACATGGGGATGGAAGCCTCCAGCACCTGACGCTGCACTTCCAGCTCAGCCGGGGTGAGGCTGGCGAGGGTATCGACATGTTGCTTGCAGATCTCGAAAGCTTCGTCGGGATGCTGGCTGGTATAGGCGATGCCCTGCAGGGTGGCGGTGACCATGCCACGCACCAGGTCGGGATGGTCGGCGATCATGCTCTGGCTGGTGATCAAGCCATTGGCAACCAGCGCCAGTGCATCAGAGACAGGCAGCACATTGACCTGATAGCCCTCGGCAATCATTTTGATGGGTTCGTTGCTGACGTAGATGACGACTGCGTCTTCCATGCCGTTGAGCAGGGCTTCGGTCTGGGTGTAGCCGATGGAGTCGAGGGTCAGATCACTCTCCTGCAAGCCGCTGGCATACAGCAGGGCGCGCAGCCCGATATAGCTGGCACCGTACAAGCCGGGGATGCCGACCTGCTTGCCCGCCAGATCGGCGGGAGCCTGAATGCCGCTGTCAGCCAGGGCAGCCACGCCCACCGGGAACTGCTGGTACCATGCCATAACATATACCACGGGCAGCTCCTGGGCGCGCCCGAGCAGCACCTGCTCGCCGGATACGATGGCAAAATCGAGGTCGCCGGCGCCGATGAGCGCCACACTGTCAGTCTCCATGTTGTAGTCCATGCTGACGTCCAGCCCCTGCTCGCGATAGAAGCCTTTTTCGATAGCGACATAGAAAGGGGCGAACTGCACATTGGGGATATAGCCGACCGGCAGGGTGACGGGGGTGAGTTCCTGCGGGGCGGGAGCGGCAGCCGTGCGGCAACCCGCCAGCAGGAGGGACAGCAGGATGAAAAATGCGATCTTACGGATCATGAGGCACTTCCTTTCCGGATGATCTCATCGAATGGTGTTTCCATCATACCAAAAATATCAATCTGCCTGTGGCAGGTAGGCGTTGCTGAAGACGTGGCTGAGATCCAGCTCGCCGTTCAGCAGCCCCATCTCCAGCAAGATGGACTGCATGTTCTGCCAGGTAGCCAGATCAGTAGCACCGTTCTGCTCGACATGGTAGAGCGCGATAGAAGCTTCCAACACCTGGCGCTGTACCTCCTGTTCGGCAGGGGTGAGCTGTGCCAGGTTATCGACATACTGCTTGCAGATCTCGAAAGCCTCGTCGGGATGTTCGCTGGTATAGCGGATACCCTGCCAGGTCGCTTTGACCATGGCTTTCACCAATTCGGGTTTTTCTTCGATGACCTGCTGGTTGGTGATGAGCCCGTTGCCCACCAGGCTGGTGTAATCGGAAACGCGCAGGGTGCGGATGTCGTATCCCAGCGCTCGCAATTGGATGGGTTCATTGCTGACGTAGATGACGACGGCGTCATCCTGGTGATTGACCAGGGCTTCGACGGTGGTGTAGCCGATGGAGTCGAGGGTCAGGTCGTTCTCCTGCATATCGTTGGCTTGCAGCAGGGCGCGGAAGCCAATGTAACTAGCGCCATACAGACCGGGGATGCCGATCTGCTTGCCCGCCAGGTCGGCGGGAGTGCGGATATCTTGCTCTGCCAGCGAGACCACGCCAACCGGAAAATCCTGATACCATGCCAGCACATACACGACCGGCAGCTCCTGATTTTGCCCGAGCAGCACCTGTTCACCGGAAGCGATGGCGAAATCGAGGTCGCCCACACCCAGCAGGGCGACGTTGTCATTTTCCATATTGTAGTCGATGGCCACATCCAACCCGGCGTCACGGTAGAAGCCCTTTTCGATGGCAACGTAGAGCGGGGCGAATTGCACGTTGGGGATGTAGCCGGATGGCAGGGTGATGGGGATGAGCTCGCCGGAAGACTGTGCGGCGGGGGAACAGGCTGCCAGGAGCAGCAGGGATGTGATGAGGATGACAAGAGTACGTTTCATATTGTTATTCCTTTTTCTTTCATTTAACCTCCTGCCAGCGCAGCAAGCGTTTTTCGAGCAGGAGGACGGCGGTATAAAGACAGATAGCCAGCAGCACCAGGGTCAGCACTGCCACAAAGACCAGCGCGGTATCATATTGCCCGCGCCCGACATTGATGAGAAAACCAAGCCCGCGATCGGCGCCCGCCAGTTCCCCGACCACCGCCCCGATGACGGAGAGGGTGGCGCCCACACGCATGCCGCCCAACAAGATAGGCAGGGCAGCCGGCAGTTCCAGATAGCGCAGGGTTTGCCAGCGGGTGGCGTGCAGGGTACGCATGAGGTCGCGCATGGCAAGCGGCACGGCGTGCAGCCCGACCAGGGTGTTGACCAGCACCGGGAAGAAGACGGTCAGCGAACAGATGAGCACCTTGGAAAGCACACCCGAACCGAACCAGATGATGAGCAGGGGTGCGATAGCCGCCACCGGCACCGCCTGGCTGGCGACCAGGAAGGGCGAGAGCACACGCTCCAGCAATTGGGAGCGGGAGAGCAGGTAACCCAGGATGGAAGCACCCAGAATGCCGATCAGCAAACCACTCAGCACTTCATTGAAAGTTGCCATGGTATGGCGCGCCAGACTGCCATCACGCAGAGCGGTGAGCAGACGCACCCACACCTGCGAGGGAGAGGGTAAAATGAAAGCGGGCAGGCGCAGCAGCCACACCAGCACCTGCCACAGGATAACGAAGAGCAACAGCGCCAGCAGATAGGTCCACAGGGCTGGTTTTCTATAGGATGATCGAGTGTGGTTGGTATGTTTCATCGTTAAAATAAAAAACCCTGAAAGCATTCAGGGCAATTTAATTTGGTCGAACCTTCTTTCATCCGGACTGTACCGTCGACCCCGGGATTGCACCGGGTCTGCGCATCGCAGCGCTCGTGGGTTATCACCACCGATCGGGAATTGAGAGCGAACTCTCTCACCCTGCCCTGAAGGACTTATTAAAGGGCAGTATACTGCCAGTATAAAAGACTGTCAAGAAAAAGGGAGATTTGTTAATAAAATAATAATGCAATCTTTATCCCTTTTTTGGAGGGCTGTGATATAAAACGCTGGTATTCAATGGAATTATCGAAGGAAACTTATGTTAATTGTCATTTCTGATCTGCATCTGGAAGAATGCAGCCTGGGCGTCAACCCGGAGCTGCGCGCCAACCGCAACCTGGAACCGAAGGCTTATCAAAAATTCATCCGCAGCATGGCAAAGGAAGCGGCGGTGAACCATGCCGAAGCAGTGGACCTGGTGCTGGCGGGGGATATCTTCGAACTGAACCACTCCAACATCTGGTATGAGGATGCCGTCAAACCGTATGTGGACCTGGCAGAGATCCAGCCCGGCTCGCAGCACGAAGCGAAGATCCTGCGCCTGCTGGACCTGATCGGAGTGGAAGAGCGGGTAGCCGGCTCGCTGGCGGTGATCCGCGATTTTCAAAGCTATTTCAACGTGGAACTGCGCCTGCATTATCTGCTGGGCAACCACGACCGGTTGGTGAACGCCACTCCCGCCACACGGGCGAAGGCGCGCTCTCTGCTGTGCATGCCCGGCGAGGGCGAACCGCTGCCGCATACCTTCACCTATTACAGCCGGGGCAAACCACTGGCTTTCGTACGGCACGGGCATGAATATGATCCGCTGAACTTCTCGAAGAACTACCGCAACGCGGCGGTCATCCCGGCAGACATCCCGGAAGAGGAATATGCCCAGCCGCCGGTGGATGATTTTTCGGCAGTGGAACTGATCTACAAACTGCCGTACCTGTTCATCCAGCACTACAGCTCGGAAAAGATCATGATGAATAGCCACCTGAAGAACCTGTATTACCGGCTGGTCGAATTCCAGGATGTGCGCCCGCAATCGGCACTGATGAATTTCATCCTGGATACGCCCGGCATGACCCGCCGGGAAGTGTGGAAGTACCTTGAGCCGATCATCCTGGAAGAACTGAACAGCCTGCGCAGAGACCCGATTCTCAACTCGCCGCTGCTGCAGGGCAATATGCTGAAGAAGGTGATCCGCATGAACCCCTGGCATAAGAACATCCCCTACCGGTTGGTGCACCGGGTATCTTCTTCCATTACCAGCCGCATGAGCAACAATGAGAACAATCTACCAGCGGGAAAAGAAGAACTGCTGCAAAAGAACGGGGATTCGGTGCGCTGCATCATCTCGGGGCACACCCACCAGCCGCTGGTGGCACTGCTGGATGCGACGGACGGTGTGGAGCGCTACTACTTCAACTCGGGCACCTGGCGCAACCAGGTACCGGTATCACCCAACCAGACGAGTTTCGGACGCATCAAATCTTTCTCAAATGTGGTGGTGTATGGTGCGGAAGAGAACCATTCACACTCAGACACGCGTTCGATCTGGTCTTTTGATTTCTCGGCGGGGTTCAGCCAAAAATTCTACAATGGCATGCGCCACGTATAAATCGAAGATGAGGGGAACCTAACCCTGTCAGCTCTTCCAATCGAACAGCGGGCGCAGGGCGGTCTTCTTGTTCTTCGGCAGGATGGGGGCGGGCTGCTGCAGCACCTGCCGGCAGATGAGGGCGATGTTGGCGGCAGAGGTGCCGTGATTCTGCAGGGGCAGTAACTCCTTGAGACGGACTTGATCCAAATAGGTATGCACTTCTTTCCCCAATGCCACTGCCACAAAGGTGCAGGTAGAACGCTGGGTGATGACGGCGGCTGCGTTGGCGATCATGGGATCGGTGTTGCCGCGGGTGAACACGCGCGCACCGGGGGCATAGGTACGGATCTCACGGCAGGCACGGCGGGCATTTTCCATGGGGTGTAGTTTAAAGAAGAGCGGTCTGCCATGCGCAATCTCCAGGCAGTGTTTGATGAAGGCGGGGCGGTAGTCGAACTGCCCGGTCTCGCGCAGGGGCGAGGTGGCGACCAGCACATAATCATGATGGGGGAAATCGTTTTGGCGCAGAGTATCCAGATCGTCAAAATTAGGGATGCCGGTGACGGCGATCTTTTCGGCTTTCACGCCCTTTTTGATGAAAAGCCTCTTGTAGCCCTCCGAAGCCACGCAAAACACATTGTAGGCATCCGATAGCCCGGTGGCAGCGGTGTTGGCGAGGTAGCGGGGCAGGCGCAGGTATTTGACCAGCAGAAAGGCCAAGCCCTCGGGCTCGGTGATGCCCTCCTGCACCAACACCAGGCGCCTGCCGCGGATGTTGCGCTGGACGATGAGGTCACTGCAGGTGACCACCAGGTCATAGTCGTGCCGTTTGCCGCGCATATCGAGTGGCAGTCGATGTTCCTTGAAATAGCGCATGGTCTCGCGATAGTGGCGACCGCCCAGGATGCTGGCTTTGAGCATGCCGGCGCGGGCCAGCACACGCACCAAGCCATCGGCGTAATAGGGAGTGAAATAAGCGTCTGCCTCGGGCAGTTGGGCGGCGATCTGGTGCATCATTTTGGTCTGGTTCAGCGAGCCGCAAATGAAAAGGACGGTTGGTCTTTGATCCATACTCATACCGATTATAACGCCGGTTCGAGAAGGGGAGCAGGGTAGAAAACAGGCGGCAGCAGCAGGTCCTGTTCGAGCAGTTCCAATGCCTGCGGAAGCTGGTGCAGGCGCGGGATGGAAAGGGAAGCAGCCGTAGTGTTGTGTCCTTCGCCGACCCAAATGGTGGAAAAACCGATGCGGTTGGCGGGCGGCAGGTTGCAGGCGGAATCATCGATGAAGGCACAATTCCAGGGGTCGGGATCGCCTGCCATCTCAAGCGCATGATGGTAGACCCAGGGGTGAGGTTTAGGGATGTACTCCATGGTCCACACGTCCAGGATGCCGTCGAAGAGATCGGCAATGCCCAGGGCAGCCAGTACCCGCTCGGCGTGGCTGCGGGAGGAATTGGTGAAGATCCATTTGGGGAGCGGGATGGATGCCAGACTTTGGTACAAAGCGCGGTCTGGCTGGAGATAATGATCCAACTCAAGATCATGGACGAACTCCAGATATTGGCGTGCATCGACATCATGTTCCTGCTGGATGCCGCGCAGGGTGGAGCCGTAGGTGTGGTAGTAGCGGTCGATGAGGGCGGGAATGGCGGCAGGAGACAGGTGCATGATCTTTTCCATAAATAAGGCGATACGGTGACTCATCTCAGCCAGCATGCCGTTGTTTCTATTGTAAACAGTCCCGTCAAGATCGATAAACAGCGTGGTAATTGAATTTTGCATGCTGCCAGTATAAACCGCACATGTCAATGGAAGCTGAATAACAGGTTAACATTTTGTTAGGTTTCTTTCAGCCTGATAAAAGGGTTCACCGTCAATTCGGAGCATCTCTATCAGATTTAGCTCCGGCTATTTACAAAATGTGGTTAATCTGAAATAATCTGGCACTTAAATAGAAAAATATCGACAGGTGCACAATGCCGGAGATCCACAGGAACATTGAAGCAAAACACGGGCATCCCGTTTTAAAGGGGATGGAAATGGCACTGCCGGTGGTGCTGGGCTACTTAACGGTGGGGTTCGCCTATGGTATGCTGGCACGCAACGCCGGACTGAGCCTGCTGCAAAGCGGGCTGATGTCATTGATTGTATACGCCGGTTCAGCGCAGTTGATCAGTGTGGGGTTGTTCGCAGCAGGCGTGCCGCCGCTCTCCATCATCCTGACGACCTTCATCGTCAACATCCGGCATTTGCTGATGTCGGCGGCGCTGGCACCTTATTTTGAGCAATGGCGCACCATGGAAAAAGTGGCTTTCGGGCTGGAACTGACGGATGAAACCTTCGCGCTGCACAGTTCCAGTTTCAGCATGGGGATGCCAGCCAAAGCAACTGTCTTCGCGGTGAATATCACCTCGCAGGCGGCATGGATCGCGGGCAGCCTGCTGGGCGCGGTGTTGAGCGGGCAGGTGGCGGATATCAGCACTTTCGGGCTGGATTTTGCACTGCCAGCCATGTTCATCGCGCTGCTGGTGGTGCAGATCAAAGACTATCGCCATATTGTGGTGGCAGTGACGGCGGGACTACTGGCGGTGCTGCTGTATGTGAACGGGATCGACCAGTGGCATGTATTGATGGCTGCCAGCCTGGCAGCCGGATTTGGGGTGCTGTTATGGCAGCCGGTGCAGGAATGAAGATCGTGCTCACCCTGGTGGGGATGGCACTGGTGACCATTGCGCCGCGCGTGCTGCCGTTGCTGCTGCTTTCCACACGCAAGCTGCCGGGGTGGTTACGCACCTGGCTGGAATACATCCCGGTGGCGGTGCTGGCAGCCATGCTGCTGCCGGCGCTGATGACGATGGATGGATCCATCAACCTGGCATCCGATAATATGTTCTTGTGGATCTCCATCCCGTGTTTTGTGGTGGCGTGGCGCACGCGCAGCCTGCTGGGAACGGTGGGCACCGGCTTGCTGCTGGTGATGGCTGCCCGCTGGCTGGGATGGTAAAGATATTGCCCGCATCAAGACGCAGCAAGTACTACAATTAAAGCATGGACAGCGCACTGCCCTTCACCATTCGATCCGCCAGCTGGCGGGATGTGCATGAGTTGAGCAAACTGGAACGTGCCTGTTTCGAGCAGGATGCCTGGCCATTGATCGACCTGCTGGGAGTTTTGAGCTTTCCGGGCGTGGTGCGCCTGAAAGCTGAAATGAACGGCAAGATGATCGGCTTCATCGGCGGGGAAACCCGCGACCACCAGCAAACCGGTTGGATCATCACGCTAGGGGTGCTGCCGGAATACCGCCGGCAGGGCGTGGCACAAGAGCTGCTGCAGGAGTGCGAAGCGCAACTGGCAAGCGTGCGCACGATCCGTCTGTGTGTGCGGGTCAGCAATGAAGGGGCAATTCATTTATACAAGAATATGGGCTATGTGCAGGTGGAAATATGGGCGCAATACTACCGGGGTGGGGAAGATGCCCTGGTGCTGGAAAAGCAGATCATCTAATTGTATAAGGGAGAAAAGCATGCAAGCCAAAACCGTGGTCGAATGTCATAACAAACTGGGAGAGGGTCCGATCTGGCATCCGCTGGAAAAATGCCTGTACTGGCTGGATATCCTGGAGAAGAAGATCCAGCGCTATGATCCGCACCGTGATGAATATCAGGTTTTCAAGGTGGGGCAGAAGGTGAGCGCGCTGGGATTGCGCGGTACGGACTCCTTCATCACCGCCGGGGAGAACGGTTTTGCGTTCTGGTATCGGCATTGGGGTACCTTCCGTTTCATCAGCAACCCGGAGCAAGGCAAAACGGAGGCGCGCTTCAACGACGGCAAAGTGGACCGGGATGGGCGCTTCTGGGCGGGCACGATGACGGCGGAGGGCGCCAGCAGCAAGCTGTATAAGCTGGATGAAAACCTGGCGGTGGCACCCATGATCGAGAACGTGACCATCTCCAACGGCATCGGCTGGAGCCCGGATGACCGCATCATGTATTATGCCGATACGCGGCGCTTCACGATCTATGCTTATGATTTCGACCATGAGCATGGCGAGATCAGCAACAAGCGGGAATTCGTGCGGTTCAATGGAGAAAACGGCATACCGGATGGATTGACGGTGGATGGCGAGGGATATGTGTGGTGCGCGCTGTGGGGCGGCTGGCGGGTGGAGCGCTATTCACCGGCGGGCGAGTGCGTGGAGAGCGTCGAGGTGCCGGTGGCACAACCTTCCTCGTGCACTTTTGGCGGGGATGATTTCGGCACGCTGTATATCACCTCTGCCAGAGAAGGGATGAGCAAGACGCACTTGGGGGAGCAACCGCAAGCGGGCAATCTGTTTGCCTGCCAACCGGGTGTGCGGGGACTGCCCGAACCCAAATTCGCCGGCTAGAAGTTTCATTTTAAAGTGAGATATTCTGAGAGACCTGCCCGGTGAGGGCGGGGTATACTTGTGCAATTCGAGGAGGAGCGATGAACGATTTCCGGAAGATGTTTCCCAAAGCGGAATCGATATTCCTGCTGGCGGTGCTGGGAGGGGTGTTCCCGATCCTGTGCTTTTTGGCGGGTTGGTGGGGCAGCATTGCCATTTTACCGGAAGAATCCATCAAGTATGCGGCGCTGGGGGGATTGCTGGCAGGCATTCTGATCGATATCCTGTTGCTCAAGCGCTGGCTGGTACGGGCATATCACATGAACCTGACGTGGCTGGCGGTGATCTATCTGTTCTATTCGGCAGGTCTGTACGGATTCTTCATGGGTGTGCCGGTGTTCAACTTCTTGCTGGGCTTGTTTGCGGGTTTTTACATGGGGTTGCGCATGCTGGATAACGGAAAGTCCAAAGCAGAAGCGGAAGCCGCTTTTCATAAAACCGGAATCTTTGCCAGCCTGGTGCTGGCGGTGGCATGCGGGCTGTCGATGTGGCTGGCAGCCAGCGACAGCTCCACGGCAGCCAACATCAACGGTATGCTGGCATTGCGCCAACCACTCAGCCGGCAGGGCATCCTGTGGATGGCGGGGGCGGGGGGAGCGGTGCTGGTGGTGTTGGAATACTTCATCACACGCGGCATGGCACGCTGGGCATACAAGTAAGATGATAA
Source organism: Chloroflexota bacterium (assembly GCA_012798455.1). Classification (GTDB taxonomy): domain Bacteria; phylum Chloroflexota; class Anaerolineae; order Anaerolineales; family Anaerolineaceae; genus UBA4781. The sequence goes on along the minus strand of JAAZNC010000087.1, from coordinate 36,697 downwards.
GCGGCTGGCTGCTCTTTCTTAAGGGGATGGGGTTGGGGATCTCGATTGCCGCTCCGGTAGGTCCGATCGGGGTGTTGTGTATCCAGCGCACGCTGAAAAAAGGGTTTCCATCCGGGTTCTTTTCGGGCTTGGGGGCTGCCACGGCTGACCTGCTGTATGGTTCGCTGGCAGGTTTCGGCGCGCTGTGGCTGGGGAATCACCTGGTCCAAATTCAGACTCCTTTGCGGCTAGTGGGGGGCAGCATCCTGGTCTTGATGGGAGTGCGGGCGTTCTTGCAGAAGGAACAGCAGGCAGCCAATACGGGTAAATCGCGCGGGCTGGCAGGAGATTATTTCTCCACCTTCCTGCTGACGCTCACCAACCCGATCACGATCTTTTCTTTCGCGGCGGTATATGGCGGGTTGGGGCTGGGCAGCGCAGAGACCAGCACCTGGCAGATGGGGCTGCTGGTGCTGGGGGTGTTCGTCGGATCGGTTGCCTGGTGGCTGACGCTGAGCAGCCTGGTTGCGCTGTTGCGCGGACGCTTCAAGCCTCAGTTCTATAAGGTCATCAACAAGATCGCGGGGGTAGTGCTGGTGGGGTTCGGGGTCAGTTTGTTGCTGGCATTGCTGAAATAGAAGGGGATCAAGATACGGGTTTCTGATGCTGGGTGAGACGACGCAATTCGGAGATGAGGTAGCCAGACGATTTTCGCCCAGCAAACCAGTGTGCGCATACTCTCCAATTTGCCGGGGTGCGCCAGTGGATCAGTTATTCAACTTCAATTTCAAGAGTGGTCGTGAGTGGGATGCTGTTCCAGCCAGGCGAAAGCGCGCCGGATGTCATCGGCGACCATGCGTTGCTTGGCTTTCTCGATCAGAAAATTCTGACCGGTTTGCAAATAAGAGGGAAAGACGCGTAGATCTTCGAAGAAGAACTGCTGATCGCGGATCTTATAGGTCGAGCCGGCCGGGATGCAGCGTTTGCCGGTGCGGCGACGGGCGATGAGGTTGAAGGCGGTGATGGCAACATCACCCATGAGCAGGATGACCTTCAGGTTGGGAAACTGGGTGAGCTCCTGTTCGAGAGCGGGGTTGTGCTTCTCGATCAGTTCACGTGGCATGCTGGTGCCGGGGCGGGGTTCTTTGACTGCGACGGTAAGGTAGACACCCAGTCTGGTGATGCCGGCAATGCTGTGGGCGGGGAAGCCGGCTTGCTGGAAAGCGCTGAGGGTATTCAGCACGCAAAGAGAATCGGAAGAGGAGTAGAAGTAATCCGTTTTATTTTCCGGCATTGCTTCGGCGATCATGCAGAGATAAATCTCTTCATTGTTAAATAAAAATTCGATATCGTCCATGCGTATTAATGAATATACAATAAAAGAAAACAAAAATTCAAGAGGGGAAATGATTTTTGAAGATAATCCTATTTTTGCCTCTGATGATGATAGATTCAACCAGATACCTTATGTATCGCAATTAGCTTATTTTATTAGAAAATCGGAAACCTATATAATCTAAATTCGCAACAGAGAGGGCGAGAGATTCGAACCCTCGGTGACTAAAAATGGCCGCAACGGTTTTCGAGACCGCCCCGATCAGGTTTTTTGTCAGTCATCATGATCGAGAAATAAATTCCTTGACTGCGTTCAATTGTTTTGAACGCAAGATTGCGACCTTGTATGGATCCACGGGCGATTCGGCGGTTGCGGGGGTGCGGGCAGAACGACCGCAATGGATATTCGCGATCTGTGTTTCTGCAATGATCTGCTCGATATTATCTTCGTTCAAACCACCCGCCAAGAATATTGCAATTTTACCGGCGGCGAGTTTCTTATATTCAAGGATCGTAGATGCAGCTTGAGCGACAGAACCCCCGAAGGCACCAGATGATGCCGTTTTCCCACTGGCGCGCAATGAGACGAAACCTAATCCGATCAATTGCTGCAGGGATTTCATAGGATCACGGGTGAGTTCCCAAGCAAGGTGCGCATGCAGATCACAATCACCCGCCGCTTCTTTAATTCTTTGCAATCCATCCACATCCAGATCGGAATTTGAATTCAGAAAGCCCAGTAAGAAATTTCTGGCTCCGATATGACGTGCCTGTTTAACCTCTTCACAAGCAGTCTGGATATCTTCGGCGCTCATAATAAACGAACGAGCGTGAGGGCGAACCATGACCATGACCGGGATATCCAGCGCATCCAGCACGCGCGCAATGATCCCGGCAGAAGGAGATACTCCGCTACACGGGTAGTGCGCTTTGAGATCAAGCTGCGTTGCGCCGCCCTGCGCCGCAGCTAAAACGTCTTCGAAAGTTTCAACGATGATCTCCAATTTTGCGCGGTCGGGAATCAGTTTGTTGGCATTCTGGTTGCTTGCTGGAAATGTATTCATTGCTCATATACCTTTCAGGAATCCATAGGGCTTTTCCCTGACGTTTTGCATCTCAGGCGATATAAAGTAGAACTTGAAGTTATATAGAGAGAACTCCGATCAGTATCACCCCACGCAAGATTTGCTGTCTTTTGCGGGAGCAAAATCTTCCCCAATAATTTCGCAGATGGAGAGAAGACCCATATTCCCCCAGGACCGGTGCAAAATACATTCCCAACCGTATCCAATTTCATGCCATCAGGTCTACCCACGCCATCGCCAAACAATTCAGCAAAGATGGTACCGTTGGAATATCTGCCATGCGAGTCTTTTGTAAACACCCGAATGTGCTGGCGGACGGTATCGTTCACAAAAAGGAGGTTTTCGTCGTCGCTCAAGGCGAGACCATTGGGGCGTTCAAAATCACCGAACAATAATTCGGGTTGGGATGCCCCTGGTTTGAGCATGTAAACGCCCTGGAAAGATAGTTCCTGAACAGCGGGTCCGCCCAACCCCGCCTGTAGACCATAGATGGGATCTGAAAAATAAATAGTACCATCTCTTGCGATAATGACGTCGTTGGGAGAATTCAGTTTTTTGCCATTGAAGCAATCAGCGAGGGTGTGGAAACCACCTTCTGTTTGTATAGTAAGCGATCGGGACCTGTGCTCGCAAACGATCAACCGCCCCTGTTGATCTAAAGTGAGACCATTTGAAAAATGGCTGGGGTTTCGAAAAGTGGAAACACCAACACTGTTATCAAAGCGGTAGATGGTATCGGAGGGAATGTCAGAAAAATACAGACAGTTGTCTTGCGTGTGCCAAACCGGGCCTTCGGTAAATTCGAAACCATCAGCGACCAATTCGATCTTTGCATTTTGATCGATCAACTCAGTGAAATCAGGATCAAGAATTTCAAACACTGCATTCCCTCCAAAAATAAATTAGACAGCCAATCCTAAAACGTTCAAAGACTCACGGATCTTCTGACGCGTATCAGCATCCACAAAATGGAATGGTAAACGTGGTTGTCCGGGATCGACCCCGCGCATTCTTAATATCTCATAACAAACCACCAGCGTAGGAGCTGATTTCATAATCGTTCTAGCTTTCAGTACCTGTAATTGGAGCTTGCCGGCCTTGTGCATATTGCCTGCTTCCAACGCGTTCCACAGATCCCCCATAATTTCGGGCCAGGCGTTTGCTAAGCCCGAGATAACTCCCTCGGCACCAACATTGACCGCTGCGGCTGCAAAAGCTTCAGTGCCGATAATGAAGTGGAAATCTTCTTTCTCTACATTATTGACGAAATTACAAAAAGTGACCAAATCAAAGGAACTATCTTTGATCCCATATAAGCCTTCATGCGCTAATATATTGATAAGTCTGGGAGAAAGAGGATTATTGGATAACCCCGGATTATTATAAGCAAAGAAAGGCAAATTTGTAGCAGCAAGAATAGCGCGATAATATTCCAACAGATCATATTCCGTATAGGAATAATAGTAGGGAGGGATAGCGCCGATGGCATCTGCACCAATCGATTCGGCATGTTTGGCGAGTTCGACCGCTTGCTTTGTATTGACAGCACCGATGTGGATGATAACAGGAACTTTACCATTCACTTCATCTACGATTACCTCAGCAGCAGTTTTTCTTTCATTGATGTCCAATAATGGACCAGAGCCATAGGTTCCGATAGGATAAAACCCGTTGACATTCGACAACAAAAAGCGGATCACTTCACGTTGTGCCTTTTCATTGAATTCCCCTTTCTCATTAAAACAAGTAATTAAGGGCGGGATGATCCCCATGAATTTAGTTGACATCTTTTCTCCTTTGTAATAAAAAAGTTTTGTATTCCAGCAATCGTTGATCAAGAGGCACGATGGATGCCCCTAACTCAACTTGCATTCTCCCCCAATTCACATAAGGCGCACCACTTGCAAATTGTAGGTCGCCAAAAGTGACAGCAATGTTTTGGTTCATCTTGCACAGCAGATCAGCCAAATCTGTGACTCGCCATGATTCACATGGAAGATTGTAGACAGAATGCATCAACGCAGAGGCATTGACCAACAACAGGAGAGCCTCAGCCACATCTGCATAATGATTAAAGGGTAAAACCTCATGTTTGGCGAAGGGTATATGTATCTCCCCACCTGTGAGCAACTTATTGAAAATTTCAGTCCGATATGCAGAGGTTTGTGATGGGCGACCGGGGCCAATCACCAAAGATATTCTTGCAGAAATAAATTCAAGGGAGTGAGCTTTTGCGGTACGCTGCCCCATTTCTTCAACGAATCTTTTTATTTCCTCGTAAATTGAGGCGGTATGCACAGGGGCGTTTTCATCAACGCCTTGACAAGCATCTGCACAAGGGCGCAATAACGCGGTTGAGCTGCCGTAGATAAAACGATTGACACCATGGTCTTTGCATAATTCCAACAAATTCAATGATCCCCCCACACCTATCTTACAAGCCAGTAAGGGGTTTTTGATGGATGCACTATGCAATAGAGAAGCCAGATTCACAACACAACGTATGGAATATTTCTTGAAAACCGATTCAAGCTGATCTTTATCAGCCACATCACCAGAAATATTTTCACATCCAGTGATTTGTTCGGTGTCGTTACTGAAATTGATGGTTGCGATGTCATTCTTTCGTAATAAATCACAGAGAGCATGTCCTACGAAACCACTTCCGCCGATTACCAAGACTTTTTCGTTTTTTTTCATTTCTATCCTGTATTGACATGATGAAAAGTGCGCGATATACTTCAAACATTATAATGTTATAATGATACAAAGATAAACCAATTCACGGAAAATGTCAAATGAAAATAAAAAATATCGATCGAAATCAAGCCACGCCGATATCCTTCCAACTTCAGGAAATCTTCCACGACAATATTGATGACGGGATATGGCAAAGTGGAGAGAAGATCCCAACTGAAAATGAACTATGCGAACAATATGATGTGAGCCTGATCACTGTACGGAAGGCATTGAAACAATTGGAGATCGAAGGATTGATCAAGCGTTTTCAAGGGAAGGGAACTTTTGTACAAGACAGGAAAGTCAAAGATCTCATTCTGCAATCACTGACCGGCACATTTGCCTTCTCTACAGAAGGGAAAAGAAATTTCTCAACGACCTTGATTGAAAAGAATATTGAGGTGCCAAACGAAAAGACAATCGACGCTCTGCAAATATCACCTGCTGAGAAAGTATTCAAATTGATCAGAATCAGAAGTGTCGAGGGAAGCCCATTGTATTGGACAAAAGTATATATTCCAGAACATTTATGTCCCAGTTTACTTGAAGAGGAATTTGAAAATCGATCGCTATATGAAATTTTAAAAACCAAATACGGATTAGCCGCTGAATCTGCTGTTCGAACCATTGAGACAGTGATCGCTTCAAGCAGAGCAAAAAACTATCTGGGGGTGACACCTGGAACACCTCTTCATCTCATCTCAAGCATTTCTTATCTTAGGGATGGAAAGCCCATGGAATTTTCAAAAAATTATTTCCGAAGCGATAGGGTCAAATTTGAAGTCAAGATCAATAAGTAAGAAAAGGATAGCTCGATCCATTTTAAATTTTTAAAAGAAAGGGTTTTTTAGCATGCAGTCTAAAAATCGAATTGATGAAAGGATCCAAGCAGTTCTCAAGCGCGGCGAGAAAGTGCTGGTTGGATTAATCCCATTTGGGGATCCCAATTTAGAAGTATCAACGCGATTGGTGGATGTTTATCTTGAGTCGGGTGTTGATATTGTGGAATTTGCACTGCCCAGTGACAATCCTTTTGTTGATAGCCAACAGATAAGTGATTCGGGTGCGCGAGCATTGAGGGGTGAACCCAATATTCTCAAACACTTAGAACAAATAAAAAAAATACGTCAAAAATACCCACAAGAACCATTCGAGGTGATGGCATATTCTGATGCATTACAAAAAGCCAGCATGGAAAACTTTGTAGCCGGAATGGCAGAGGCGGACATTGATGCGCATCTATTAGCAGATTCTGTTTATCGAGAAAAAAGCGAGGTAGAAGAGCTGGAAATGCTGCTTCGTGCGGCAGACATATATCGGATCCGTTTTATGCCCCATCCTTTTCAGGATGATCTGCTGGAAGATATCGGGCGCGATGGAAAAGGATTCATGATCCTACAATCCATTGCGGATGAAGACGGAAACAGAGCCAGAGTTGCGCCTGAAAACAAAAACCTTGTAAAACGCGTGCGTGAAAGCGGCACCAGAGCCGCGATCATTCTAGCTTATGGGATCAGAGACGGTGCGCGATCCAAAGAAGCGGTTGCGACTGGGGCTGATGGAATCATTGTCGGAACATCTTTCGTTGAGTTGATTGGTAACGAGGATTACAACGGATTGAGCAAGCGGATCAGAGAAATAAAAACTGCTCTGAAATAGAAAGGGAACGGGCATGAATCGCAAGAGTACTATCTATGCTGAAATGAACTGGCAGGATTTTCAAGATTATGTCAAACAAACCCCATTCGCACTGCTGCCGGTCGGGGCGCTTGAACAACATGGTCCACATTTACCTTTTTCAACAGATGTGATCATTGCCGAATATATGGCGAAGCAAATAGCAGAACGGAGTGGATTCATCCTTCTTCCGGCTCTGGCATATACCCCATCTTTTTCACTTCGAAAATTTCCCGGAACCATCAGGGTAAGTGATGAAACATTCGCTGAACAATTATGTGAGATAGCCAGATCGCTGGCTACCCATCACATTCAATTCATCTATGTGGTAATTGCCCATATTGGTGCCAAACAAGCCTGCCAGATGGCGGAACGAAAACTACTACTCGAAGAGCACACTGCAAAACTAGTGAACCTTGCTTTACCTGGTTTGGATGAAGCTATGCAAAAATACTGCACTTCAAAACGTTGGCATCCAGCTTTTGCGCATGCCGATGAATATGAAACCTCCGCGATGCTTGCGATTCGCGCCGATCTTGTTTCCATGGAGAAAGCTGTGAGCGAATATCCGCAAAAAAATCCCTTAATGGGACCAATCTCGGTAGCATGGGATGAATTCTGTGATTCAGGTGTAATTGGTGATGCGACTGTGGCAACCGCTGAGAAAGGCAAAGCTATGCTGGACCTGATGATCGAAAAAGGATTACAGATCATTGCGTATCACCAAGCGACCCTCAAAGACGAGGCAGGAGTTTGAAGAGCCGATGAAAGCGAAAGAAGATTTCAAATTAGATGACTTGCTTACACCAGACCTGGTGCGATGTAAAAAGACTTTAAAAGAACGGGATGAAGTAATAGAACAAGTGGGGAAATTGATGTTTGAAGCAAATAAGATCGAAGAAAGATACATTGGCGCAATGAAACAAGTGATCGAAGAACTTGGCGCTTATATGGTTATTGCACCGGGTATTGCACTACTGCATGCCAGACCAGAAGATGGCGTCTTGGAACCATGCTTGGCATTGATAACCCTTTCCGATCCGGTTATTTTTGGACATCCGGAAAATGACCCTGTGGATATTGTATTTGGTTTGGCGGCAAAGGATAACCAGAGCCATATCAAAGCGCTGACCACCCTGGCAAAACGCTTAGCTACCCTGGGGGTGATAGAGAACCTAAGGAGAGCAAACAGTAAGGAAGAATTATTAAAAGAAATTTGTGCTTGAAAAATAACCGAATCAAGGATGAGGAGAAAAAATATGCTGAGGATCGTTACGGTGTGTGGTTGTGGGCAGGGCAGCAGCTTAATTCTACGGATGTGGACTGAAGATGTAATACGAGAGATGGGCATTGAAGCGAAAGTTGAAAACATGGAAGTGACATCGGCGAAAGGTGCCAAATGTGATCTGGTACTAACATCAAAAGCGTTGGTTCCAGTAGTAGAAGGTCAGAATCATGAAACCCGCGCAATTAATAATTATCTTGATAAAGGTTTGATCCGAAAAGAATTAGAAGCTTATTGTGATGAACGCGGGATTGTTTACAAGAAAGCGACGTAATTATCGGCAAGTGATAACGAACGGAAGGAGGATACCGTATGAAAGATTAACGAAAACATCTTTAAAAAAACAAAATAAAAGGAGCATCTAATGGATACAGTTCTTTCAATATTACACTGGATCGCAGCCAATATCGTTGATAAAGCATCCATCCTATTAGGATTGGTGGCGATGGTTGGTCTATTGATCCAAAAGAAGGGTTTCAGTGACGTGGTTTTAGGGACATTAAAAACCGTTGTTGGATTCCTTATCTTAGAGCAGGGCACAAACATTCTCGTATCGGCGATTTTTGGATTTCAGCCTTTATTTGAAAGTGTATTTGGCGTAAAAGCTGCGGGTTTGGGTGGTGCATATCTCGATGAATTTATCAGTAAACAAGGTGGAAACGCGGCTTTGATCATGACCTTTGGGTTCTTGATCAATGTTCTGCTGGCGAGAGTGACCAAATTCAAATACATATATCTGACCGGACATCTGATGTACTGGATCTCTTTGTTGATCCCTGCTATTTTACTGGAAGTAAAACCCGATGCCTCTCAAGGGTTAATATTACTGGTCGGATCCCTAATCTGCGGTGTCTATTGGACTTTACAGCCTGCATACATACAGCCCTTGATGCGCAAAGTTACCGGTCATGACGAAATTGCTTTGGGGCATACTTCATCTTCCAACGCTTTCCTCTCCGGAATTCTTGGTAAATATATGGGAAAACCTGAGGACAGCACCGAAAAAGTAAAGCTTCCAAAATGGATGGAATTCTTCAGAGATGTAACAGCGGGCACTGCCTTCATGATGGGAATTTTACTAATCGTACTTGCGGTAATCGCGGTTATCACAGGAGCGAGTGGAACAGCCACGTTGGGTGATGGTTTGACCTATATCATCACCAATGGCTTTATGCAAGCAGTGATGTTTGCAGCGGGTTTGACCGTGATGCTGTTTGGAGTGCGCATGGTCATTGGCGAAATTATCCCTGCCTTCCGTGGAATTGCGATGAAAGTTGTGCCGAATGCCAAACCCGCTTTGGACTGCCCAGTCATTTATGATTACGCCCCGACCGCGGTGGTGATCGGCTTTTTGGCGGCGACAGTCACATTCTTTGTGCTAATGGTAATCATTGGGCCGGTCTTGAAATGGACAACCATTTTACCCCCCTTCTTAATGCTGTTCTTCCTTGGAGCAGTGGGTGGTGTTTTTGGAAATTCAACAGGTGGAGTGAAAGGAGCGATTTTTGGTGGCGCGTTAACGGGAGCTATGCTTGGCATCGGTCAAGCGATCGTGACCCCCATGTTATCAACAACTGCCCCGGAATTAGCCATGATTGCTGATCCAGACTGGTACTTCATGGTATTGATCTTAAAACCAATTTTCAACCTGATATTCTAAGAATCAATCTGGAAAGTGATCAAAGAAAATATTCCAGCCTCGCACGGGGCTGGAATATTGTTAATAAAGTAAGAAACGAGGACAACATGAAACTAACAGGTGGTGAAGTCTACTTTAATGAAATCGAAGAATTGATAGACAGGATAAAACAAAGTCAGACTGGCGCGATTGCAAACGCTGCAGCACAAATTGCCAACTCTATAAAAAATGGAGGGGTTCTGCACATTTTTGGATCAGGTCATGGACAAGGCACAAGCACAGATGTATTCTATCGCGCTGGTGGATTTGCTCCAGTCAATGCGATTCTAGACGTGAACCTATCTGTGTATGGAGGCGGGTCGCCCAAACGAGGTACGAGCCTTGAACGATTAGAGGGGTATGCAAAGATCATCTTATTGAATTATGATCTTCGTCCAAATGAGACAATCATTGTACTATCCAATTCAGGAATCAACGCAGTGCCCATTGAAGTTGCCATACTTGCAAAAAAGAGAGGATTGAAGGTAATAGCCCTGACAAATGTCAAACAATCACAAACAGATAACTCCCGACATTCAAGCGGGAAGAAACTATATGAGATTGCAGATCTGGTGATTGACACATGTGTTGTGTATGGTGACGCGTGTGTGGAAATAAGCCCTGCGCTACCCAAAGTAAGCGCCCAATCAAGCATTGCTTGCTGTCTCATCCTGCAAATGATCATGTCCGAAACAGCAGCTATCTTATATCAGGAAGGGATAACCCCCCCCATACTAACAAGCGCCAATGTTCCGGGTGGTGATGAAAACCTAGAAAAAATCCAAGCCGAGTTTGGTGGTAAGAGGTACACTTGCTGTTTTAATGAATAAAAAAAATGGTATATTCAGGCGGAGAGGGAGGGATTCGAACCCTCGGTGACCAAAAATGGCCACAACGGTTTTCGAGACCGCCCCGATCAACCACTCCGGCACCTCTCCGTTCGTGCAGCGAATTATAGCATTGGCGCTGCTAAATTTCCACGCTGTCACCCAGGGGCGGGTAGAGCATATCGTCGAAATGATTATCTTTCAAGACTTGCTGGAAGACGGCAGCGGCATCTGGATCGCCGTGTACCAGGAAAATGCGTTTGAGGGTAGATTGGGTGGCCTGGGCATATTTCAACAAGAAATGCTGCCCGGCGTGAGAGGAGAAGCCGCCGATGGTGGCAACCTCCGCCCGCAAGGGATATTCCTCACCGAAGATGCGCACGCGCGGTTCGCGATCGGCGATGCGGCGACCGAGGGTATAGGGCGCCTGCCAGGAGACGATGACGATGGTGTTGCGTTCGTCTGCGATGTTATTTTTGAGGTGATGCAAGATGCGCCCGGCTTCAGCCATGCCGGAGGCAGAGATGACGATCTGTGGTCCGCTGGTATCATTGATGGCTTTGGATTCCTCCACACTACGGGTATATTCCAGCCCGTCAAAGGTGAGGGCGGGATGCCGCCCGGTTTGCATGAAAGCGTGCGTCTCATCATCGAAGTAATCGGGATGCCGGCGGAAAACCGCGGTGGCATTGATAGCTAAGGGACTATCGACAAAAACCGGGATGCGCGGCAGGTCGCCAGCACTGATCATACGGTTCAGGTTGAAGACGATCTCTTGGGTGCGACCGACCGAGAAGGAGGGGATGATGATCTTACCGTGGCGTGCCACGGTGCGCTGAATGACATCGCGCAGTTCCACGAAGGCTGCTTCCGGGTCGCTATGTGGTTTATCACCATAGGTACATTCCATGATGAGATAATCAACGTGTTCAGGCAGTTGGGGATCGCGGATCAGGGAGAGACCGGGACGCCCGATATCACCAGAGAACCACAGGCGGGTGGTCTTGCCGTGTTCCTCGATATCCAAACACACCCCGGCAGAACCCAAAATGTGCCCGGCGTCCCACAGACTGGCTTTAACGCCGGGGATGGGTTCAAATGGTTGATGGTAGCCAACCTCTTGAAAATGCGATTTGACCAGGGTGGCATCCTGTTTGGTATAGAGTGGCTCGATAGGCTGTTCACCTCGTCGCAGTTTCTTGCGATTCAGGTATTCCGCATCCTCTTCATAGATATGCCCGGAATCTTGCAGCATGATATCTGCCAGATCGGCGGTGGGTGGAGTGGTGTAGATGGATCCGCTATAACCCTGTTTGATCAGATTGGGCAGATTACCGCTGTGATCGATATGGGCATGGGACAGGATGACGGCATCGATTTGAGATGGGGCAAAGTGAAACGTGCGATTGCGGGAGTAAAAGTCTGCGCGGCGCCCCTGATAGATGCCACATTCCAATAATAATTTCCTGCCATTGATGTCCAGCAGGTGCTGAGAACCGGTCACGGTCTGTGCTGCTCCGTTGAAATTGATTTTCATATTTCCTTTTCTTTCAAAGCTTCCATGATAAAGTCATGATATAACTTGAAACGCTCCGGCATGGCGCGCATGATCAGCGACAGTTCTTGATCAGTATGAGGATTGGACTTAGCGATCTCTTCCAGCAGATCGCGCGGAAGGATCACATCCGATTCGAGCCCTTTTTCACGGGCACGTTGCAACCGCCATTTCTTCAATCTTTCGAGGCGATCGATATAGCTTTGTGAGGGTTTGGCGTGGTGATTGAGGTGGATGGGAGGTTGCACCAACCCCAATTTCACTGCCTGGATCAACCCTAGCGCATGACGGTGCAGCAACTTATCCGAAAGCCCCGGAATGCTTTGCATTTCTGCGATGGTGGTGGGGCTTTTCTTGGCGATCTCAAGAAGAACTGAGCTGCTCAATATTTTAAAAGCAGGTAAATTGGCATGAAAAGCCTGCCTTTCGCGATAGGCGCACAGTTCATTCAGCACTGCCAGTTGATGAGGATCAAGGGTATGGTAACCACGGGCAGCGGCATAACAGGGTTTGTCATTGGGGGTGGCACTGGAATGAGAGATGCGGGTAAAATCTTCGACTGCCACGCGCAGGCGGTCCATTCGCCGAAGTGAGTTGAACAACAGATCGCGTAAGGGAATAAGGTAATGGGTATCCAAGCGGGCGTAATCGAGCATTTCTTGGGGAAGCGGACGCCTGCCCCAATTGGCTTTCTGGTAGCGTTTATCAACCATTACCCCAAAATGTTCTTCAAGAAGGGATGATAGTCCCAGTTTGGGATAACCAAGCACGCGGGCAGCTTGCATGGTATCAAAGATATGCTTGAACTCAAAACCAAAATCACGCCGCAAGCAGATGATATCGTATTCGGCGGCGTGGAAGATCTTTTCGATGTGATCGTCTGAAAAGACCTCTCCAAGAGGAGTGAGATCAATATCACTAAGAGGATCAAGCAAATAATCTGCAGAAGATGTGGAAAATTGAATCAGACAAACTTTTTCCTGATAGACATACAGGCTGTTTGATTCGGTATCGACGGCGATGCGCTTTTCAGCGCGCAGAGCAGTGATCAGCTGCTGCAACCCTTCATCCGTGTTGATGATGATAGGAGCAGGCAAGAGGTTGTTTTGAGTCATATAAGGGATTATAAGCCATACAACCTTCAGGAATGGTCAACGAAATATAGTACAAAAACAGGAGAAAAATCCTTTTAAATGCAAACCAGCAGAGCGGTGGAAAAATCGATCTGCTGGTTTGATCGGAGAAGAGCAAAATGCTGCATTACTCTGAATGCGAGTGTGGAGAAAAGGAATGGGTCGATTGGGGAGCAGCGCTTCGCTGGGTATAAGCATTCACGGCCTGCGGTTTAAAGCCCAGTGGTCGTTGAGCAGGGGAAGATGAATTGATAGCTTGCGGGGTGACACGACGAATGGTAGCCGATAGGTTCCCTATAATCAAAATGCGGATGAGCATGACCATGAGGGCGACAAAAATAGGGATCACCGTAACAATGGTCATGGGATCGACCACCAGGACGCTTTCTACCGGATGATTGTAGATAGCGATGGAAACACCCCACCAGGTGAGCCCCATATTCATCACGGCAGCGATCAACCAGGCGCCCAGCAGGAACCAATCTTCGTTGCTGTGGGTCTGATCGGGGCGGGGAGTGAACAGGCGGATAATGCCGATCAAATCCATGCCGCAGAAGGCAGTAGCGAGAATAGCAGCCCAGGTGGCAGTGCCAAAGCCCACGTTCCCCAATAAATCGCCCAAGGCAAATTTGGTGGTGCTGAAATTGAACACCTCCAAAGCAAGTAGTACCAGAGCAATGAAAAAAGAATAAACCCCACCAGCTCTTTCATACAGCAGCTTCACGATCTGGAGAGGGTCCTTGAACAATGTTTGTGTTTGACTTTTATTCATGATATTCCTCCAATAGCTTATTTAGAATACTTGTTCTATATTAGAACGAATATTCTAAAAAGTCAAGGTGTAATAGTAGAGATTTTTTACGGATATCCCCCATATGTACGGATAAATCACGTATTTTAATTTCATCAAATCTTCACAAGATATGCAGGTGTTCTTCATGGCAGTGCAATAAGATAAGACCATGCAAAACAACCGTGCAAGGAGAACAAAAATGTCTAAAAGAATAATATTTGGTTTGAGTATAGCAACCATGGTGGCTGCGATATTCAGCAGTGGTGCTGTGTTCGCCGCCAGTGAAGAAAACGCCTATCGTGGACCCAATGGAGTTGCTCCTGTGACCCAACCCGGTTTTGGGTATATGGAAGATTTTATGGTCAGCTATGTGGCAGAGCAATTAAATGTCAGCTCTGATGAAATTCAGGCGAGCCTCGACAGCGGGTTAACACTGGCACAGGTGCTGCTAGATTATGGCGTGAGTGATGTGTGGAGCATGAGCGAAGCAGCCCGAGCGTATGCCGTGGAACAGTTGGGCATCGACGGAATTGCTTTTCCAGGCTGGCAGAATGACAGCACTGGCTCCAGTTATATGGGAAACGGCACCGGCATGGGTGTGGGAAGAAAGGGTGGTCGTTTTGGCGTGAGCGCCGAGTAACTGCGCCTCAATCACTTCTTTAAAGATAACAGGGAGCAAAACGCTCCCTGTTTTTGGTCAGTGGGATGCTGCGAGCCAAGCGGCGGCTGCCAGCGATCCTTCGTTCCTATGAGTGATGATTGCCGCGCGTTTCTTTCAAAGCTCAAAAGGAAATTCGAATGAATCTTTCATTATTTTAATGATTGCAGACCCGATAGGCTCATGGCAAGGAACATAAGACTGACCAAGCCGACCACCAAAATGATACAAATAGCCATGATGCACCTCAACTTCTCCCAGGCGAGTCCTCTCCCGAAGGAGGGGCGCGGCGACTGTGTTGGGTCTTTTGTTTAATAACCCCGTTCGTGTAGAAAAGCTACGCGCAAGGAGTTATCAACTGGTTTGTACATTCTTAACGTAAATTGTTATAAAAAGTTCCTTGTACAAATGTACAATTCTTATCCCCATATCCCTGCAATTTTCGTGCCGCATTTGGGGCAATCGCCGGATGCGGTAATTTGATAATCCCGGATGTGATAGCCGCTGCGTTTGATCAACAAGGTATTGCAGTGTGGACAGTAAGTGTTTTCAAGTGACCCCACCCGCCCCGGTAGATTGCCGGCATACACGTAATGGAGCCCGGCTTCCTGACCGATATCGGCAGCTCGTAGCAAGATATCGGCAGAAGTCGGTTGCGTCTGCAGGCGCTTATAGGTCGGATAAAAAGCAGTGACGTGCCAGGGGATATCGGGAGAAACACCCGCCAAAAAGTGTGACATATTCCATAACTCATCGTTGCTATCATTGAAATCCGGGATGATAAGAGAGACCACTTCGACCCATATACCCAACGCATGCGCCAGGGAGATGGTATCGAGAACAACCTGCAAACTGCCACCCAGTTCACGATAGTGCGGGTCAGACATGCATTTCAGGTCGATCTTCAAGCCGTGGAGATAGGGTTGCAAGGCATGCAGTATTTCAGGAGTGGCAAAGCCATTGGAAACATACACACAATACAAGCCTGCTTGGCGTGCCGGTTCAAAAATATCCACTGCCCATTCACTGGTAATGAGAGGTTCGTTGTAGGAACTGGCGATGATGCGCGCAGCAGAACGCTGGGCGTACGAAACAAGATGCTGGGGAGAGGTTTTTTCAATATAGCGACCAGCCCCATCTGAGGCAGGATCGCGCAATGCCTGGGAACTGAGCCAGTTCTGGCAAAAATCGCAGTGGAAATTACAGCCGAGCATCCCAAAGGTCATGGCGCTGGCACCGGGAAGGAAGTGCATAAAGGGTTTCTTTTCAATGGGATCAATGTTGGCGGCGGTTACGTAACCCCAGGGCACGCGCAGTTCACCGGCGTGGTTGAAGCGCATTTTGCATACACCGCGCTGACCGGGCTTGAGGACGCAACGATGGGCACAGGCATAGCAGCGCACCCGCTGATCTGGCAGGTTCTCAGCAAAACGAGCGGAGATGGTCAGCGCATCCAACATGTCGGATAAAGAATTATGAGCCGTCATGACTTCTATTATAACCATGGGACAGCCAAGAGGGGGATGGGTGAAAAACTCAACGGTGATTCAACGAGCCTCCCAGTATAATTGAAGAGCAATGGATACGAAAAGCCTTACTAAATTGGAATACACACAGGTGCTTGAGCGATTGAAACGGTATGCAGCCTTCAGCGCATCGGAGAAACTGGCGCATGCCCTGCGCCCTAGTAATGATTACCGCCTGGCAAAAGATCGACTGGCGCGCACCAGCGAAGCACGCCGTTTATTGAGCGAAACCAACGACATCAGCGTGGGAGGGGCGCGCGACATCCGCCCGCAAGTAGGGTTGGCAAGCCGCGGTGGGGTATTGGAAGTATCCGATTTTATGGATATCAAAGCCACCCTGGAAGCAGCTCGCGAACTGGGACGTTTCTTCAATAAAATGGAAGATGGTTATCCCCAACTTTATCGCATCACCCTCAACCTGGTACCGCCAACAGGGTTGATCGAAGCCATCAGCCGAGTCATTTCAGAAAAAGGCGAGATCGTGGACGATGCCTCGGCAGTGCTGGCAAGCCTGCGCGCCCAAATCAAGACGACGCATGCCCGTTTGCAACGCAAACTGGACCAGATCATCAGTGACCCGGATACCACCCGCTTTTTACAGGAAGCCATCATCACCCAGCGCAATGGCAGATATGTGGTACCCCTGCGAGCGGAACACCGCGGCAGGTTTAAAAGCGTGGTCCAGGATCAATCCGCTTCAGGATCGACCTTATTTGTGGAACCGCTGGCGGTGGTTGAGATCAACAATGCGCTGCTGGAACTACAATTGGCTGAGAAAGAAGAGATCCGGCGTATCTTGGGTGAACTTTCCAGCCAGGTAAGCAGGGCAGCAGAGGAATTGAACAGCATTGTAAATGCGCTGGCAACTTTTGACCTGGCATTGATGTGTGCGAAATATGCAGAGGATGGTGATGCAGCAGAACCCATCCTGCACCATCCGCATGAGATCGAAGAAGGGAATGGCATTCCGATCATGCGATTCTTGAAAGCGCGCCATCCGCTGATCGATGCACAGCAGGTGGTGCCGGTAGACATCTTGCTGCAGGATGGCATCTTCTCGCTGGTGATCACCGGACCAAACACGGGTGGAAAAACGGTCACCTTGAAAACCGCCGGATTACTGGCGCTGATGGCACAATCAGGGCTACATATTCCCGCCCAGTCCGGTTCGGAAGTGATGTTATTCCGGGATGTGTATGCGGATATCGGAGATGAACAATCCATCGAACAATCCCTTTCCACCTTTTCGGCTCATATCACCAATATTGTCCGGATCATGAAAAAAGCATGCTGGAACAACCTGGTGCTGCTGGATGAACTGGGCGCGGGGACCGACCCTCAAGAAGGATCAGCGCTGGCACGCGCCATCTTACAATATCTGGTCGATAAAAAAGTGCCAAGCCTGGTCGCGACACATTATCCCGAACTAAAAGCGTTTGCCCATACCCAAAAGGGTGTGATGAACGCATCCATGGAATTCAATGCGGAAACACTGCGACCGACCTACCACCTAATCCTGGGGCTGCCTGGTCGCTCCAATGCACTGGCAATCGCAAGCCGGTTGGGCATGGAAAAAGGGGTCATTGAAGATGCACGAACGATGCTGGATCCAAGTGAGCTCAGAGCAGATGATCTGTTGGACGAGATTCATAGTCAACGCGAAATCGCGCAACGGGAACGACAAGCCGCCGAGCAAGCTCATGTTCAGGCGGAAAAAGTAAAACAAGCATGGCAAGAAAAACTGGCAGGAATTGAAGAAGAACGTTATCAGATGCTTGAAAGATCACGACAAGAAGCGTTGGAAGAGATCGAAAACCTGCGCGAAGAATTGAAGACCATCCGTAAAGAAATCCTGCAAGCGCATAATAGTGCTGAGAACTGGAAACAAGTTCAAAAGAAATTAGACCAGCTAGAAGACGCACAACAAAAAGCCATCATCAAAGATATGAAACCGACCGATGAAATCCGACCATTGAAAGTAGGAGATCGGGTATATGTCGCTTCGTTGAAAGTGGATGGCACGGTCAGCTCGCTCTCTCCTGACCAGGTGGAGGTAGAGATCGGGAAAATGAGAGTCAAAGTGAGCCCGGCTGATATCACCCGCTCGAAAAAAAAAGAAGGAAAGGATCTGAGAGATCTCATTGAGGTGGATTCTACCCAGGTGCCTGATTCGATCGGAAGATCGCCGGGGGTGGAGTGCCACCTACGAGGTATGCGAGTAGAAGATGCAATCCCGAGCCTGGAGCGGTTTCTTGAAAAAGCGTATACGGCAGGACTACCCTATGTGCGCATCGTGCATGGGAAAGGAACCGGCACGATAAGGCAGGTGGTCAGAGAATATCTGGATAGATCAGAGTATGTGGATCATTGGGAAACTGCGCTCCGTACCGAAGGCGGGGAGGGGGTGACGGTCGCTTTTCTGAGTGGAGCTTAACATAAAAGGTCGATAGTAGCTGACCTCTAGATACTATCGACCTTTCTCGCACGGTACCCCTTGCCTCCGTGCTGCGATGATCGTGCGAAGGAATGAATAATTGCCTCCGAACAACGATCTTATATTACTGCAAACCGCACAAATTTGCAAATGCTGATTGTCACACTTTACAGCATTGACAGGCTATTCGATATGGAAGGAATAGGTGCCGACCAATTCATCATTCATGAAGAAGGTAACGTTGTGATCACCGTCTGGCCAGCCGGTTTCAGGGGCGCATGAGAAGAACAGACCGTCGTCCGGATAATCTTTATCCGCTTTGATGACCGTATCACAATCGGAGGTCTCAGTGCCGGCAATATTCCACTGAACATTGAACCAGGTATCTCTGCCGAAATCTCCTTTGGCGATCAAGACCACGGGATCAGCAGCTTGAAAAACGGTGGTGGGATCAATGGCATTGAAATTGGCATCCACATCTTTAGCCAATGTCACCGAGTTTACAACAGAAGGAATAGCATCGGCGGGAGGAATCACCGTAAAAGGAAATTCTCCCAATCTTTCATCATTAACGGATACCATAAATTTATAATGCGAGCTGATTGGCCATGGATTTGAGGGTGTCAATGAGACATAAACATAGGTGTTTTCCCCGATGGATATAATTACATCCGAATTCACACTGGCAAGATCCACGTCCACGGAATCAATAAACTGATCTTTCCAGTATGCTTCTGCCGATATAGTACCGGTATCGGGTCTACCCTTGATCTCAACCGAAAGAAAAACAGTATCGGTGGGATAAAATTGATCCGTGAGATCAACGGGCCCTTCATCCGTATAGTCTTTGGAATAAGTGGTTCCAATGATCTTCAATCCACCTACGGTTGTAATATTAGAGTCTCCCCCACCACAAGAAGTCAAGATTATGGCGAACACTATCAGCGTGCATGCAAGAACCAACAAATTTTTCTTCATGTGAAATCCTCTCTATATTAAGTGCAGGAATACTATCATTATAGCTGAGCATATATAAGCGTAAAGCATGCTTCGCAGAAGGTTTGTTGCTCTAAGGATAGGCGAAAGTGACAAAGCTTCCATCAATGATCTTTTGCACGGCGCCATCGGTCACATCGATGGTAGCGAGGGCAGATGAACCGAAATCATCGATACTTACCTGAATCAGAAGGGTCTGATTATCGAGCCAACCCACCGGCAGCATCGAAGGTAAGGCACTGACACCCAAAGCAGAAGCAATGGCTTGATCGGTTTGATCATAAACGATGCCACCACCAGTGAAAGCGATGCGAATATGGCTATGGTAATTGGGAACTTCAGCCATATGCGACCCACTGGCTTCCATCCAGGCTACATAATTTCCATCTTGTGAAAAGACGCCGTAGCCTGCGCCACGATCGCTGGAGGGATCCAGTGCGAATGTGGTGGAAGTCGAAGCAGACAGATTTTCTACGGAATAAGAATAATTACCGTTACTGTCATAATGCTGACAGGCTGCGAAAGAGAAATCTTGGGAGAGACCCTGGAATTTACAATTCTTGTCGAGGATCTGATAATTATTGCCGTTGGTCATATCAAAATAGTACAAGCCCTGATTGACAGGGAAGATGATATCTCCGCCAATACCCCAGGCAGAAAAGGTGTACCAAACACCCGTGGCAACAGCAGCCTGGGTGGAAACTGCCACCGGGTTGATGACATAGAAGTCATCCGAATTATCCAGCGAATAAACCGGACCGATATTGGGTAATGTTTCCAAATCACCTAAAAACAAGTCACTATGGACAGTATTGTGTGATGGTGTATATAGACTATAGGCGATATGCGCTTGTCCGGGAGCCCCCGCCAGCCCATAGAGCGTGGGAGTTTGCACCAGGGTGGTAATGGAATCGTTGATATTAACCAGCAGGGATTCAGGGTTGGTAAATGAATGATAGACCAGTGGTGTCATGATAGGACCCTCGGGGATCGATCCGGCGATGTGTACCCTACCAGATGAACCATAGCCAATTCCGGGGGTCTTCAATTCTGTAATGGGCTGTCCCTGCAAGTTGTAAAAGGTCAGCCCGTAATCATCCCGGGTATCGACCAGTATTAATTTAGGGAAGGAATGTGAGGTGGTTCCTGAAGTTTCAGAGTCTCCAACCTGCAGGTAGGCAGCATCCTGATCCGTTCCATCAGATGGGGTTGTTTTGTCGTTGAAACTGATCGTAATACCATTACAGGCTGTCATCAATAAAGAAAGCATCAACAAAATTTGGAATGACAAGTATTTTTTCATCTTTCTTTCACTTTCCAACTTCGATTTAAGAAATTAACGATCCATCACATGAAAAAGTTTTCTGCTTCTTGCTAGAACCAGTATTCTTTAATCTCTTTATCAGACAAAATCTTCTGGACAACCTTATCGTGTTTTTTGGGTTGACCACTGACCTCCAACGTCAATACCATATCACCACCGGCTTTTTTTTCCTGTTTGGATTTGTTGATCACCAGCCCATGACTCTTGAAGAGACTCTTGATCTCTTTATATTTTTCCCAGCTAATTCTGGATGTGATTTCATAGGTGCGTTCCTCGATGGAAATCTCCAAGATATCTTCGATCTTTGTAAAACCCATCAAAACAACAACCGTAAGAAGAGAAGAAATAGTTCCCAGGATGAATTCACCTGCGCCGCATGCCATGCCGATGGCAGCAGAAATCCAGATGGTGGCGGCGGTGGTGAGTCCTTTGACCCTACCGTGTTCCTGCAGGATCACACCAGCGCCCAGGAAACCAACGCCACTAACGATACTAGCTGCAATGCGGGTGATATCCAGGGTGCCTGAGACACCCAGACCAACCCTTGTAGAAAGGATTGTAAAAAGAGTAGAGCCCATTGAAATCAAAATAGTGGTGCGCAGCCCGGCATCTTTTTTATAACGCTCCCGTTCAGCTCCTATGATGCCTCCCAATAAAAGGGAAACCCCCATTTTGATCAGATCATCGATTTGAAATATACTCATTTTCGCCTGCTCCTTTATATCAGTTTATAAGATGATTCAAGATGATGAGCCTATCGTGAAATCATCCATGCGGTCAAATTTCCATTCCTCTTATAGTTTAGAGCCTTGTTTATGAAAGACTGATGGAATCGAAAGTAATTTCCATGAATCAAGGTATCATATATTTTTGGAGTAAGAAGATATGGTTTCAGTCGTTGTTCATATCAGATTTGCTCACCGCAATCTGTTGAAGGATAGAGCTGCTATTCTTTTTATTATAGATGCACTTTATTAAAAAACGTCAGTATTTTTGCCAGTGCACACGATTCTCTTCATACTTGGTGTGGGCTGGTTTTTCTTCTGCCGGATAACCAATATAGATGAGATTGAGGATATCAATATCCGCTGGGATCTCCAAGATCTCATGGATAACACCGGTAACATCGTCTTTGGGGTACCCACCAATCCAAACACTCCCCAGCCCCAAGGCTGTGGCAGCCAGCAGGATGTTTTCCGTTGCGGCGCTACAATCCTGCACCCAAAAACGGAAGGAAGATTCCTTTTTAGCGATACCCAGATTGGCAAGAACAGCGATGGCGGCGGTAGCATTATAGTTGCCATAATTCAATCTGCGGCGTAATTCAGCCAATTTATCAGGGTCAGTGACCACCACGAATTCCCAAGGTTGACCATTACTGGCGCTGGGTGCGGCCATGGCAGCTTTCAACAACTCTTCGAGTTTTTCCTTTTCGACCTCTTTTTGATGTTCAAAGATACGAATACTGCGTCGTTTATAGATAAAATCCAATCTTTCGTCCATGAATATCTCCTTTATTCTTTCCAGCGTACGTAAATGACAGAGTTCCCTTCCGGTGATTTTACCTCTTTGATCTCGAAAAGTTTAGAGTAAGCCCGAATCAAGGTCGAGAGCTGGTTATGCCCATAAGTGCGGGCATCAAAGCTTGGATCAAGTTGCCGCAGGTGGTGTCCCAACGTTCCCAAGAAAGCCCAGCCATCCTCCTGCACGGCGATATCAAAAGCTTGTTTTAGCAAGGGGGCTGGATCGGGGGTTTGGTGTTCACGATCCGTATCGTTCTTATTACTTTTTTTAGGACCGCTTCGTTTGGCGGGTTGCTTGATCGGCATTAGATTTTCGGTGTAAACAAAAACATCACACGCGTTTACGAAAGCACGCGGGGTCTTTTTTTGTCCGACTCCCATCACAAAAAAACCTTTTTCACGAATGCGCGTTGCCAGGCGGGTGTAATCGCTGTCGCTGGAGACAAGGCAAAAACCATCCACGCTGCCGCTGTAGAGAATATCCATGGCATCAATGATCATGGCTGAATCGGTGGCATTTTTCCCAACGGTATAACGAAACTGCTGGATGGGTTGAATGGCGTAGGTTTGCAGCGTATCTTTCCAACCACCCATATTGGCAGTGGTCCAATCACCATAATTTCTGCGGATGGTGACTGTGCCATATTTGCTGGCTTCTGCCAGGATCTTTTCGATCAAAGATGGTTGGGCATTGTCTCCATCGATTAAAACAGCAACTCGATGATCCCCCGGTTGTTTATATGTATCCATTATTTATGATTCCTTTTCTTTAAATGCATTATAGCAATGAAATCTATACAAAATATCTGAAAACTTAAAATCATTCGATTATTTCAAACCTGGCGGGGACGGGGACTCTTTATGGTGGCCTATTCCTGGTAATATGAAGCGAATTTTAAATCGATATCTTGAGTTTTCAACATACTTAAAAAAGTGCCGGTTTTGCAGTAACCGACACTTTGATCCCTATTCTTCGATAATGAAAAGTTCTTCGATTGTGATATTCAACAGTTTGGCAAGTTTCATCGCCAGTTCCAATGAGGGATTATATTTATTATTTTCGATGGCATTGATAGTTTGCCTGGTCACACCGAGTGAGGTAGCCAGATCTTCCTGCCGTAAGCCCAATTTTTTCCTCAACTCCCTGATCCTATTCCTCATTTTTTCCAAGGCTCCATTTCAATATAAGCTGAATTCCCCAATAAACAATCAACTGGGAATCCATGATAATAAATGCTATCCAATTGAAAGATCTGTTTGCAACCCATTCATACCCGACCCACCCGCAAAGCAGCAGAGCGGTGACGACCCACGAAATTCTGATAGCTTTGAGATTGATGCTCATTTCCATTTCGTCCATTTTGTTTTTCATCGTATCACTCCCATTAAGTAAAATATGTTTTACATTCATTATAATTTCAAAATCATTAATGTCAAGAAAACTTTACATTTTAGCATATCGAACACAGGCAAAAGTGAATTGTGCTACCTATAGGATTAAGAGTATTGCAGAGGAGGATAGGTGAAAAAAATAATAAGGAATTCAATCAAATAAACAAAAGTCTAGTAAAGAAGACGAATTTAGAAAATAGTTAATCTATATCCATCCTTGCAAGGTATACATCCAGATTCCCAGATATTCTTTCAAGGCGTTGGTGGTAGTAGATAAGTTGCCGGCGCTGGGTAACAGCCCGAGGATGATATCAAGAGTCGAGGGAGCGGTGGTATTTTCTACTACGGAATAATCGACCGGCACCGGGATGACCGAAACCCCCTGCTTTTCAAATAAAGAAACCGAACGCGGCATATGGATAGCGGAAGTGACCAATAAAACCTGGTCAAATCCTTTTTCTTCCATTATGGCTTTGGTATGGAGCGCGTTTTCATAGGTATTCTGTGAAGTGTTTTCCAGGATCAGGGCGGAAGAAGGAACACCCAAGAAAGAAAGCATATCTGCCATTTGATCGGCAGGTGTTGAGGCGTTGTTGCTTAGCCAGTCGATATTGCCCCCACTTAGAATAAGCACAGGCGCTTTGCCCTCACGATAAAGCCGGGCAGCGGCGAAAACACGATCACCGGCGCTGTTTATCTCAACCGAGCGACGTGGCGGAATGGCTGGCTCTGTGCCGCCCCCCAAAACGACAATGGCATCAGCGGTGGGAATATCTGTGAGAGGGCGGTACTGCCATTCCAGGGATCTGGCAAAGGCGTTGGCAACGGGGGCAGTAGATGCAGCCCACAGAAGCAATAAAATCAGAGCGATCAGCCATTTGAGATTTTTTTTCTTGCCGATGAAAAACAGCGCGATCAGGAGCAGCAGTAGTGATAGTCCGAGGGGGTATACCAACAATGGTAAGAATTTAGAGAGCAGTATGAACAATGTTTCTTTCCTTCATTTCGGTTACAGATTGTAACACAGGTAGGGAAAGATTAAATTTTAAGGAAATTGGAAAAAATTGAAAGAGCGATGTAAACGGAAGGTAATGATTCTGTAAATTCGATCTACAGGGATTGAGCTTTTAACTTTGATTTGTTAATCTAGATAATATCAAAAAGGAGCGAGAAGTATGAAAGCATTAAGAGGTATGTTTATCCTTCTGGGTAGTGGGATCATCCTGACAGCCTGCAGTGCAGGTGGTCCAACCAATGTAAATATAAGTGAAAAAGAAGCAGCAGAGATCCAGCAAAAGGTGGAGCAACGCCAACGCGGATATGATGAAAAGCTCAGTGAGGTGTTGGGAGAGGAACTTGAGACAATTCGCAACACTATCAACGAAAAAGAAGAGAACCTCGAAATCAGTCATCAAACAATCCCGCAATCCCCACCCCCAGCAGAACAGATATTAACAGACAGTGTGTCCTATCCGAGCGCAGATGAATCACGAGCTGTTTCAGGAGACAATTATAACGAAAACCTGTTTGAGCGCCCATTTACAGCAGGCAACATGCAATTCCAGGCATGGCTTGATATCCAAGAAGCCAGTTTATCTCAAGACGACTTTTTTTATTATTTTTCGATCGTGCTGTATGAAATAAATGAGAATGACGGTTTTTTGGATGGTGCCTATGGGGTCGAGTTGGACACCGATAAAGATGGTCGGGGAGACTATCTGGCGTGGGCGATATTCCCGAAACAAACCCGATGGAGCGTGCAAAGAGTGATCTTGCTGGAAGACGCAAATGGGGATGTGGGTGGAGCACAGCCAATGGTATCGGATGCGACATGGAAAAATGGTGATGGATATGAAACCCGGTTATTCATCGGAGGAAAATTCGGAAGTGACGTAGATGCAGCATGGGTGAGGATTCTCCCTAAAGATGATACGATTGTGCAAATTGCAATTAAAAAAGATAGCATTGGAATGCCCTCTTCCTTTTTATGGAGCGCCTGGGCGGATGGTGGTTTGAAAGCACCCGGTGCAATGGATTATAACGATTCGATCTCACTGGAAGAAGCGGGTTCACCTTTGATCACTGATGAGGATTATCCACTGAAAATCGTGCGCAGTGTGGACAACACCTGCCGCAAAGCATACAATTTCACATTATCTGATGATATCCCCGGGACATGTACAGGTGGTTATGATGAAAAGCAGGTACCGGATGTGAGAGTGACGCCTGATCTGCAGCATTACGATCCCAAATAACCCATTTAATATTCTAATCTGATGCAACAATTGAACGTGTGCACATGAAACTGCACACGTTTTCACGTACGTGATTTTAAATTAACAATAGTGAAAAAATTGCAATTAAGTGATATATTAAGGATGCATATGACTGGATGAAAATGATGAAATCCGATACTCGTAAACACTTATTGGCTGAAATTGCATCCATGTATTATCTGGACAAACGCAGCCAAAACGAAATTGCATTAGAGTTTGGTTACTCGCGCTCTGCCATCTCACGTTTGTTAACCGAAGCCGAACAGTTAGGGGTCGTAGAGCACAAAGTTAACTTCCCCTCAATTCGGAATATTGAAATGGAAGATCGATTAACCCAGCAATACGGATTAAAGGATGCCATTGTGGTCAATCGGGGAAAATTGAGTTATACGCAGGTGTTGCGTTTTGTGGGGGAACAGGGTGCGCAAGTTTTCAAGAACTTAATGCGAAATGATCAGGTGATTGCCATCTCGACGGGAACGTCCGTATATGAAGTCATCAATGCTTTAACGTTATACCCTGTAAGAAATATCAAGGTGGTACAACTGCTGGGTTCTACCGGAGTCAAGAGTGATCCATCCATTGATGGTCCTGAGCTGGCTGGCTCGCTGGCAAAAAAGGTTCGTGGCAGTTATTATGCCTTGAACGCTCCTATGCTGATGGACAGCCGTATGTCTCGCGATACCATGTTGCGGCAAAAATCCATTAAAAGCACCATCGAGCTGGCATATAAATCGGATATTGTTCTGGCAGGCATCGGCTGTATCACCGAGGAACCTCCTGATTCCAGCGTAGTGCGAATGGGTTTTATGGAACCGCATGAATTCACTGAAATTCATGAACAGGGGGCGGTCGGTTATACCTGCGGTTGGTTTTTCAATGAAAAAGGCAAGATCTTTGATTGCCAAATCAATGAAAGAGTTGTAGCTGCCGATTTTCAACGGATTCGTGAAGGAAAAGCATTAGTAATCGCCATTGCAGCCGGAGAAAGAAAATCCCCGGCTATCAAAGCTGCATTGACCGGCAACCTGGTGGATATCCTCATCACGGATTCATCGGCAGTGGAACCATTTTTATAAATTCCTGGAGGTTGAATGAGTAAGAAAGATCTGATAGAAGGAGAGATCGCTCCTGAAGAAGCAAAGCATTTGCTTTATTTAATGGTTTTGACGCGCGCATTTGAAGAAAATGCGGAAGAGATGTACGCGCTGGGAAAAGTTCACGGCACAATGCACCTTTCCATCGGACAGGAGGCCATTGCAGCCGGTGCCAGCAGCGCCATCACACGCAACGATTATCTTTTGAACACCCATCGCGGTCATGGTCACTTTCTGGCATGGGGTGGTGATTTGAAGCGTATGATGTCGGAATTTCTGGGTAAAGAAAACGGCTACTGTCGCGGACGCGGCGGATCCATGCATATTGCAGATGTGGAATCCAACAACCTGGGTGCCAACGGAATCGTGGCTGGAAACTTACCTATCGCTGTGGGTGTTGGTTTGAGCATTAAGATTCGGAAAACCAATCAGGTCGCTTTAACCTTATTTGGGGATGGAGCAGCCAACGAAGGCGCTTTTCACGAGTCATTGAACATGGCGAGCATCTGGAACCTGCCGGTCATTTATCTGTGCGAAAACAACCTGTATGCCATGTCGACGCCTTTTGACCAGGCTTTCAAGATCGAAGAGATCAGCCAGCGGGCAATCGCCTATGGTATCAAGGGACTTACAGTTGATGGCAATGATGTTTTTGCGGTTCATAAAGCGGTACGCGAAGCAGCCGAACGAGCGCGCAAAGGCGATGGTCCAACCCTGATCGAGGCTATCACCTATCGCTGGCGCGGACATTCCAAGAGCGACCGCCAGGCATATCGCACACGCGAAGAAGTGAAGGCATGGATGGAAAAAGATCCGATCCCACGCTTCGCTGCGAAAATTGGTGTTGACGACAAAGAAATGGAAAAGATCAAAGAACAAGTGAAACAGGACATCCAAAAAGCTGTTGAATTTGCAGAAGCCAGCCCGGAACCCGATGTTTCTACAATTTTGGAGGGTGTTTATGCGTGAGCTTACTTATAAAGATGCGCTATATGAAGCGCTTGACCAGGTCATGGCAAAAGACGAGCGAGTTTTCCTTATCGGTGAAGATATTGGTGTTTATGGTGGCGCATTTGGTGTGACTGGCGACCTTCAGCAAAAATATGGCAAGGAACGGGTGATCGATACCCCTATTTCTGAAGCCGCAATCACGGGTGCTTGTGTGGGTTCGGCTATGACCGGAATGCGACCGGTAGGTGAAATCATGTTCAGTGACTTCGTGGTGCTTTCCATGGAGCAGTTGGTTTTGCAGGCAGCGCGCATCCGATTCATGTTTGGTGGGAAAGCAACCGTCCCCATGGTATTGCGCTTACCGGGCGGCTCAGGAACGGGCGCCTCAGGGCAACATTCCGGAAGCTACGAAAGCTGGTTCGTGCACGTCCCTGGTTTGAAAGTGGTGATGCCAAGTACCCCCTACGATGCCAAAGGTCTTTTACTGGCGTCCATCGAAGATCCCAACCCGGTGATGTTCTTTGAGCATAAACTGCTGTACCGAACCAAGGGGCAAGTGCCTGAGGAAATGTACACCATCCCGCTGGGAAAAAGCAATGTAGTGAGAGAAGGAAAAGATCTCACCATTGTTGCCACCTCAGTGATGGTGATGCGTGCAATGGAAGCAGCCGATCAATTGTCTGCAGAAGGGATCCATGTGGAGATCATCGATCCGCGCACTATTCATCCACTGGATATGGAGCCGATCGTTGCATCCATTATTAAAACTGGTAAAGTATTAATAACACATGAAGCAGTAAAAACCGGTGGTTTCGGTGCTGAACTGGCAGCCAGCATTATTGAGAGCGAAGCATTTGGCTACTTGGATGCTCCGGTGCGCAGGCTGGCAGGGCTTGACATGCCCATCCCTTACAACCGCAATCTGGAATACCATGCAGTGCCACAGGTTGAAAATATTGTGGAAGAAGCGCGAAAAATCGTACAGGGCAAGTACTAGGAGGTAGGTCATGGCTAAAGAAGTAATCATGCCGAAATTCGGCTTCACCCAAGAAGAATCGGAGATCATCGAATGGTTGAAAAAAGAAGGTGAAAGCGTAGAAAAGGGTGACCCGATCGCGACCGTCTCGACAGATAAATTAAGCATGGAAGTCGAAGCTCCGGAAGATGGAATCCTTTCGGGAGTCCGTTACAAAGAAGGCGATGTAGTGCCCGTCACGAAAATCATCGCATACATTCTGCAACCGGGCGAGACTTTGCCCAAAGATGACGAACCGAAAAGCGAAGTTGCTCTCTCACATGCTGAAGTTCCTGTGCCAGAAAGCGGAAAAGAAGTGAGCGCCACACCAGTGGCATTACGCATGCTGAAAGATGCGGGAGTGGAAGCGAGCGCGGTGAGCGGCAGCGGAACGGATGGCAAGATCACCAAGACCGACGTGGAAACCTATCTGGCAAACCAGAGTAAAGTAAGTTCTGCCGGGAAGACGGCTGCCACCCCGGCAGCGCGACGTGTGGCAGGCGAGTATGATATTGAACTGGCATCCATTGCCGGCAGCGGACCCCAAGGACGGATCCAGGAAACGGATGTCAAGAATGCCATTAGTACCACACCAAGACCGGTAGCAGTTTCAACTCCAAGCGAAGTAACGCGTATTCCTCTCAAGGGTATGCGCCGGATCATTGCCGAGAACATGACCCGCAGTGTGCGCGAAGCGCCGCAGATGACGTTGCAAATGGACGTCGATATGAGCGCAGCGATCGATCTGAGAGAAAATGCAGCACTAAAACTGAACAAAGATGCCGGTAAATTCACTTATACGGCACTGATCACCAAAGTAGTGGCGTGGTCTTTGCTGCGGCATCCCAAGATGAACAGTTATCTGGATGGGAATGAGATCGTAATGCTGCCCTCCATTCATATTGGTGTGGCTGTATCGGTAGCGGAAGGATTGATCGTCCCGGTAATCCGAAATGCGGATCAAAAAGGTACCCAACAGATCTCCGCTGAAATCAAAGACCTGGCAGATCGTGCGCGTGCCAACAGACTTACCCCGGACGAATTAGAGGGTGGCACATTTACCATTTCAAATTTAGGGATGTATGGAATCGATCGATTCACCGCCATCATCAATCCACCGCAGACAGGCATCTTAGCGGTTGGTAATATGGTGGAACGATTCATGCCTGATGAAAATAAAAATCCAGTCTTGAAAACCATGATGACCATCACCATCAGCGCCGATCACAGAGTGGTAGATGGTGCGGAAGCAGCGGAGTTCTTGCGAGATGTGCGCTTAGGGCTGGAGAATCCAGGAGTGTTGAGTTTATGAGCAAAGCGATCTTGCGACTATTGGAGCCCCAAGGGATTTTATTAAATGTGGAAGCAAAAGATTCAAGTGAGATCATCCGACAACTTGGACGAAAATTATACGAGAGCGGCTATGTCAAAGAGAGTTTTATTGATGCAGCCATCAATCGCGAAAACCGGCTTCCCACTGGGCTCCCATTGAGTGGCGGATTCAATGCAGCTATACCACACACCGATATCGAACATGTAAAAAAACCGGCGTTGGCGCTGGCAACCTTAAAGACACCGATTCCATTCCGGAATATGGCGTTTCCAAGCGAAACTGTTGAGGTAAGTTTGGTGTTTTTATTAGCACTGGAGCAACCCAAAGCACAGATCGAGATGCTGCAGGAGATCGCAGGCGTCTTGCAAGCTCCAATTGTGGTCTCAGCATTGATGAAAGCAACGAACTACAAGGAAGTGACCGAAGCATTAAAAAAAGATTAATGATGTGAGGCAAGGTTGAAATATTTGAAATCAGGTTTAAAATGCATTTAAACCTGATTTCCTTTCTAAGGAGTGATTTTTATGGTAGGTCCAAAGAGAATTTTAGTAGCATGTGGAACAGCCATCGCGACTTCAACGGTAGTAGCAAAAGCATTGGAAGAAGCCTTGAAAGAACATGGTATTGATATTACCACCCGACAATGTAAGGCATCCGAGGTGCGCTCTTTAGCAGGGGATGTGGACTTGATCGTCACGACAACCCCTGTGCCGGACAACCTTGGTGTCCCCGTCATTCACACTTTGGCTTTCCTGACAGGAATAGGGAAGGAGGATGCTATCGAACAGATAATTGCAGAATTAAAAAATTAAGCCAAACAATTAGGAGGTAAAAGCATGGAAACCTTTCTTACCACCTTAAAAGCTGTTATTGATTCACTGGGAGCAACCGTTGTTCTCCCCATTATTATTTTCATTCTGGGGTTAATCTTGGGGGCAAAACCCGGAAAAGCCTTCCGAGCTGGCGTAACCATTGGTATCGCCTTTATCGGTATCAACCTGGTCATCAATCTGATGTGGGGAACCCTATCAGATGTGGCACAGGCAATGGTAACCAACTGGAACATCCAGCGTGACGTTGTGGATGTGGGTTGGCCATCTGCAGCAGCCATTGCGTTCGGTACGGACGTAGGTCTATGGGTAATCCCGATCGCACTGGCAGTGAATATCGTATTCCTGCTGATCAAATGGACAAAGACCCTCAATATTGATGTCTGGAATTTCTGGCACTTTGCATTTCTGGGCTCCCTGGTCTATGTCGCGACTGGCAATCTAACCTACGGATTGGTTGCATCAGCCATTGCGGCAGCCCTGGGATTATTCGTGGCAGATTGGACGGCGAAAGCGGTTCAAAGTTTCTATAAATTGCCCGGTATTTCCATTCCCCATCTCACGTCCGGACCTGGTGTTCCCTTCGCGATCATAACCAACTGGATCCTCGATCGCATCCCCGGCGTGAAGAACTGGAAGGCAGACCCCGACACTATCCAAAAGAGACTGGGTGTATTCGGTGAGCCGGTCATCCTTGGACTGGTCATTGGACTGGTTCTCGGCGTGTTGGGTTACTACAATGCAGAACAAGCCGTGGTCAAGGTCTTGCAAACAGGCATCAACCTGGCAGCGGTCATGTTGCTGCTACCCCGCATGGTGCAGATCCTGATGGAAGGCTTGATCCCGATCTCTGAAGCGGCACGTGACTTCATGAAGAAACGCGCCAGCGATCGCGAGATCTACATCGGTCTTGATTCTGCCATTCTGATCGGTCACCCGGCTGCTATTTCTACCGCTCTGGTTCTGGTTCCAATTGCCATTTTGCTCAGCATCATTCTGCCCGGCAACCGCGTGATTTTGTTTGCCGACCTGGCAGTAATTCCATTCGCAGTGGCAATGTTCGCGCCGCTCATGCGGGGCAACATTTTCCGCATGATCGTAGCAGGAACACTGGAACTGATCGCCGGTTTCTATATTGCAACCGGCATGGCTGATTTCTTCACTTCAGCCGCATTGAATGCCGGTTTTGCAATGCCCGAGGGCGCTGCCAAGATCACCAGTATCGCTGATGGATTCATGTGGACCGGTTTGGTTTTCACAAAACTGGTTGACTGGTTAGGCGGCATCGGCGGTTTGGCTGTGCTGGCAGTAGCCATCTTGGCGCTGTTCTTCTTCTACCGCAGGAATCCCAAAGCGTGGGACGTTGTAGCCGGTGCACCAAAAGAAACCAGCAAGAAATAGTTAAAAAGTAGGTAGCATCCTATTCCAAAGCCATGAATGACATGATTGGGGCGGTTTAACCATAACCGCCCCAATCTCTATAAGGAGGAAACAAGATGATACGTGCTTTCTTAGAAACTTTTTTAGGAAGTTTTGGACGAGCCATTTACCGATTTTATGAGCAATACAGCCTTCTTATTAACGGATTTATTATTTTGTATGCCTTAAGTGTGTTCTTAGCACATCAAACCTTTCACAGCATGTTCAAGGAGATCAGGAAGCAACTTCAATTAGAAGAGGGAAGGGAAATGGGAAATAAAAAAATGACGGGACTGATCGACCGAAGCGATCTGGATTGGAAAACAATCATGAAGAAGACCTGGTTCCCATTTGTTGCCATTCCGGGAAAGATTGCAATTCATTTTAAAAATGAAGCCAATGTACAGAGAATTTTTTCCAAAGACAATCTGATGGTCTTGCTGTCGAAGCCAGATCAGGATAAGAAGGTTGCAACAACGGGAAAATAACAATTTACAACTATCATGCAATGTAAGTTCCAACAGCTTCCTCTTTTAATTCTAATAGAATATCTATCCCGCATGGCTTTCGTGTTTGTAATACTTTAATAGGAGGACAAATATGAAGCGCATAAAAGAATTGTTCGACGAATTCAAAGTTGTATTTTCGGGAAAAGGCGGTGTAATGGATACGGTTATTCCTCCATTGCTGTTTCTCATCCTGAATGCTGTATTCGGTTTTCAAACAGCCATGTGGTCATCCCTGGTGATCGGAATGGTCATCATGACGGGACGTTTGTACAAAAAACAACCCTGGTACTACGCGCTGGGAGGCGTGGGAGGCGTGGGATTGGCGATTGGACTGGCGCTGCTGTATAAACGCAGCGAAGCATATTTTCTACCCACTCTGGTGGGCAGTGCCATCACAGTGGTGCTGTTGGCGATCAGCTTGGTGCTGCGAAAGGCTCTGGCGGCTTATTCCAGCCATATCACGCGCGGTTGGAAATTGGCGTGGTACTGGCATCCCCAAGTGTATCCAGCATATCGTGAAGTGACCCTATTGTGGCTGCTCTACAGCACCGGAAAATTATGGTTCCAATATTCCTTCTACATGCGCGGAGAAGTTTCTTCTTTGACATTATTAAACACTTTACTGGGGTGGCCAGCATTGATCATCATTCTGGCGAGCAGTTATCTTTATGGATTGTGGCGGTTGAAAACCCTGCATGGACCAAGTGTACAGGAATTCATTGAAAACAAGACGCCGCCCTGGAAAAGCCAACAACGTGGATTCTAGAGAAAAATACGATTAAAATAAGCTCTGATTGTACCGATAAACTATTACGAGTAAATCACAGGAGCGAACAATGAGGATCCATATGGTGGGGGGATTTCTGGGGAGCGGCAAAACAACGGCTATCTCTCAAGCGGCGAAAATACTGGTTGGACGTAATAAAAGAGTAGGCATCATTACCAATGATCAGGGTAAACACCTGGTGGATACAGCTTTCTACCGGGCGCAGGACTTCCCGGCGCTGGAAGTGACGGGAGGATGTTTCTGTTGCAATTTCAACGACCTGAGCGAGCAGATCGAGAAGATCGCCAAGGAATATAATCCGGATATCCTGTTTGCCGAGTCGGTGGGATCGTGTGCGGATATCGTGGCTACGGTAGTGAAACCACTGCAGGAGATACGGAATGATCTGGGAGAAGCGGCGAGCTATTCAGTATTTGTGGATGTGCGATTGCTGGAACGTTTTCTGGAGGGCAGTGAAATGCCCTTCAGTGAGGATGTCAGCTATATCTTTGCCAAGCAGATCGAGGAAGCCAGCAACCTGATTATCAACAAGATCGATCTGATGGATGAAGAGCGAGTCAGCAAAGCTGCTGCAATGGCAGGTGAACGCTACCCGCGAGCAGTGATCGTACTGCAAAATTCGCTAGATGAAAAGAATGTGGAAGCATGGTTGGAACTGATCGAGGGCAAGGCACTGCCCACCGATCTGCCTTCGCTGGAGATCGATTACGACCGTTATGCCAGCGGGGAGCAGGAAATGGCATGGGTAGACAGTCATTACGCGATCGAAGTGGAAGAGGATAGAGGTCTGAAAAGGCTGGCAGGAATGGTGATTGAAATTGTGCATCGTATTGACCAGATCCAGCATGTAAAGGGGCATCTCAAGTTTCAAATCGAAGGAAATGGCAGGAATGCCAAAGTGAGCGTACCTACCCTGCACGAGAGCGATGACGCCTTCGAAAAAGAAGTCGGGCTCAGGATCAGCAATCTTGGCAAGGGGAAACTTCAATTATGGATCAATGCCCTGATCGTGGGGAACGTGGAGCGCCTGCAAGCGACCATAAATGAAATTATGTTCGCGCCGTCTGCGGATTCTACGATTAAAATAGAAGAACTGGAGAGTTTCACCCGCGTACCGGGTTATCCAAAACCAACTTACCGTATCAATTAGTCAAGGATTAAATCAAATGAGCGATTTTCTGGAAAAGATCAAGCTAAGCATACTCGATGGAAATTTAGAAGACTGCCAATCAGTCGTGCAACAAGCCATGGATGCCGGTTTGAGCGCAGATGATATTTTGAAAAAGGGTTTGGTGCCTGCCATGGCTGAAGTGGGGAGATTGTTTGAAGAAGGGGAGTATTTTGTGCCGGAAATGTTGATCGCGGCGCGCGCCATGCAGGGTGGATTGAACCTGTTGAAACCACTGTTGGTCTCAGAAAAAGTCGAGCCGGTTGGAAGAGTGGTGATCGGTACCGTGAAAGGTGACCTGCATGATATCGGAAAGAATCTGGTAGCAATCATGATGGAAGGAGCTGGATTCGAGATTGTGGATCTGGGAACGGATGTGCCGGTGGAAAAATTCGTGAACGAAGTAAAGGAAAAGAAAGCCGATATTCTGGCGATGTCTGCCCTGCTAACGACCACCATGACCACTATGCCTGCTGTGATCAATGCTTTAAAGGATGCAGGCATCCGTGATGGGGTGAAGGTGATGGTGGGCGGGGCGCCGGTGACACAAGAATTCGCCGCACAGATCGGGGCGGACGGATACACTCCGGATGCAAGTCAGGCAGCCCGTATGGCGCTGACCTATTTTTCATAAAGGGAAAAATCCATCAAGTGACGTCAATGACCTGACCGCCTGTTAATGACAGCAGGTGGTTGCTTTCGAGTTTGAACACCGAATGGGGGGTACCGGCGGCTGCCCAGATGAGCGGATATTCCAGAAGAGTTTTGTCAATATAGGTTGTGATCGGTGTGGGGTGTGCCACGGGAGGAATTCCACCGATGGCAAAGCCGGTCTTTTCACGGGTGAAGGCTGCATCGGCTTTCTCGAGAGGAAAACCCAACAGTGCAGACACTTTGGGAACATTGAGCTGGTTCTTGCCGCTCACCAGGAAGAGAAGGGGAGTATCGGCAGAACGAAAGATCAATGATTTGCAGATCTGCCCGAGCTCGCAAGCGACCGCTTCGGCGGCTTCTTGCGCAGTGCGCGTGCTGGCATCCAGTTCGACCACTTCCAGAGAAAGGTGATGCTGTTCAAGTACATGCTGAACGAGTTGAGATTTTTTTGAAAGCTCCATGATATCTCCTATGAATGCGCAGATAATTTACCGTTTATACCATGAATGACAACTCAGGCGGAAGACCATTTTTCTTCCATAGGGGTCATTTGAAGGGATTATTAAAATTGGAGATAAAAAAGAGAGCGGGGAGGGAGGGATTCGAACCCTCGGTCGAGGTCAACCCCCGACAACCACTTAGCAGGCGGTCCCATTCAGCCACTCTGGCACCTCCCCGAGATTCTGTCATACAGCGGAGGGAGAGGGATTCGAACCCAC
>JAAZNC010000086.1 GCA_012798455.1 Chloroflexota bacterium | reverse complement strand
TGGCAGAGCAACTGACTCTTAATCAGTAGGTTCAGGGTTCGATTCCCTGGTGCGTCACTCAAAATACCGTAGCAATGCGGTATTTTTATTTACCAACACCCGCCAGTGGGGGATATAAATCTCCAAAAATTTAATGCCCCTTTTTCGAGTGCAATTTGCTGCAAATAATTACCCAATTTACCTAGAGATTTCTTGTTTTTGGTCTTCTTTTAGAGAAATGGGGATTGGTGTGACCAGGTTTTCCATCAGTTTTGCCGCTTCAGACTGCATCTTAACCGATGCATGGATATAGACGTTCATGATCATAACTGGTTTGGAATGCCCCAGGATTTCGCAGACGACATCTCTTACTCACTATCAGGACTTGTATTTAATGTAACTTTATGAAATTTCAGTTATCAAGAATAAAAACGCACCCCGCTACCTTGGTAGCATAGTATCCTGTATTCATGGTTGCATCCTATTATGATTGCATGGTGGCATGATCCCCTGGTATCATGATGTCTTGATGCCACGGTTGGAAAATAGAAGAGCGTACTGCACGAAACACATTATTAATTATGGTCAATGATAAGTAATCTTATGCAGGCGTAATCTTGTCGAATTCCAAAGTGTCGATCATCTTTTCAATTAAAAGATTCTCCACTGTCTTTCTACAATAAATGCTGCCCATATCTTTTAATTGCTGTTCCTTGGCGATTGTCCAATTTTTGACCATGTTCGCTTTCGTGATGGGAGTCCGGATCTCTTTTTTACAGAGAAGGTTCATCATTTCAATTTGGTCGATCTTCAGTTCGTGGAGCAGGAAATATAAGTCGTAGAAATCGCGATATCTCGCGCGCTGCGCGGTCGCCCGCACCTTTTCGGCGCATATCTCTCTTTTGTCCATCACTTTCGGAGATGCGTTCACTCCCCATACATTCTCATATATGACAGTTTTTGCTGGTAAAACGACGTTCTGTTGAAAGTCCACCTCGACTTTGATGTTACCAGGCTGTCCAAGCAGCCCCTGATATTGCAGGCGCTCGATCTTGATAGTGAAATCTGACGTGAAGATTTTCTGTGCCTTGAATAGGTCATCTGTTTCAAGCGCAGATTGAATTTCCTCTGCGGTGATCTTGGGATCCAGGCTGGTGAAATCCAAATCCTCCGAGAAGCGGTATTGGGGGAGATGGCAGTGGTGGATAGCCGTTCCGCCCTTGAAGACCAACTTCTTTTCCAGAGATGATCGGGCAATCTTCTGAACTGCCAACGCCAGGAAGTAATCCTTTTCTGCCACCTGCAGGGGAAAGCGCAGCGTTCGCTTATTGATGATCTCCAATTGAGCCCGGGTGAGATATCGGTCAGACATAGCGTTCGAAATAGCGGTCATAGTACAGTCTCCATTTGCTGTTAAATACATTCTCATCTGAATCGGTGATCTTGGATGTTCCGCGGTGCTTTCTCAGGGTTTGGGTCAGCTTTTCCGAATCCAGGCTGAGGCAGTCCAGCACGAATCCCAGGATTCTTTGGGCAGCGATGGTGGATTGAAAAGAAAGGTCGACAAGTTTATCCAGATCGAATTCATGCGAGAAGTTGCTCAGTTTCTCCAATACCAGGTCGACGGAATAACGGCTGCGGTGGTACTGGATGAGATCAATCAACGCTTTTTCTTTGGAGGCGATCTTCACGGTTTGACCGTCCATTGGATGGCTTTCCCAGCCATAGAAATAAGCGGGAATCGTCTTGATATATGAGAAGGTATATCCATCAATATTCCTATCTTGAAATTGTTTGGTGGCAACGCTGGTCACTTTGCTCAGAAGCTGGTCATATAGTCCATGATATTGCAGGGCAGATTCGAAGGAAACATAGGCAGGCTCGACCAGCAGGTTCACGACGGCGTACTGGGAGATGGACAGGGAACCGCGCGAATGCAGGTCGGAGATGACGTACATGCCTTTCTTGATGCGGAACAGCCAGCCTTTTCTTGCGAATTGGCTGATGCGCTTCCTGAGATAGGGACGTTCCTCCCGGAAGATTTCTGCAAGCTGCTCAAAGGAAACCACCGCGCCATAGCGGGTAAGCGCGGATTCTAGATTCTGCAACTCTTTTTCTGAAATGCCTGTACCAATCATAAGTAGATAATACCATAGTTGAGGTATTATCGCTATACAAATAATACTGATTCAACATCTTTTGGCATCTTATCTTCTATATTGGATATAGTTTTTGAGGATGCTTTTGGACTTGTCCTTTTCGTAGTCATATAAGAGAGCGTTGAGCGCGATGCGTATGATCGCGTTTTCCGTGATACGGATGTTCTTCATTTTCAAAGAGTAAACGATCTCGGCTATCTTCTTTTTCTCGTTCAGCGTTAGGCGATAGGTGGCTGCTTCCTTGCCGATTTCCATGAGGTTGGTTTGGATAGTGGCAACCATGGTATCTTGGTCGCTTGCTACTGTGGTGGCATGGTGGTGTGTTCTTTTTTCTTGGGCTTGATGAACAGGGGACTGTCAGCCAATCCAGTGGATTTCATCTCTCCAGCACCTCCTTTACCAGCGCTTTATACGCTTGTGCGCCCTGACTTTTCGGCGCGTATGCGAAGATATGCGTGTGATTGGAATGGGCTTCTTCCAAGCTGATGTTTTTAGGGATGGTGGGATTAAATACCTGATGGCCGAAGTAATCCCGCAGCTGCTTCTCTACATCTTTCGAGACATTGGTGCGTTCCAAAAAGGTACATAACACTCCCAGGATACTTAAACTTGGGTTTAATTGCGTTTGTTTTACCATTTGGATGGTTTCCCGAAGCTGTACCAATCCGGTTAGTGCAAAGAATCCAGTGGATACTGGGATGATCAGCTTTTCGCTGGCAGTCAAAGCGTTGATCGTCAGCAATCCCAAAGAAGGTGGTGTATCCATAATAATGTAGTCATACTGTTGAACAATCGGTTCAAGCGCTCGTTTCAATCGCTCGCTGCGATTGTCCATGGCCTGGCTGAGTTCCAGATCGGTGCCGGATAAACGGATATGGGATGGTGCCAGGAAGAGATTTTTGGTTTGCGTTTCCTGAATGATATTTTCCAAAGGATAGAAATTCAGTAGGGCATTGTAGATGGATCGCTGCAAAGGAATTTCATCCTCTGGATTGATAAAGACTTTGGTGACATTGGCTTGCGGATCCAGATCAATCAGTAGAACTTTGTA
>JAAZNC010000085.1 GCA_012798455.1 Chloroflexota bacterium | reverse complement strand
CGCTAAGGTCAGTGGCAGCCATCCACCCAGCCAGACAGGTTCAAATGAGGGAATCCATTCCACATATCACCTCCTGATAACCCAGCTTCAACTCTACTATACCTCATTTCGGAGCGGTAGGGCGGCATTCCATTGCCGCCGCTAAGTCTGACCAACCCCACACTCTCTCAACGCCATCCCCAACGACGATGACCCGAGCATCAGCACCATTGATATTTTTTATAAATATAAGATGGCAGTGGAGAAAGTGGGGCTGAGCGTGAAGCAGGCAAGACAGGTGCAGAAAAATGCGCTCCAGGTGTGTTTCTTAAGCGACGCAGAATAGCAGGCATTGGTGGATAGCAAAAGGTGCCAGAAGGTTACAATTAAACACTTTTTTATGATTCGTTTTGGGAAACGTATATAATAATAGACTAGCAATAATATTCAAGTCTAAATTAGAATACAAGTAAATAAAAGCAAGATACTCGAGACAATAATCACAATTAATGTTTTTTTTGAAAATCCCTTTTTCATATTTCCTCCTTGTATCTATTTCTATTCTTAGAAAATACTGCAAAAAAACTCTTTCGCAAGTGATCTTTGCAATGATACGCACAGAGTTAATTTAGGAATAGAAATGCCTGATGTTAACAAAAATAACTAGCCATAAACATCCTAAATTGGATACGATTATTAATTGGGACTAATCCAGAAACCCTCTTTTCTTCTTTTTCACCCCTCCCTTATCCCCACCTCTTGTAGCACTCCAATTGGCATGAGAACACTACTTAAACATCCTGGATTCTCCCTTCATGGAAGCATACCTTTCCTTCCTTAACATTATGAATTTTCTTGTATCTTGGTGGCAAATCATAAATCTAATTGTGTATCACTTTATGCAGTAAGCGATACACTAGAATGTTATCTGATCAGTCGGTATAACGCATCAAATACCAGTATTTCCGGTGAGCGTCCGGAATGCTCCTGTATGATAGATAATATTTTTTCTTTTTTTAACTTCGCAATGATGCGATGGGCGCTGTTCGCTTCTACTCCGGAAAAATTGATGAGATCAGATCGTTTCACAATAGGGGTGGTAAATAAAGTATCTACCACTTTCATCACATTTGGGGATTTCGTAATCTCAACGATCTTTTTTCTCATATTCGCATATAGATCGAGCACTTGCTTTGCCTTTTCGGCATTCCGTTTTGCTTGAACAGCAACAGCCTGTAGAAAAAAGAATATCCATTCTTCCCAATCTTTCAGTTCAGAAATTCTACGTAGATTATGAATGTATTGATCGCGATTCTCATCAAAGTATTCACTGATATAAAAAGATGGAGAAGATATTCTGTCTTTACACCACAAATAGAGTGGAATAAGAATTCGTCCGGTTCGTCCGTTACCATCATAAAATGGATGAATGACTTCAAACTGGGCATGCATAATCGCCGTTTGAATTAATTCTTCCTGGTCTTTTATATTCATAAAATCAACCAGATTGTTTAAATATGCTTTCAATCCAAGCGGTTCTGGAGGCACATAGGTCGCTTCGTCCATTGTGCAACCCTGCGGTCCGACCCATACTTGCTCTTTCCGTATTTCACCGGGATGCTTATCTTTCCCCCTGACACCTTGCATCAATTCTTTCTGTATAGCACAGATCAGGGTGAGATTGAATGTCATTCCCTTCTTTAGCCAATCCCTGGCTAATCTGGTAGCTTGGCGGTAGTTGAGCACCTCAATGATGTCATTCTGCTTTGAAATACTTTCCGGCTTTAGATCAGCCTCGAATTTTAAAACCTCGTCAATGGTTGTTACCGTCCCTTCGATTCGAGAAGAAAGCACAGCTTCCTTGGTTTCCAGTGGAGTCAAAAATATTGAAGGATTGACGATCGCCTCTAAAATTCCGTTGTAATAAGCCAAAGCTGCACTGGCTTCACTCACTTTTTTCGTTATCTTGGACCAATTAATGGATGCTAAATCGATGGGTAGCTTTTCAGGGGTATATGGTTCCATTATGTTATTCACTCTGTTTTCATGTTTGTGTATCATTTATGACACATAAATCATTTTATGTATCACATTATACATTAAGTGATACATAAAATTTATCTTGTTTTCATGCTCATTGATAGAGCATAGCCAGTTGTAGTCTAAACCGAAAATCTGCCACCCTCCTTTATCCCTCACTTGATCCCCAACTCCTCCCCCACCTCGTGCAGCGCTTGCATCAGCGCCTCCTGCACCGTTTGTTCCTCGCTCAGATCTTCCGACTTCATATACTCTTCCAGCCCCGACATCCTCAGCACGTACATGGCTGCCTTCAGCCGCAGTTGCCCGTTCTCGCCCTCCAGCGTCTCCCGCACCACCT